>NZ_JBSFXE010000017.1:0-145454 GCF_053595195.1 Kitasatospora sp. NPDC002522
CGCTGTTGAGTTCTCAAGGAACGGACACTTCCTTCAGGCGGCCTTCCGACCGACCCTCCGGGCGCTTCGTTCTTTCGTGTTCCCAGCTTATCAGATCCGAGCTTGTGCTCTTTCCCGACTCGCTTTCGTCTTCTGCGACCTGACGGCCCGTCCGACGTTTCAAACTCTAGCCGATCCCCGCTCCGAAAAGCGAATCGGCCGCAATCTCCGAAAAAGCGCGCAGCAAATACGAACGGAGACGCGAAAAGACGCGACCCGGTACGGATCAGCTGGTGGTTCTCAGGGATTGGCCACCCCGGGACCGTCCACGTCGACACGTGTCCGGTGCTCCCTGTCGGGCAACTCGAAGAACTTTACACACCTGTGGGCCCGGGTTCAAGTGGCACCTGGAAGACCAGTACCGCGACGTCGTCGTCGTGCTCGGCGGAGACGCCGAGGGCGCGCAGGAGGCGGGCGCAGACGGTGTCGGGGGTGCCGACGGGGCCGGTGAGGGTGTGGGCGAGGAGGTCGAGGCCCTGGTCGATGTCCTCCTCGCGGCGTTCGACCAGGCCGTCGGTGTAGAGGACGCCGGTGGTGCCGGGGAGGAGGCGGAGGGTGTGGGACAGGTGGCCGGCGCCGCCGGTGCCGAGGGGTGGGCCGTTCTGTTCCTCGCCGCGCAGGACGGTGCCGTCGGGGCTGCGCAGGAGGAGGGGGAGGTGGCCGGCGGAGGCGTAGACGAGGGTGGTGGTGGCGGGGTCCCAGACGGCGTAGGTGCAGGTGGCGATCTGGTTGGCGTCGATCTCCATGGCGAGGCCGTCGAGGAGGGTCATCACCTCGTGCGGGGGGAGGTCGAGGCGGGCGTAGGCGCGGACGGCGGTGCGGAGCTGGCCCATGACGGCGGCGGCGCGCAGGCCGCGGCCCATCACGTCGCCGATGACGAGGGCGGTGCGGCCGCCGCCGAGGCCGATGACGTCGTACCAGTCGCCGCCGACGGCGGCGTCGGTGCCGCCGGGTTGGTAGGTGGCGGCGACGCGGAGGTCGGCAGGCTGTTCGAGTTTCTGCGGGAGCAGGCTGTGCTGGAGGGTGACGGCGGCTTCGCGTTGGCGGCGTTCGGCTTCGCGGAGGCGGCCGGCGGCCTGGACCTGGTCGGTGACCTCGGTGGCGAAGATGAGGACGCCGGTGGCGGCGGCGTGTTCGTCGGGGCCGAGCGGGACGCAGGCGATGTTGTAGTACCGGTTGCCTCCGAGGCCGAGGATGCAGCGGGACTTCACGCTGCGCGGGCGGCCGCTGCGCAGGACCTGGTCGAGCAGCGGGAGCACGCCGAGGGCGGTGAGTTCGGGGAGCGCTTCGGCCGCGGGGCGGCCGGTGGTGCGGGCGCCGAACAACTCGCGGTAGGCCTGGTTGGCGTAGCCGAGCAGGTGCTGCGGGCCGTGGGTGAGGGCGATCGGGGCGGGCAGCCGGCGGACGACGTCGCGGAGGTCGTAGCGGAGGTCGGGGTCACGGGGTTCGGCGGCGGGGGTGCCGGGGTCGCGCTGGCCGGGGACCGTGACGGGTTCGTCCGCGGTGGTGGGAGCGGTCCGCCATGCGGCTCCGGCGAGCCGGGCGCTCCAGCGCATGAGGTTCAACGTCGGCCGCTTCCTCGGTACGGGTGGGGGTGGTCCTCGGTGAGACGGGATGCGGTGTGATCATCACGATGTGTGCGCGGTGTGGTACACGCCGTGATGGTCCGGTGGGGTCGATCCTGTCAGGCTCCGGTGTGATTCCGGAAGTCGAGCCCCCGGAACGGCGCGTTTCGGGGGCGCACGCCGGGGGCGCGCCTCACCTGCCAGCACGTGCGCGTGGGGATCGGCGGATCAGGTGCCGGGTCCGCCGGTGAGGTCGGACTCGAAGCCGGACTCGAACTCGGCGCGCGGATGCTCGATGGCGCCGATCGAGACCACCTCGCGGTGGAAGAGTCCGCCGAACAGCCAGTCCATCAGCACCCGGACCCGGCGGTCGGCACTGGGCAGGCGCCGGAGTTGCCGGGCCCGGTGCAGCCACCAGGCGCGGCGGCCGGTGAGCCTGGTGCCGCGGCGGGTGTGGGCCACCGCGCGGCGCAGGCCGAGCGAGGTCGAACAGGCCGGGCGGTCGGGACGATAACCGGCCAGCGGGTGGCCGGCCAGCTCGGCGGCCAGGTTCTCGGCGAGCAACTTGGCTTGGGCGAGGGCGTGTTGGGCGTTGGGGGTGCAGGGTTCGCCGTGTTGGTCGGGGACGGCGGCGCAGTCGCCGGCGGCCCAGGCGTCGGGCAGGGGGGTGCCGTCGGGGCCGGCGATGCGCAGGGTGGGCAGGCAGCGGATCCGGCCGGCGGCGTCGAGCGGGAGGTCGGTGAGGGAGAGCACCGGCGCGGGGCGGATGCCGGCCGTCCAGACCAGGGTGCGGGCGGCGAAGCGACTGCCGTCGGAGAGCACCATCAGCCGGTCGGCAGCGGATTCCAGGGTGGTGCCGAGCCGGACGTCGATGTTGCGTTCGCGCAGTTCGGCCAGGGTGTGGGCGGCGAGTTCGGGGGTCTCCTCGGTGAGGATCCGGTCGGTGGCCTCGACCAGGATCCAGCGCAGGTCCTCGGGCGCGAGGTTGTGGTAGCCCTTGGCGGCGTAGCGGGCCATGTCCTCGAGTTCGGCGAGGGCGCCGACGCCCGCGTAGCCGGCTCCGACGAAGACGAAGGTGAGCGCCGCGTGGCGGAGTTCGGGGTCGCGGGTGGAGGAGGCGAGGTCGAGCTGTTCGAGGACGTGGTTGCGCAGGGCGACCGCCTCGCCGACGGTGGCGAAGCCCATGCCGTGCTCCGCGAGGCCGGGGACGGGGGCCGTGCGGGAGACCGAGCCGGGGGCCATCACCAGGATGTCGTACGGGAGTTCGGTGGGCAGCCGGAGTTCGCCGCGCGGGGCGGCGTCCACCCAGGCGCGGCGGGTGGCGTGGTCGATCTTGGTGACCCGGGCGGTGAGCACCCGGCAGTCGGGCAGCGCGGTGCGCAGCGGGACCACCACGTGGCGGGGGTCGATGGAGCCGGCCGCGACCTCGGCCAGCAGCGGCTGGAAGGTGAGGTACGGCTGCGGTTCGACCACCGTGATCTCGACCTGCTCGTCCCTCAACTGTGCGCGCAGCAGGTGTTGCAGGCGTAGGGCGGCGGTCAGTCCGGCGCAGCCGCCGCCGATGATCAGGACTCGAATGGGGCACCTCCGGCCGGCCTCGGGCTGTGACCCGCTTCACGTTCCCCCTATGACGCACCCCCGGACGGGTTCTTGTCCACACTCCGGGCGGGATCGGTCCGAACCGTTCCGGTGGAGGGTCCACTTCTGCGGCGAACTTCCTTGAACTATGGTCGGATTGTGCTTCGGACCGCCGATGGTGCCGGTCCATGCCTGGGGCCTGGTGGCATCGGCGCGGACTGCCCGGCAGCCATCCGGGGAAGGGTAGTGCGCGGACGTCGGACGATGGCCGGTGTCGGCAGCGCGTGCCAGGGGCGCAGTAACCGTTCGGGTACCCGGGACGGGGTGCCTCGGGGGAGGTTGGCATGTCGGAGCAGGATCAGGTGGCGGGGCGTTTGCCGGTAACGGCGTTCGGAAGGACCGCGGTGGACGTGGTGCCCGAGCAACGCGGGCCGGGTGAGCGGGAGCGGTACGCCTTTCCCCGCCCGGAGCGTCCGGCGGAGGGCGGCCGGGGTTCCGGTTCGCGCCTGCGGGTGGACGCCCGGCGGAATCTGGAGAGCGTCTTGCGGGCCGCCCGCGAGGTGTTCGGTGAACTCGGCTACGGCGCTCCGATGGAGGAGGTCGCCCGGCGGGCCGGGGTCGGCGTCGGCACGGTGTACCGGCGCTTCCCGAGCAAGGAGGTGCTGGTGCAGCGGATCGCCGCCGAGGAGGTGTCCTGGCTGACCGCGCAGGCCCGGGAGTCGCTGTACGGCGGCCTGACCGGTCCGTGGGACGCGCTGGCGGGCTTCCTGCAGCGGGCGGTGGCGTCCGGCGCGGGCCGGCTGCTGCCGCCGGAGGCGTTCCGGTACGCCGAGGAGATCGGTCGGGTCCCGGAGCAGCGCGGCGCCGAACTGCGGGCGCTGAACGTCGCGTCGGTGCAGGCCGAGGGTGAGCAGAGCGCCGATCCGCGGCTGCTGCTGCACCTGCTGGCGGCGCTGGTGGCGCGGGCGGGGGCGGCCGGCGAGCTGCGTCCGGGGGTGACGGTGGCCGACGTGGTGCTGGTGCTCACCGCGGCCGTTCCGGTGCACGCGACGACTGCCGTGCCGGCGGCGCAGGACGGCGTCGCGGAAGGGGCGGCCGGCAACCGGCTGCTGCAGATCCTGCTGCAGGGCCTGCGGGCGGTCTGACGGGCGCTCGGTTCGACCGGACGACGGCCGGTGTGGACGCGGTGGCGGCGGCACCGCGTCTCGCACGCCGGGTGGGTGACGGTCCGAACGCCTTGTCGAGGGACGGTCCGAACAAGTCCGCGAGCGGCGGCCCGGAAGAGTGGGTCGGGGCCGGGGCGGCTACCGGTGGTGGCTCCGCTATGCCATTCTTTGCCCGTGGTTGGAGCCATTGTCCCGTTGCGCACCGTGACCGCCGTCGACTCCGAGGGGCGGCCTGCGGCGTGCGCCGGACGGGCCCTGGACGGTCTCCGGTGATCCCCGAAGAGCCGCTCGACGCCGGGGAGTTCGGATCCGGCCTGGAGACGCCCGGCCAGGTACCGGACCAGGGCGGCAGCCCGGCCCGTGAGTCGCTCAGCGGCCGGGTCCCGGGCCAGGCCGCCGCCGGACGCGGCGGGGTGACCCCGGAGGCCTTCGTCGGAGAGGACCGCCCGGTGCGCGTCACCGTTCCCGCCCCCGCCGATCCCGTCGACGGTGAACGTCCGGCTTCCGACGCCGAGTTGACGGCCCGGGTGCGGGCCGGCGACGACGCCGCCTACGAGGAGATCTACCGTCGGCACGCCGACGCCGTCCGGCGCTACGCGCGGACCTGTTGCCGGGACAGCTTCACCGCCGAGGACCTGGCCGGCGAGGTGTTCGCCCGTACCCTGCAGGCGCTGAAGGCCGGCAAGGGACCCGAGTTCGCCGTCCGCGCCTACCTGTTGACCGCGGTCCGCAACGTGGCGGCCGCCTGGGCCCGCTCCGACCGGCGCGAGCAGCTGGTGGACGACTTCTCCACCTTCGCCGAAGTCTCCGCCGCCACCGTCGAGTTCGACCTGGCCGACCCGGGCGCCGACGCCTGGGCGATGGCGCTGGCCGACCAGCGCATGGTGATGCGCGCGTACGCCGAACTCCCGGAGGACGACCGGGTGGTGCTCTGGCACACCGAGGTCGAACGGGAGTCGCCGAAGACCGTCGCGGTGATGCTGGGCAAGACCGCCAACGCCACGGCCGTCCAGGCCCACCGGGCGCGTGACCGGCTCGCCGCCGGCTTCCTGCAGGCCCATGTGTCGGGCAGTCAGGACACCGCGTGCGCCGGGTACGCCAACCGGCTCGGCGCCTACGCCCGCGGCTCGCTGCGCAAGCGCGCGTCGGCGGAGGTCGGGCGGCACGTCCAGGACTGCACCCGGTGCACCGCCGCGTACCTGGAGCTCGCCGACATCAACCACGGTCTGCGGGCGGTGCTGCCCGGCGGAGCGCTGCTCTGGGTCGGTGCCGGGTACTTCTCCGCCGCGGCGGCCGCGGTCGGCGCCGGGGTGGCGGCGACCGGTGCGGTGGCGGGCGGCGCGGCGGTCGCGGGTTCGTCGGCGGCGGGGACCACCGGCGGTGCGGGTACCGCGGCGGCGGCCGGGTCGGCGGGCGGCGCGGCCGGATCGTCCGGCGGTGGCGCCGGGGCGGCGGCCGCGGAGGGGCTGGGGACCGCGGCCAAGGCGGGGATCTCGGCGGCGATCGCGGTGGTCGCGGCGGCGGTGGCGGCGTTCGCGCTGACCGGTTCGCCGGCGCCCAAGCCGCCGGTCGCCGCGCCGCCGCCGTCGGCGGCGCCCGAGTCGCCCGCCCCGCCGGCGCCGACGCCCTCGCCGTCGCCCTCGGTGCCGGAGCCCTCGCCGAGCCCGACGCCGTCCCCGACGCCCACTCCCACTCCCACGCCGTCCCCGACGCCGAGCCGTCCGCCGGTGCGGGCGATCACCCCGACGCCGACGCCGCCGGTGGTCGAGCGCCCGGTGGTGCCGGACCCGCCGGTCGTGCCGACGCCGACGCCGCCGGTCGTCCCGACCCCGGACCCGCCGAAGCCGCCGCCGACGCCCAGCCAGTTCTGGCTGGACGACCTGCCGTTGAACCGCGGACACCGCGAGTCGGCCGAGCAGCCGACGATCCGCGGCGGCGGCCGGGTGGCCCAGCGCGACGGGGCGTGGATGCGCGGCACGTACTACACGCACGTGCTGGCGGTGCCGATCCCCTCCCGGGTGACCATCGACCTGAACCGCTCCTGCACGGCCTTCGACGCCGTCGCCGGGCTGGACGACCTCGACGTCACGCTGGGCCGGGTGGTCTTCTCGGTCCAGGGCGACGGCGGTCAGGTGCTGTGGTCATCCGGCGAGCTCGGGCCCTGGGACAAGCCGGTCCGGGCGCACGTCGCGCTGACCGGGCAGCGGACCGTCCGACTGGTCGTCACGCCGACCCGGGGGACCGTCCAGGTGATCGACGTCGCGGACTGGGCGCAGGCCCGACTCACCTGCTGAGGACCGTCAGATCGCGCAGCTGTCGTCCGCGCAGGCCTCGCCGGCCGGGGCGAGCTGGGTGATCTTCTTGGCGGTCTCGGCCTCGACCTGGCGCAGCACCTGGAGGAAGGTCTCGGCCTCCTGGCCGCCCTGCACGGCCCACTGGCCCTCGAAGACGAAGGTGGGGACGGCGGAGATGCCGAGCTGCCGGGCCTCGTCGAGCCGGGCGCGGACCTCGGCGACGCCCTCGCCGCCCGCGAGGTACGCGGCGGCGCGGTCGCGGTCGACGCCGACCTCGGCGGCCAGGTCGGCGAGCACGGCGGGGTCGCCGACGTTCAGGCCGTCGGTGAAGTGGGCCTTGAGCAGGCGCTCCTTGAGCTCCGCCTGGACGGTCGCGCCGTACTCGGTCTCGGCGAGGTGCAGCAGGCGGTGCGCGGTGAGGGTGTTGACCTCCAGCGCGGCGTCGAAGTCGTAGTCGATACCGAGGGTCCGGCCGAGCTCGGTGATCCGGTCGTCCATGGCGACGGACTGCGGGCCGTAGCGCTCGGCGAGCCACTCGCGGTGCGGCCGGGCCTGCTCGGGCGCGTCGGGGACCAGCTGGTACGGGCGGAAGACCACCTCGACGCCGTCCTTGCCCTCGAAGCGGGCGAGCGCCTGCTCGAACCGGCGCTTGCCGACGTAGCACCAGGGGCAGGCGATGTCCGAGTAGATTTCGACCTTCATGGGTGGGCGGGCTCCTGTCGGTGGTTCTCGGCGGCCGGGCGGCCTCGGTCGCGGCCCGGGCGGCCTTCGACAGGAAGGTGAACGCTCAACGATCCGGAGTCATTCCAGCTCAGCCGCCCGTCAGGTGGCCGCGGCGGGGGCCGGGACCACCAGCACCGGGCAACTCGCGTGGTGGACGGCGGCGGTGGAGACCGAGCCGAGCAGCAGCCTCGTGAAGCCGCCGTTGCCGCGGGTGCCCAGCACCAGGGTGTGCCGGCCGGTGGCGGCCTGCAGCAGCACGTCGATGACGTTGCCGAGCACCACGTGCAGGCCGAGCTCGCCGCCGTACGGACGCGGCCGGGCGGCCTGGACGGTGGCGACCGCGCGGCGCAGGCCGTCGGCCATCGACTCGGTCAGCCGCTCGACGCTCTCCTGGACCAGCTCCGCCATGCCCGGCGGGTAGCCGGTCGGCGACGGGTTGACCACCGCGAGCACGTGCAGCGGCAGGCGGTACGCCTCGGCCTCGGACATCGCCCGGTCGAGCGCCCAGAGCGAGGCGTCGGAGCCGTCGCAGGCCGCGAGGACGGCTGCGCCGGGCGGGGGCGGATCACTGCGCACGGGAAGCATCTCGGTCACCGGTGTCCTCCGGGGTCGGGGTTGCGACGGTAACCCGCCGCCGGCTGGGGCGAAGGGAGGACGCGCGGAGCCCTGCGGGCAGCACGCGCGACGCTCTACGTGGGGAGACAAGCGCGGGAGCAGGGCAAACGGGCGGGACTGCGCGGACGGCGGGCAGCACGCGCGGTGGGTGCCGATGGGTGTGACGGGGCCTCAGGGGGTAAGGGCGGTGCGGCGGGGGGTGGGGAGGCCGGTCCAGGAGGAGCCGGGGCGGCGGGCGGCGAGGCGGCGGAGCCAGAGTTCGGTGGCGACCAGGTCGGCGAGGGCGGCCAGGACGGCGGGCGGGGCGGGGCGGTGGCCGGGGTCGGTGGCGGCCGCCAGGGCCTTGCGGACGGCGGGGGTGTCGATCAGTCCGGCGTCCGCGAGCAGCGGCCGGTCGAACAGCTCGGTGAGCTGCGGGGCGGCGGCGCGCAGGCCCGCGCGGGCGGGGGCGTGCGGGTCGGGGCCGGGGGTGCGGCCCCAGTCGGCGGGCAGGTCGGCGCGGCCGGTCCCGGCCAGCACCGCGGCGAGCAGGGCGTGCCGGGCACCGGGGTGCAGCCGCACGTCGTCGGGGAGCAGGCGGGCGGCGCGGACCACCTGGTTGTCCAGGAAGGGCGCGTGCAGCCGCTGCCCGTGCTGCTCGGTGGCGTGCACCAGGGTGCGGAAGTGGGCGGCGTGCCGGTGCAGGGCGAGGCGGGCGCGGCGGGCGCCGGGGGGTTCGGTGGGCGCGGGTTCGCGGGCGGCGGTGCGCAGGTGCTGGGCGAGGGCGGCGAGCGGTTCGTCGGCGAGCAGGTGGGCGGCGGGGCCGGGGAGGTGCCAGGCGAGGTCCGCGGCGAGGTGGCCGCCGACGGTGGCGCGCTCGGCGGGTGGGTGACGGAGCGTCAGGCGCAGCGCGAGTTCGTCGAGGGCGTCGGCGTAGCGGGCCCGGGCGAGGCGGCGGGCGGCGCGCAGCACGGTGACGGGGGTGCGCAGGGTGCCGGTGAGGGCGCCGGCGGTGGCGCGGTCGGCGCCGGCCAGGGCGGCGACGGGGGCCAGCAGGTCGAGGGAGCGGCCGGAGCGGATCAGGTCGGCGAGCCGGGCGGGGTGGCCGTCCAGGACCTGGCGGGCGCCGTGGCCGGTGAGGTGGTCGGCGCCGCCGGCGCGGTGGGCGGCGGTGTACCGGGCCGTTTCGAGCAGGGCCGGGCCGGGTTCGTCGGTGAGCGGTCCGGCCTCGGGGTACCAGCCGGCTTCCGTCGCGGCCGCGGACGGGTCGCCGAGGCCGGCGTAGGGCGGGCGGTCGGGGACGACGAGGTGCCGCAGCCGGGGGGCGTGCACGGCGAGGGCGAGTCCTTCGGCGGCGCCGAGGGTGACGGCGGCGAGGCTCTCGGGGGCCGCGGTGTCGTCGGGGCGGCGGGTCCAGGAGCCCTTGACCGCGCCGCTGCGCGGGGTAGGGAGGTCGGCGGCGGTGCGGTCCGCGGACGGGCTCGCGGGCAGCGGGACGGCGGCGGCGAGCAGGGCGACGGTGGCGGACGAGGTGCCGTATGAGAGGTCGACGCCGAGCCGCGGCCGGTCGGCGGGGGCGGTGGCGCGGACCCGGCAGCGGACGGCTTCCAGCAGGGCGCGGGTGAGTTCGCGGACCGCGGGGGCCTCGGCGCGCGGTTCGGCGGGGTCGTCGAGGTAGGAGGTGTGGTCGGCGCGGCCGCCGCGGATGCCGAGCGCGCTGCCGGGCGGGACCCGGCGGACGCCCCGGTACGGGGTGCGGTCGCCGAGGGTCTCCGGGGTCTCGGGGGTGGCCAGCCGGGCGGCCAGGTGGGCGGCGTCGACGGGGGCGCCGACCAGGTCGGCGAGCGGGAGCGCGGCGGTGGCGTACGCGGTGCCGCCGGCGAACGGGGTGTGGAAGACGGGCTGGGCGCCGGCCAGGTCGGTGAGCAGCACGGTGGAGCGGGTGCCGGCGCGCAGCACCACGGTGTAGCTGCCGGGCCAGTGGGTGAGGTGGCGCAGCGCGCCGCCGCGGGCGGCGGCGATGCCGTCGGCGAGTTCCCGGTCGGTGGCGCCGCAGCGGCCGACCACGGCGAGGCGCAGGGTGGCGGGGGTGTCGCGGTCGGCGTTGTCGGCGGGGTCGTGCGGGTCGAGTCCGCCGCGGACCGCGGCGGGACCGCCGGGGCGCAGGACGGCGACGCGCAGTTCGTCGGGCCGCCAGTCGCCGACCGCCCAGAGCGGGTTCGGGCCGCCCCACAGCAGGGTGGCGGCCAGGGGGCGGACGGCAGCGAGGGCCGGGTCGGCCGCGGTCAGCCCGCTCCAGCCGGTGAGCCACCGCATCGCGCCTCCACCTGACGTGCCGCAGCGCGCGCCGAACGCCCGTGCGGGCGTCGCGGTGTGGCGCGCCGTCAGGAGACATCGTGCCACCGATGGGGCGATCGAGCGCCCGGCTTTCCGGCAGGACGGGCTGCCGGACCGGGCTCCCCCCTCCGGGGCCCGGGCCGTGCGGTGCCGCCCGTCGCGGCCGGGAACTCGCGTTCCGGGCGCGGACGGTGGGCTTCGGGCGGCGGTCCGTGGACGTCCGCACTCGGCCGCGGATGGCCGAAAGCCGTCGCACGGTCCGGGAGGGCATCCGCATGCCCTCCCGGACCCGCCGCTGCCCGCGGGGATTGAGGCAGCGTTTCCCCCGGCCCGCCGGGTCCTCGGCGGCGGGCCGATCCACAGGCTCCAGCGAATCGCCGACCTGCCGCTGCGGCCTAGGGAGCACGGGTGGCGCATGCGGGCACGGGACCGGAGCACGCGCGTCCGGCAGGTGCCCGCGGACCCCGGCGCGGGCATCCGGCCGCCCGCCGTGCAGGGTGCGCGTTCCCGCCATCCGGAATGCGGCCTCTTAACCCTCGGAACGCGGACGACTACGCTAGGTGCAGCAGTCCGGTGGCGCGCTGCTGCCGTCGCACTCGCCGCCATCCGCGCACGACGTCGCCAGGGGGTGCCACCGCCACCATGACCGTCAGCTCACGAGGGCCGAACGACCGGCTGGGCGCCCTCCTCGCGCTCGCCCAGATCAGCAACGCCGGACTTGCCCGCCGGGTCAACGACCTGGGCGCGCAACGCGGCCTGACCCTTCGTTACGACAAGACCTCGGTGGCCCGCTGGGTGACCAAGGGCATGGTCCCGCAGCGCCCGGTGCCGCACCTGATCGCCACCGCGCTCGGCAACAAGCTGGGCCGGCCGGTGCCGCTGGAGGAGATCGGCCTGGCCGACTCGCACCCGACCCCGGAGCTCGGCCTGGAGTTCCCGCGCGAGGTGCCGGAGGCGGTCCGCTCGGCCACCGAGCTGTGGCGGGTCGACCTGGACCTGCGCCGCGGCCCCGGCGGCGGGCGCTGGAGCGACAGCCTGGCCGGCACCTTCTCGGTGGCCGCGTACGCCACCCCGGTCTCCCGCTGGCTGATCACCCCCGCCGACGGCTCGGTGGCCCGCGAGGCCGTCCCCGACCTGTCCGGCTACCGGGTCGGTCACGCGGACGCCGCCAAGCTCCGCGAGGCCGCCCAGGAGGCCCGCCGCTGGGACTCCAAGTACGGCGGCGGGGACTGGCGTTCCTCGATGGTGCCGGAGTGCCTGCGGGTGGAGGCCGCGCCGCTGCTGCTCGCCTCGTACAGCGACGCGATCGGCCGGGCGCTGTTCGGTGCGACCGCCGAACTGACCCGGCTGGCGGGCTGGATGGCGTTCGACACCGGCCAGCACGAGGCCGCCCAGCGCTACTACATCCAGGCCCTGCGGCTGGCCCGGGCGGCCGGCGACGTGCCGCTCGGCGGGTACGTGCTGGCCTCGATGAGCCTGCAGGCGTCCTACCGGTCCTTCCCGGACGAGGCGGTCGACCTGGCGCAGGCCGCGCTGGAGCGCAACCGGGGCCTGGCCACCGCCCGCACCATGAGCTTCTTCCACCTGGTGGAGGCCCGGGCGCACGCCAAGGCCGGCAACGCCGCCGCCTGCGGCACCGCGCTGGCCGCCGCCGAGGCCGCCCTGGACCGGGCCCGCCCCGGCGACCAGGACCCGACCTGGATCGACTTCTACGCCTACGACCGGCTCGCCGCGGACGCCGCCGAGTGCTTCCGCGACCTCGGAGTCCCGTCCAAGGTCCGGCAGTTCACCCGCGAGGCGCTGGCCCGCCCGACCGAGGGCTTCGTCCGCTCGCACGGCCTGCGGCTGGTGGTCTCCGCGATGGCCGAGGCCGAGGCGGGCGACCTGGACGCCGCGGTGGCCGCGGGCGAGCGCGCCGTCGAGGTGGCCGGGCGGATCTCCTCCCACCGCAGCCGCGAGTACGTCGTCGAGCTCCTGCGCCGCCTGGAGCCCTACCAGAACGAGCAGCGGGTCAAGGAACTCGCCGAACGCGCACGGCTGGTGCTCACGGCCTCCACCTGACCGTTTCCCGGTACCCCCGCCACCCGCCCGTGGCACCATCGGGGCGGGGGTCGGGTCGCGGAGGATCGGGGTGCGGGGTTGAAGCACGACGTCGAGGTGCTGGTGGTCGGCGGTGGCATCGTCGGGCTGTCCACGGCGTACGCACTGACCCGGGCCGGGCACGGGCGGTCGGTGACCGTGCTGGAGAAGGAGGGTGCGCTCGCCGCGCACCAGACCGGGCGCAACAGCGGGGTCATCCACAGCGGCGTCTACTACCGGCCCGGTTCGCTCAAGGCCCGCTACGCGACCGGCGGCGCCGCCGAGATGGTCGAGTTCTGCCGCGACCAGGGCATCCCGTACGAGGTCACCGGCAAGCTGATCGTCGCCACCGACCCCGCCGAACTCCCGCGCCTGGCCGCCCTCGCCGAACGCGGCCGGGCCAACGGCATCCCGCTGCACGAACTCGACGCCGCCGGGATCCGCTCGTACGAACCGGAGGTCACCGGCATCGCCGGACTCCACCTCGCCACCACCGGCATCTGCGACTACCCCGCGGTGGCCCGCCGCTACGCCGCGCTGGCCGCCGAACGCGGCGCCGAACTGCGCCTCAACACCTCGGTGCTGGACATCGCGCGGCGCGCGGACGGGGTGACGGTGCAGACCTCCGGCGGCGAGCTGCGCTGCGCGGTGCTGGTGAACTGCGCCGGACTGCACAGCGACCGGATCGCCCGGCTGGCCGGCGACGACCCCGGCGTGCGGATCGTCCCGTTCCGCGGCGAGTACTACGAACTGGCGCCCGAGCGGCGGACCTTGGTGCGCGGGCTGGTCTACCCGGTGCCCGACCCGGCGTTCCCGTTCCTCGGCGTGCACCTCACCCGCGGCATCCACGGCGACGTCCACGTCGGCCCCAACGCGGTGCCCGCGCTGGCCCGCGAGGGCTACGACTGGCGGACCGTCAGCCTGCGCGACCTGGCGGAGACGGTCCGCTTCCCCGGCGCCTGGCGGATCGCCCGCCGGCACTGGCGCTACGAGATCGGCGAACTCCACCGCTCGCTCTCCAAGCGCGCCTTCACCACCGCCGTCCGCCGCCTGCTGCCCGCCGTCACCGAGGCCGACCTGGTCCCCACCGCGGCCGGCGTCCGCGCCCAGGCCGTCGCCGCGGACGGCACCCTGCTCGACGACTTCGCCTTCGCCGGCTTCGACCCGGACGACCCGCGCTCCCCGCGCCGGGTGGTCCACGTCCTCAACGCGCCCTCGCCCGCGGCGACCGCCTCGCTGGCGATCGGCCGGGAGGTCGCCCGGCGGGCGGTCGCCGCACTCGCCTGAGGCCCCGCGCGGCCGCCCGCGAACCTGGTCCCGGCCCGGTTGTAAGCCTTGTCACGACCCGGTCCGGGGCCGGAGTCCGACCCGTAGACTGGTGCGATTGTGACTGCCACCGCCCCCAGCTCCCAGTTGACCCCGTCCGCCCGGCTCTCCGCCGCCCCGGCGGCGTACCCCGCGCCGATGTACCCGCACAAGGCCACCGAAGCCCAGCACCGCGAGCAGCGGATCCGCAGCTTCCAGCCGCGCCGGGGCCGGATGACCAAGGCCCAGGCCGGTGCGCTGGACCGCAGCTGGGAGGCGTACGGCTTCGCCATCGACGGGACGCCGCTGGACCTGGTCGCGATGTTCGACGGCCGTCCGGTGACCCTGGAGATCGGCTTCGGGATGGGCGACACCACCGCCGCGATGGCCGCCGCCGACCCGTCCGCGGGCATCCTCGCCGCCGACGTGCACACCCCCGGCCACGGCAACCTGCTGCAGTTCCTGGAGCGCGACGGCTCGGACAACGTCCGCCTGGCGGCCGGCGACGCGGTGATCCTGCTCCGCGACATGCTGCCCGACGCCTCGCTGGCCGGTCTGCGGGTGTACTTCCCGGACCCGTGGCCGAAGCCCAAGCACCACAAGCGCCGGCTGATCCAGCAGTCCTTCCTCGACCTGGTGCTGCCGCGCCTGGCCCCCGGCGCGCTGGTGCACTGCGCCACCGACTGGGAGCCGTACGCCGAGCAGATGCTGGCCGTGCTGTCGGACTCACCCGAACTGGAGAACCTCCACCCCGAGGGCGACGGCACCGGCTGGCTGGAGCCCGCCGAGCACCCCGAGGGCAGCCACCCCGGCTACGCGCCGCGGCCGGACTGGCGCCCGGTCACCAAGTTCGAGCGGACCGGCCTGGCCAAGGGGCACGTCGTGCACGACCTGCTGTTCCGCCGCCGCTGACCCACCTCCGGGGTCACGGCAGTTGACCCCATATCACCAACCGTCACCGGGTGGGTACGGTTCGTCCCGACCCCTCCCGCCGGAACGGGGCCTTCGCCTACGCTTCTGCAGGTGAGCAGTCCGCCCAGCGGCAACGCCATTCCCGGCGGGCCCGTCGGCGCGGCCGCCATGGCCGCCGACGACCCGACGACCCCTGCCGGTGTCCGGCCGAACCCCGCGTCCGGGGTCCGCCGGGCCGGTCGGCTGCTCCCGCACCGCCCGCGCCGCACCGTCCTGAGCGGGCGCATCCCCGGGCAGCCCACCTCGTCACCCGGCACCGACTCCCCCGCCCCCGCCGACGCCGCCGCCCCGGTCTCCGGTGCGGCGGCCGTCCTGCCCCGGGCACTCCGGCTGCTGCGGCGGCTGCTGCCGATGCGCCGGCCGGCGCTCTCCTCCGCGCTCGCGGCGCTGGCACTGGCCGGGTCCGGGCTGCTGATCCTGCACCTGGTGCAGCGGCAGACCGGTACCACGGGGCTGCTGGTCGGACTCGGACTGGCACTGCTGCCACTGCCGTTCGTGCTGGGCTCGCTGGCCTGGCTGAACCAGACCGCGCGGGTGCCGATCCGGCACACCCTGTTCTGCCTCGCCTGGGGCGCGTGCGCCGCGACCACCGTGGCGATCATGGCGAACGGCTGGGCCAGCGACTTCCTGGTCGCCCACCAGGGCGCGCGCGGCGAGACGCTCGGCGCGGAGTTCGCGACCCCGCTGATCGAGGAGGTCGCCAAGGGCTCGGCGCTGGCCATGTTGCTGCTCCCGCTGCGCCGCCGGCACCGCTGCGACGCGGCCCGCCCCTGCGGACGCCTGCGCCGCCTGCTCTGGCACCGCGGCGGCCGCACCGCGCCCTACCTGCGCCCCGCCCCCCGCCGCCGCTCCCGCGCCAACCCGCGCACCCTGGCCGCCGGGATGGTCCTCGGCGGGGTCACCGCCTGCGGCTTCGCCTTCACCGAGAACGCGCTCTACCTCGGCCGCGCCTTCACCGCCGACCAGCAGGCCCGGCTGGACTCCATCGGCCTCGGCCAGACCCCCAGCCTGCGCGACTTCGACGGCACCGTGCACACCTTCGTGCTGCGCGCCCTGCTGTCCCCCTTCGCCCACCCCCTGTTCACCGCGCTGACCGGACTCGGCCTCGCCGTCTCCCTCACCACCGGCCGCCGCTGGCTCGCCCGCCTCGCCGCCCCCGTCGGCCTGCTCCTCGCGATGTCCCTGCACGGCGCCTGGAACGCCGCCGCCGACCTCGGCACCGACGGCTTCCTCCTGGTCTACGGCCTGGTCATGGTCCCCGCCTTCGCCACTCTGGTCTGCTTCGCCGTCTGGGCCCAGACCCGCCGCGCCCGCCAACCGGTCCGCCCGGCCCCCGACCCCGCCCCGTGAAACCCGATTTCCTTTTCCCGTGGCTCTCACGTACTGTTGGGTTCACCGACGCGGGGTGGAGCAGCTCGGTAGCTCGCTGGGCTCATAACCCAGAGGTCGCAGGTTCAAATCCTGTCCCCGCTACTCAGTAGCACGAAGGCCCGGAGGCATCGCCTCCGGGCCTTCGGCCTTTCTGTGCGAATAATCCGTTGCCTCCGGCGGAGGGCGGTGCCTATGGTGGCGGCACACTGAAAGGAGGTGATCCTGAATTGAGTTCCATCAGGATGCGTGAGGTGGCTGCTCGCTAGAGCCGCCCCTGCCTGTGCAGGATGAGGCCGCCTGGCCTCCGGCTCAGGCGCAGACCCAAGCAGTCACCCGGCCCGTGGGCTCACCGGTACATCCCCGGTGCCTCGACCGCCGCTCCCGCCCTCGTGCGGGACCCCGGCCCGAGGAAGCAGCCCACGGGCCGCCTGCTTTTCCGGTGCGTTTTCCGGTGCTTTCCCGGCCAGGTCGCGGCGAGTGGTCAGCGGCGGCGCAGGACGAGGGTGCGGTGCGGGGGGCTGGTGGTGAGGACCCGGCCGGCGATGCCGTGGTGGCGCAGCGCGGCCCGCAGTTCCGGGAGGTGGGGGCAGGGGCGCCCGGTCCCGTCGAACAGCGGGTAGACCCGGACTTCGCCGGTGGGGGCGGTGACGCGGGTGAGTTCGAGGAGGGCTCGCAGCTGCTCGGCGGGGGCGAAGTGCGCCGGGTACGCGAAGAGCAGGTAGGAGCTGAGGGTGAGCGCGAAGGTGTGGTCGGCGAACGGGAGCCGGGGCAGCGCGGCCGCGATGTAGCGCTCGGGGTGGGCGGCGGCGTCGGCGGTGAAGAGCCGGCGGGCGCGGTCCCAGCTGCGCAGGTACTTGTCGGGGTGGTGGCGGCCGGGCGGCAGGTGGCGGCGGGGGTCGCGGTGGATGGCGCCGGCCATCCGGTCGCGTCCGGCGTCGGCGAGGGCGGCGAGGCGGTCGGGGCCGGCGGCGTACGCGGGGTCGGCGGCGATCACCTCGCAGCCGAGGGTGCGGGCTTCGGCGGCGAGCGCGGCCGCCCCGCCGGGACAGTCGAGGACCGGTCCGGGCAGGGCGGCGAGGTCGGCGCGGGTGAGGCCGAAGTAGGCGCAGTACTCGTCCAGCGGCCGGGAGGTGACCAGGACCGCCTCGCGGTCCGGTCGCTGACGCAGCGTCGGGGGCGCGGCGCTCATCGGGCTCCTTCGGCGGAGGGGCTTCGGCCCGTCCCATCCGAACACGGGGCCCTGGGCGGCGCATGTTCGTGCGTGCGGTCGGCACGGGGCCGGGCGCTGGGCCCGGCCCCGGCGCGTGGTCAGTGGCCGGCGAGCAGGGCGCGGGCGGCGAGGCGGTTGACGTTGGTCAGGCCGCGGATCAGGTGCGGGGTGAGGAAGACCAGGACCAGGCCGACCACGGTGACAGCGGCGATCTGCCAGAACGAGGTGAGCTCGTAGACGTGGTGCACGCCGTGGCTGTCGGTCCAGTCGGCGACCCGGTAGCCGTTCCAGTCGGTGTAGCGCGCGAAGACCCACTGGTAGGCGGGGAACAGCACGAGCGCCCAGCCGACGGTGAAGAACACCAGCGAGACGCTGAAGCTGAACACCGCCCACGGGAACATCACGAACTGGTGCAGCACCGCCTTCCACCCCGCGGCGTCGCCGAGCCGCGCGGTGATCGCGCCCCACACGCCCTCCCGACGGACCGTCACCGGCCGCGGCGCGGGCAGCTCCAGCCCGAGCAGGCTGCCGACCCGGTACCGCTCCCCGGCGCCCAGCCCGCGGGCCGCCACCAGCAGCAGCGCCAGCACCGGCAGCCCCAGCATGGTGACCGCCGTCCCGATCCCCAGGCAGAACAGCGTCACCACCACCGTGAACCCGAGGATCGCCATCGGCAGTCCGGTCAACGTGTACCCGAACTCGCGGAACGTGAAGGAGGAGAACGGCGCCCGCCAGAACCCCGGCCGCGATTCAACGGCCGGCTTGCGCGAGACGCTCGGAGCGGAGACCGGGTGCGAGGCGGTGGACATCAGCGGGCCCTTCGGATCGGGTGACTGGCTACTCCTCCAAGGTGCCGCAGCGGGCTGCCCGGTCGGAATGACGCCTGCTGCCGGATCCGAGGTGGGGTTAACCCCCCTGCCTGCGCTGCAGCTCCTGCCACTCCGGGGCGAGGAGGGAGTACTGGAGGGCGTCGTGCCAGGTGCCGGAGCGGTGGGTGTCGTGGCGGAGGCGGCCCTCGTAGTGGAAGGCGGCGCGGGTGAGGACACGTTGGGCGGGGGTGTTGGCGGGGTGGGTGCGGGCGGTGAGGCGGTGCAGGGCGAGGTGGTCGAAGGCGAGGGTGCAGAGCAGCGCGGTGGTCTCGGCGGCGTAGCCGTGGCCCCAGGTGTCGGGGCGCAGGGCGACGCCGAGTTGGGCCGCGTGGTCGCCTTCGCGGGTGAGCGCGGCCTGGCCGATCACCTCGCCGGAGAGGTGCTCGACGGCGAGGCGGTAGTGCTCGCGGGGCTCGCGTTCGGCCTCGTCGAGGTAGAGCTCCAGCTGGTCGGCGCAGCCCTCGAAGTCCTGGGCTTCGAAGGCCAGGTGGCGGACGACTCGCGGGTCGCCGTGCACGGCCTGCAGCGCGGCGACCTCCTCCGGGGTGTGCCGGTACTCGCGGAGGGTGAGCCGGGGCCCGGTCAGCCGGACGGTTTCCATGGCGCCCGACCCTACCCGGCGGTGGGGTGGGGACCGGTTAACGTACCTGGGTGGATGACGACGACCTGCAGCTGCTGCCCCGTACCCGGACCGCCGACCTGCTCGACTGGGCGGCGGGCGAGGGCCTGCCGCCGGTGGACGAGGGGGCGGTGCGGGCCGTCCTGACGCTGTTGGAGCTCGGTGGGGCCCGGCTGCACGACGGGTTCCCGGAGCTGTCCTCACCGATGGTGGAGCAGCTGCTGTACGAGCGCCTGCACCTGTACGTCCAGCCGGACGGCGACCCGTTGGCGTACGGCGCGGCGGTGCGGCTGCTGATCGACCGTCAGCGTACGGCGCGGCGGCTGAACGCCAAGCGGTGGGAGCGGCTGCACGAGGAGGCCGACTGGCAGGGCGAGCTGCTGGCGGGGCTGCTGCGGCGCTCGGACCTGGTGACCTGGCCGCGGCTGTACGCGTTGCTGCTGCGGGCGGACGGGGTGCCGGAGTGGGACCTGGACGCGGTGCGGGTGTGGCTGGACGGCTTCCGGGAGTTCACGCAGGAGGAGCGGCAGGCGGCGTTCGAGCAGGTGCCGGGCCTGGAGCCGGGCGACGCGTGGAGCCCGGAGCGGATCCGGGTGGTGGGGATGGCCACCGACGGGGCGCGGCGGCTGCTGGAGCAGGGCCTGATGCACCGCTCGTACCGCAACCTGGCCGAGCTGACCGCCCGCGGGCTCCCGATGCCGGCCGAACTCGCCGGTGACTTCGAGGGGTTCGAGGCGGCGGTGGCCGAGGCCGCGATCGACCTGTGCGGCGAGTGGACCGTCCCGGGCCTGGCCCGCCTGCTGCTGGAGGAGTACCCGGACCTGGCGCCGGAGGACTACGTGCCGGGTCCGGCCCAGCGGGAGGCGTTCGCGGACCTGGCGCCGGAGGAGTACCTCCCGGGCCAGGCCGAGCGGGACGGGCTCCCGGGCCTGGACCCGGAGGGATAGCCGGTCAGGCGGCGGTGCCTACGGCTGGAGGCCGTGGGCGGTGAGCCACGGGAGCGGGTCGATCGGGGCGCCCGCGGCGGGGCGGACCTCCAGGTGGAGGTGGGGTCCGGTGACGTTGCCGGTGGCACCGACCGCGCCGAGGACGGTGCCGGCGGTGACCTGGCCGGACGGGGTGGCGATCTGCGACAGGTGGCAGTACCAGATCTCGGTGCCGTCGGGCAGGGTCTGGATGACGCGGTAGCCGTAGGCGCCGGACCAGCCGGCCGAGGTGACGGTGCCGGCGGCGACGGCGGCGACGGGGGTGCCGGTGCGGGCGGTGAAGTCGAGGCCGGTGTGCAGCAGCGCCCAGTGGTCGCCGGACTGCGCGAAGTGTGCGGTGAGCTGGTAGTCGGCGAGCGGGAGGGCGTAGGCGTCGCGGTGCGTCCCGGCCTGCTGGGCGGCCCGCTTGGCCTCGGCCTCCTGGGCGGCGGCGACCCGGGCGCTCTCGTCGGCCGCGGTGCGCTGGCCGTCGGCCTGCTGCTGGATGCGGGCGGCGAGGGCGAGCCCGGGGTCGGCGGCCAGCAGGCCGTCCGACGCCTCGTCAGCGGCGGTCACGGCGGGTGCGGCGGGTGCCGGGGCGGCGGCCTGCGCGGGGGCGGCGGCGAGTCCGGTGGCGCCGAGCGCGGCGGTCATCGCGGCGGCGCCGAACAGCGGGGCTGCTCCGGCGCGGGACTGGCGGGGCAGGCGGTGCCGGACGGCGTCCTGCTCGGCCGGGTGGTCGAGCAGCCGGGTGCCGGTGCTCTCGGTGTAGGTCGACGCCACGGGGGCGTGCTCCTTCCTTCCCTGTCGCCGACCGGGTTAGCTGACGGGTTCGGAGGTGGAAGGTCTCCTACGGTCGGGCCCGAGGGCCGTTCCGATTCACCCCGGTGGAAGGTGGTTCCCCGGCTCCTGGGCGGCCCGGTGAAGGGCGTGCCCGGTTGGATTAGGCGTGGCGCACGGTGCCGCTTGGTTACGGCGTTGCCGACCGCGCTGCGTTATCAAACGTTAATCCTATGGACCCCATGATTCCAAGCTCCTACCGAGGGGCTGTGAAACTTTCCTGACGACCTATGGGTGATTTGTGACGGTTTACCAGAAGCCCCCACCGCCGGCATGACGGACCGTGACGGCGGAGTTGAGTATCCGTGCTCACGACCCGGGCCGACCGCGCCCCGACCCTGGTGCCATGACCGCACCGATGCCCCACCGGACCACCGCGGCGTTCTACCTCCAGGCCGCCGCCTCCTTCGTCCTCGCCACCGTCGCGCTCGTCGTCGGGATCGCCTACCTGCCGGTGAACGCCTGGATGCGCGCGTTCCTCGCCGTCGGACTGCTCTTCGAGATCACCTCCGCGTTCACGTTGGCCAAGGTGATCCGCGACCGCCAGGACGAGGGGGCGCTCACCAGCCGGGTCGACCAGGCCCGCCTGGAGAAGCTGATCGCCGAACACGACCCCTTCAAGGTGGACGGCATCTGACCGCACCCGCCGACCGCCGTTCCGGCGGGCCTCCAGGCCTCCGCCACCTCCAGGACTTGACGGCTAAGGCTATTAGCCTTAGCTTTATGGCTATCGGCAGTCAGCCGAACCCCGGAGAGCCCGGACCAGCCAGGAGGCCCGCCATGAACAGCACCCTCGGCACCACCCAGTACCTCGACGTCACCGGCGGCACCCTCGCCTACGACGACACCCCGGGCGACGGCGTCCCGGTGGTCCTGCTCCCCGGCATGCTCGACTCCCGCCGGGTCTACCGGTTCCTCGCCCCGCTGCTGAGCGCGGCCGGCCACCGGGTGGTCACCATGGACCTCCGCGGCATGGGCGAGACCTCCACCGGCTTCGCCGACTACAGCCCGGCCGCGATCGCCGACGACCTGGTCGCCCTGCTCGCCCACCTGGACCTGCGCGGCGCCGTGCTGGTCGGCAGCTCGTACACCGGTGCCACCGTGGTGCGCGCCGCCACGCTCGCCCCGGAGCGCACCGGCGGCGTGGTGCTGATCGACGCCTTCGTCGAGAACCTGCCGCTGAACGCCTTCCAGAAGGCTCTGTTCGGGGTCGCCGGGCCGGTCATCGGCGCCTTCCCCGGCATCTGGAGCCCGATGCAGAAGTTCTACTACCCGAAGGGCGCCCGCCCGGCGGACTTCGACGACTACCGGGCCTCGCTCGGCGCGATGCTGCGCGAGCCGGCCCGCAAGGCCGCGGTGGCCGGGTACCTGCACGGCAACTCCGCGCCGATCGGCTGGTGCGCGGAGGTCACCGCCCCCGGGCTGGTGCTGATGGGCGCCAAGGACCCCGACTTCCCGAAGCCGGAGGTGCTGGCCGACCGGCAGGCCGCGGCGCTGAAGGGCCGCAAGGTGATGATCGAGGACGCCGGCCACTACCCGATGGCCTCGCACCCGCAGCTCGTCGCCGACGCCCTGCTCGCCTTCCTCGGGAAGATCGCCTGATGCCCCGCGCCGGACTCTCCACCGCCGCCGTGGTGGACCACGCCCTCGACCTGATCGATGCTCAGGGCGCCGAGGCGCTCACCCTGGCCGCGGTCGCCGCCAAGGCCGGGGTGGCCACCCCCTCGCTGTACAAGCACGTCTCGGGCGGTCTCGCCGAACTGCGCCGGCTGGTCGCGGTGCGGACCACCGACGACCTGACCGAGCGGCTGGCGGCGGCCGTGCTCGGCCGCTCCCGGGAGGCGGCGGTGGCCGCGCTGCTCACCGCGTACGCCGGGTACGCCGACGAGTTCCCGCGGCGGTACGCGGCGCTGCCCCAGGCGCCGGACCCGGACCCGGAGTTGAGCGCGGCGGGCGGACGGCTGGTGGAGGTGCTGTTCGCGGTGCTGCGCGGGTACGGGCTGGCGGGGTCGGAGGCGGTGCACGCCGCCCGGACGCTGCGGGCGACCGCCCACGGGTACGCCTCGTTGGCCACGGCGGGGGCGTTCCAGCTCGCCGAGGGCCGGGACGTGACGCTGGAGCGCCTGACGGAGGTGCTGGTGGCGGGCCTGGCGCACTGGCCGTCGTGACCTCCCGGCGACTCGCGCGTTCTACCCGGTATGAAGAAGCGCAGCATGCTCGCCTTTGCCTCGCTGGCCGTCGGCGTGGTCGCCTCCCTTGCCGCCCCCAGCGCGCACGCCGCCCCGCACCCGGTCGGCACCGGTCCGCTGACCGACGCGGTCACGGCGCCCGACCTGCCGCTCTCGCCGGACTACCCGGAGTCGGTGGCGCAGGGGCTGACAGGGCAGGCGCCGTCGCTCTGAGCACCTCCGGGACGAGCGGCGCAATCGCCGCATTCCCGCGCGAATCCCCGAACTCGGTGCCGGTTCGAGACCTTCTCGTCATCCTCCGCGCGTAACACTGTCTGTCGGTCGGGAAGTCATACCGATGAAGACCGCCTTCACGGTCGTGACCGACAGCACGGAGGACAGCGCACATGCCGCAGGCGACCCAGCACACCGAGCCGGCCACCGGACTGATCCCCACGCCCCGGACCGCCCTGGACGACGCTCCGCCCGCCTGGGCGGGAACGACCCGGCCGAAGAGCCTCGGGGCGGTGCTGCAGCGGGGTTTCTCGGTGGCGCGCGGGGTGTTCTCGCTGCGCCCGGTCGCCGCGCGGCCGCAGCCGGGGTACGGCGAGGTCGACGGGCAGTGACACGGCGTCGGCCCGTGTGGTGAACCGCCTGGTCGGCCGGTGCGTCCATAGGATGGTCGGCACTGGCACGACGAGCGGAAGGGCCGGCGCTTCGGATGGACCAGAGCTCGCCGCGGCCTGCCAGTCGCACCGAGTTGCGGTGCCTGCGGCTGCTGCTGCGCGCGTCGAGCGCGGCGGACCTGCTGGGGACGCTGCTGGCCGAGGGCCCGGCGTGGATCACCGGTGAGGGTTCGGCGCTCTACCTGCTGGACGACGGGATGCTGCGGCTGACCGCTTCGCACGGGCTGCCGGACTGGGTGCACCAGAAGTACGGGGTGGTCGATCCGGCGTCCGAGCTGCCGGCCGCGCTGGCGCTGCGCACCCGGGAGCCGGTGCTGCTGTCGCCGCGGCAGACCAGTGCCGACTATCCGAACGCGGCGGCGGGGCTGGGCACCGAGCTGGTGGCGCTGGCGGTGCTGCCGCTGGTGGTGGACGGCGACCCGGTGGGGTCGCTGGCGTTGGCGCTGGCGCACCGCGGGGCGGTGCCGCAGCGGGACCTCGACCTGTTGGAGACGCTGGCGGAGGCGTGCGCGCACCGCTTGGCGCACCTGCTCGACCACGTGCACGCGGCGCAGCCCGCGCCGGGCGGGGCGCGGGCCGAAGCGCCGTCGGGCGACGCGCAGTTGCTCGCCCTGGCCGTGCACGCGGCCGGCGCGGGCGCGTTCGAGCGGGACCTGGTGACCGGCGAGACGGTCTGGGACGAGCAGGCGTACCGGGTGGTGGGCCTGGAGCCGCCGGGTCCGGGCGGGCCGATGCCGGACCTGGCGCGGGTGGTGCACCCCGAGGACCTGCCGGACGTGCAGGCGGGCCTGGCGGAGGCGCTGGCCACCGGCGGCGGGTACCGGCTGCGGTACCGGGTGGTGCGGCCGGACGGGTCGGTGGGGCTGGTGGACGAGGCCGGCGAGGTGATGCTGGACGTGCACCGGCGGCCGGTGCGGATGGCCGGGCTGGTGACGGTCCGTCCGTGGCGTCCGGACCTGGCGGAGCCGAACCCGGCGGCGGGTGCGCGGACGGCGCTGCTGCTGGCGCTGACCAGGGCGCTGTCGCGGGCGGTGACGGTGCGCGAGGTGACCACGGCGCTGACCGACGTGGCGCGGCCGGCGCTGGGCGCGGCGAGCGTGGTGCTGGACCTGGTGGACGAGGGGCGGCTGCTGCCGGTGTCGCCGACGGTGTTCGGCGGTCCGCACCGGGCGGAGCTGAACCGGCTGCACGAGCTGGCCGGCGGGGTGATGGAGAGTGCGTTGGCGCGGGCGAAGCCGCTGTTCAGCGAGCCGGGCGGCGGGGCGCGGCCCGCGGGGGCGCCGGCGGCCTGGACGGTGCTGCCGCTGGTCGCGTCGGGCCGGCAGGTGGGGTCGTGCCTGATCACCTTCGCCACCGAGCGGTCCTTCGGGCGCGAGGACCGCACCATGTACTCGGCGTTCGCGGGCATCCTGGCGCAGTCGCTGGAGCGGGCCCGGCTGTACGACATCCACCTGGAGCGGGCGAGCGAGCTGCAGCGGGCGATGCTGCCGCGTTCGCTGCCCGAGGTGCCGGGGATCGTCTCGGCGGCGCGCTACCTGCCGTCCACCGAGGGGATGATGATCGGCGGCGACTGGTACGACCTGCTGCGGCTGCCGGACGGCCAGGTGGGGCTGGTGATCGGCGACGTGCAGGGGCACAACGCGGAGGCCAGCGCGGTGATGGGCCAGCTGCGCAGCGGGCTGCGGGCGTACGCGACGGACGGGAACGATCCGGCGGCGACGCTGGAGCGGACCAGCCGGCTGCTGTCCGAGCTGGACACCGAACTGTTCGCCACCTGTCTGTACCTGACGCTGGATCCGGCCACCGGGCGGGTGCGGGCGGCGCGGGCCGGGCATCCGTCGCCGGTCCTGATCGGCGCGGACGGGGCGCGGGAGCTGCGGCTGCCGGGCGGGCCGCCGCTGGGGGTGCTGCCGGGGGCGCGGTACCCGCTGACGGTGGAGGAGCTGGCGGTGGGCGAGACGCTGCTGGCGTACACCGACGGGCTGGTGGAGGTCCGGGACGAGGACTACGACGAGTCGGTGCAGCGGATGCTGGGCGGGCTGGGGCTGTGGGTCGCGGAGACGGGCGGGGCGCGGCGGTTGGACGAGCCGGAGGCGCTGTCCCGGCTGGCGGACCTGCTGACGCTGAATGTGACGGAGCGTGAAGTCCGGGCGGACGACGTGGCGTTGCTCCTGCTGCACCGCTCGGGTAGCGCCGTCGAGGGCTAGTCGGGGCAGCTTGTCCAATATTGACGTGGTCTGAACAGCCAAGCTCTGATCTGTTCATACGGCAGTAGTAACACCACCTTAGAATCCCCGCGTGACGACCACTCAATGGTGCCTGGCAGCAGCCGGATTGCTCACCCTCCTCGCCCTGGCGACCGCCGTGCGGCTCCGCGCCGTCACCCGCACGCTGCGTGCCCGGCTGGCGCGCGGCGAGCGCGAGCTGGCCGCCACCCGCGCGGAACTGGCGGCCGAGCTCGCGGACCGGCGGGCCGGCGCCGAGTCGGCGCTGCGCGAGCAGGAGACGAACTCCGCCACCACCCGGGCCTTCCTCAGCGTGGCCCGCCGGATCCTGGTGATGGCGCACGACCAGCAGGCCGGGCTGGACGAGATGGAGCGCACCCACGACGACCCGGCGCTGCTGGAGGGCCTGCTCAAGGCCGACCACGCCGCCGCCCAGCAGGCCCGGCTGGCGCAGACCCTGGCGGTGCTGTGCGGCGCCCGGGCCGGCCGGCACTGGCCGGAGCCGGTGGCGCTGGAGGACGTGGTGCGCGGCGCCCAGTCGCGGATCCTGCCGTTCCAGCGGGTGGTGGTGCACAGCCGGGTGGACAGCGCGGTGGTCGGCGCCGCCGCCGAGGCGCTGATCCACGCGGTGGCCGAGCTGCTGGACAACGCGACCCGCTACTCGCCGCCCAACACCCAGGTCTTCGTCACCCTGATGCCGGTGCACAACGGCGCGGTGATCGAGATCGACGACTGCGGCGTCGGGATGACCGACGTGTCGGTCGCCAAGGCCGCGGCCGCGCTGGCCGGCGGCGGCTCGCTGGAGGTCTTCCGGCTCGGCGAGACCCCCCAGTTGGGTCTGGCCGCGGTCGGCCGGCTCGCCGAGCAGTACGGCTTCCGGGTCACCCTGTCCTCCGCGCCCTCGCCGTACGGCGGGGTGCGGGTGGTGGTGCTGCTGCCGAACGCGCTGCTCACCGACCCGCTCTCGGCCGGCGCCCCGGCGTCGGCCGTCCCCGCGCCGCACCGCGGTGCGGCGTCCCCGTTGCCGACCCGCCCGACTCCCCCCGCGGGCCGTGCGGCGACGGTGCCTCCGCAGCAGGCACCCGGCCTGCCGCGGCGGATCAACCGCCGGGGCGGCACTCCGCCGCCCCGTCCGCAGGCCGAGGCCGCGCCCGCCCCCGCGCGCTCCGCGCACGAGGCGCAGGCGTTCATGTCGCTGTTCCAGGCCGGCACCGCCACCGGGCGGTCGGCCGCCGAACAGCACCGGCAGTCCGCTCAGGACCGCCCCGACGCATTTCCCGCTTCCCCCCAACTTCCCCAGCGCACGGGAGACTTCGATGACCACCAATCCTGATCTCGGCTGGCTGCTGACCGACATCGTCAACGTGCCGGAGGTCCAGCACGCGGTCGTGGTGTCCAACGACGGCCTGGAGATCGGCCGCAGCCCGCGGATCGGCCGGGACGACGCCGAACGGCTGGCCGCCGCCTGCTCCGGACTGCAGTCGCTCTCCCGGGGCGTGGCGCAGGGCTTCGGCGACGGCAGCGGCGTCACCCGGCAGATCATCATCGAGTACGGCGGCGGCTACCTGTTCATCGTCGCCGCCGGGGCGGGCGCGCACCTCGCGGTGGTGACCGGCGAGGCGGTCGACGCGGGCCTGGTGGCGTACCAGATGCAGATGCTGGTGGAGCGGATCGGCACCCACCTGACCGCGCCGCCGCGGCAGGAGCACGCGATCGCCGGGGAGCTCCGGTGAGCCGGGGCCCGGTGCGCCCGTACGTGATCACCGGGGGGCGCAGCCGGCCGAGCCGGAACGTGCTGGAGTTCGAGAGCCTGGTGCGGTCGGTGCCCGGGGCGCAGCTGGAGCCGGGGGCGCTGAACCGGGAGCAGCAGGCGCTGCTGACGATCTGTCGGGAGCTGCTGTCGATCGCCGAGGTGGCGGCGCACCTGGGCCTGCCGATCAGCGTGGTGAAGGTGCTGGTCGGCGATCTGTGGGACCTCGGAGCGGTGCAGGTCGTACCGCCGGTGCGGCCCGCCGAGCGGGCGCCGACCGCGTTGCTGGAGGAGGTGCTGGTTGGCCTCCGTGCGCTCCGCTGAGCCCGCCTACCTGCCGTCGACCGTCCAGGGGACGGTGAAGATCCTGGTCACCGGCCCGTTCGGGGTCGGCAAGACCACGCTGGTGGGTTCGCTCAGCGAGATCGTGCCGCTGCGCACCGAGGAGACCATGACGGCGGCCGGCGCCGGCGTGGACGACGTGGCCGGGCGTCCGGGCAAGACCACCACCACGGTGGCGCTGGACTTCGGCCGGATCACCCTCAACCCGCAGCTGGCGCTGTACCTGTTCGGCACGCCGGGACAGCAGCGGTTCAAGCCGTTGTGGGAGGACCTCTCGCGGGGGGCGCTCGGCGCGATCGCGCTGGTGGACTCCCGCCGGATCGAGGAGTCCTTCGACGTCCTCGGCCAGTTGGAGGAGCACCGGATCCCCTTCGCGGTGGCCGTCAACCTCTTCCCGGACTCGCCGCGCTACCCGGAGCAGGAGCTGCGGGCCGCGCTCGACCTGCTGCCCGACGTGCCGGTGATGCAGTGCGACGTCCGCGACCGGCGGGACGCGCACCGGCTGTTGATCGACTTCGTGGACCATCTGCGCACCGCCGCCCTGGAGTACCAGCGATGACCACCCCCGACTCCGTCCCCACCACCGCCCCGGCCGCGGGCTGTCCGTACGTGCCGCCGCGGGTGGCCCCGCTGTACGGCCCGGCGGTGGCCGAGGACCCGCACGGCCTGTACGCCCGGCTGCGCGAGCAGCACGGCCCGGTCGCCCCGATCGAGCTGGAGCCCGGCGTCGAGGCGTGGCTGGTGCTCGGCTACCCCGAGCTGCTCGAACTCACCCGCAACGAGCAGCAGTTCTCCAAGGACTCGCGGCGCTGGCGGGTGGCCCGGGAGGGCCGGCTGAGCGCCGACTCCCGGCTGCTGCCGATGACCGCCTGGCGGCCCACGCTGCTCAACCTGGACGGCGCCGAGCACCAGCGGCTGCGCGCCGCGGTCGCCGACACGCTGTCCCGGGTCGACCAGCGGCAGCTGCGGGAGACCACCGAGGCGGCCGCCGAGGCGCTGATCGACGGCTGGGGTCCGGACGGCACCGCCGACCTGATCGCGCAGTACGCCCGGCGGCTGCCGCTGCTGGTGTTCACCCGGCTGCTCGGCCTGCCCGCCGAGGCCGGGCCGCACCTGATCGAGCTGATCAGCCACTTCGTGGACAGCAGCGAGAAGTCGGTGCGCGCCAACGCCGAGTTCCAGGCGATCCTGGTCGACCTGGTGCGCAGCCGCCGCGAGCGGCCCGGCGCCGACCTCACCTCCTGGCTGCTGGCCCACCCGGCGGCGCTGAGCGACGAGGAGGCGGTGCACCACCTGGTGGTGATCCTGGTCGCGGGCAACGAGACCACCATCAACTGGACCGGCAACACGCTGCGGCTGCTGCTCACCGACCGGCGGTTCCGGGCCACTCTGGCGGGCGGCCGGGCGACCGTCGCGGACGCCCTGGACGAGGTGCTGTGGCGGGACCCGCCGACGCAGAACTTCCCCGGCCGGTGGGCGACGTCGGACACCGTGCTGGGCGGCCAGTACATCAGCGCCGGGGACATGCTGGTGCTCGGCCTGGCCGCCGCCAACGCCGACCCGGTGGTGCACGGCCGGGACGGTGTGGCGGGCAACCGGGCGCACCTGGCCTGGGGCGCCGGCAAGCACGTCTGCCCGGCGCAGGACCCGGCCCGGCTGATCGTGGAGACCGCGGTGGAGACCCTGCTGCACCGCCTGCCGGACCTTCAGCTGGCCGTTCCCGCACACGAGTTGGCGTGGCGACCGTCACCGTGGTCGCGGGCCCTGGTCAGCCTGCCGGTGCTGTACAGCGCCTTCACCCCGCCCCGCCCCGCCACCACCGAGAGGCCCGCATGGACACCACCACCACTGCCGAACAGCTCGTCCCGATCCGGCTCGACCCCGCAGGCGCCGACCAGCACGGCGAGAACCGGCGGCTCCGGGAAGCCGGACCGGCGGCACTGGTGGAACTCCCTGGCGGGGTGGTGGTCTGGGCGGTAACGCACCACGACACCCTGCAGGAGCTGCTCGCCGACCCGCGGATCGGCAAGAATCCGCAGCTGTGGTCGACCTTCCGGGAGGGCCGGCTGCCGGAGGGCTGGCCGCTGCTGAACTTCATCAGCGTCCCCGGCATGATCACCGCCGACGGCGCCGACCACCGGCGGCTGCGCGGCCTGGTCACCCAGGCGTTCACGCCGCGCCGGATCGCCGAGCTGGCCCCCGCGATCGAGGCCCGGGCCGCCCGGCTGCTGGACGCCGTGGCCGAGTTGGACGGCGCGTTCGACCTGCGTCGGCACTTCGCCTACCCGCTGCCCATGCAGGTGATCGGGGAACTGCTCGGCCTCGCCGAGGAGCAGCAGGACGCCCTGCACGAGCTCTCCGACACCCTGGTCAGCAGCTCCGCCACGCCCGCGGCCGCGGTCGCCGCGCAGCAGGACCTGTTCGGGTTGCTCGCCGCGGTGGTCGAGGCCAAGCGTTCGGCTCCGGGCGACGACCTGACCACCGACCTGATCGCCGCCCGCGAGGAGAGCGACCGGCTCAGCGAGCAGGAGCTGGTCGGCACGCTGCTGCTGATGCTGGTGGCCGGCCACGAGACCACCCTCAACCTGATCACCAACGCCGTCCGCGCCCTGCTCGCCCACCCCGAGCAGCTCGACCTGGTGCTGAAGGGCGAGGTCCCCTGGTCGGCGGTGGTGGAGGAGACGCTGCGCTACGACTCGCCGGTCGGCCAGTTCCCGCTGCGCTACGCGGTCGAGGACGTCCGGGTCGGCGAGGTGGTGATCCGCCGCGGCGAGGCGCTGCTGGCCTCGTACGCGGCGGTCGGCCGGGACTCGGGGCACTACCCGGACGCCGACCGCTTCGACATCACCCGCAGCCCGGTGCGCCACCTCTCGCTCGGGCACGGCCCGCACTTCTGCCTCGGCTCCGGGCTGGCCCGGCTGGAGGCGGAGACCGCGCTGCGGCAGCTGTTCGAGCGGTTCCCGACCCTGCGGATGGCCGAGGGCGCGCCGCCGGAGCCGATCGGCTCGTTCATCAGCAACAGCGTGCGCACGCTGCCGGTGGTCGTCGGCTGACGGACCGCCACACCCGGTCCCCCGTCAGGTGAATCCACGTGACCGGGCGGGGGCCGGGTCGTTGCACCGGCCATGAAGAAGCTCACCGCGCTCGCCGCCCTCACGATGGCCGGGCTCGCCCTCACCGGCGCCCCCGCCGAGGCCGCCCCGCTCGCCCAGGCCGGCGGCCTCGCCCAGGCGGACGGCCTGGACACCGGCTACCACGGCGCGCTCCCCTCCACGGCCGAGCTCTGCCACCGCGACCTCGCCCAGTACCCGCTCGTGGGCCCGCTCGCGGACTCCGCCACCGGGGCCTGCGAGGCCCTGGGCTCGACGGTCGACGGGCACTGACGGATGACCGGCCGACGGTCGTTCAGTTCGCGAACAGGCCGTTCAACTCGCCGTAGTCCAGGCCGCCCTCCAGTGCTCCGTACGTCCCCGCGCCGTAGACCTCCTCGGCGACGCGCCGCACCGCCGCGTAGGCCGCCTTCGCCGGGCCCGGGCCGAGACTGATCCGGGCGACGCCGAGCGCGGCGAGTTCGCCGACCGTCGGCAGGCCGGGTCCGGCGAGCACGTTGAGGCGGAACTCCTTCGCCAGGGCCGCGATCTCGGCCGGATCGGCGATGCCCGGGACGAAGAAGCCGTCGGCGCCGGCCGCCAGGAAGGCGCGGCCGCGGGTGAGCGCGAGTTCCAGCCGGTCGGCGGGCTCGCCGACGCCGTGCAGGTACACGTCGGTGCGGGCGTTGAGGTAGAGCGGTACGCCGGCCGCGTCGGCGGCGGCCCGGGCGGCGGACACCCGGGCGACCGCGTCGTCGAGCGGGCGCAGTCCGGGGCCCGCGCCGCCGTCCTCCAGGTTGGCGCCGACCGCGCCCGCCTCCAGGGCGGCGGCGACGGTCTCGCCGACCCCGGCGGGGGTGCCCGCGTAGCCGTCCTCCAGGTCGGCGGTGACCGGCACCTCGACGGCCCCGGCGACCAGGGCGAGCTGGGCGACGGCGAGCTCGCGGGTGAGGCCGCCGCCGTCGCGGACGCCCAGGCTCCAGGAGACCGAGGCGCTGGCGGTGGCCAGTGCGGGCGCGCCGGCCTGCTCGACCAGGCGGGCGGTGGCGGCGTCCCAGACGTTGGTCAGCACCAGGGGCTCGCCCGGGCGGTGCAGGGCGTGCAGCCGCCGGGCGCGCTCGATCCGGCGGGCGGTCACCGCTTGGGGGCGGGGCTGAGTCGGGAGGTGACGCCGATCCGGTTCCAGGCGTTGATCGCGACGATCAGGGCGATCAGGTGGGCCAGTTCGGCCTCCGAGAAGTGCTTGGCGGCCTCGCCGTACACCTCGTCCGGGACGTGCGTGTCGGCGACCAGGGTGACCGACTCGGTGAGGGCCAGGGCGGCGCGCTCGCGGGCGGTGAAGTACGGGGTCTCGCGCCAGGCGGCCAGGGTGTGCAGCCGGTGCTCCTGCTCGCCGTTGGCGCGGGCGTCGGTGGCGTGCATGTCGAGGCAGAACGCGCAGTGGTTGAGCTGGGAGGCGCGCAACTTGACCAGGTCGGCGATCACCGGGTCGCCGAGGCCGGTCACGGCGGCCCGGTCCAGGCTGATCATGTGACGGTAGAACTCCGGGGCCAGCTTGGGCAGCGAGAGGCGCTGGAGCGGGGCGGGGACGAGTGCGTCATCGGTCATGTGCTCCACCGTAGGGGCGAACTGGCCCGGTGGTGTGGTTCATTTGAAGCATGGATTCCTGGGCCACTTTCGGCGGCGACCTGCACTTGGACCTCGGCGCGGGCCGGGCCCGCGGCCTGGGGGTGCGCGCCGCGCTGGAGGACGCGGTCCGGGCGGCCGTGCGCGACGGGCGGCTCGCCACCGGGACCAGGCTGCCGTCCTCGCGGGCGCTCGCCGCGGACCTGGGGATCGCCCGCAACACCGTCGCCGAGGCGTACACCCAGCTGGCCGCCGAGGGCTGGCTGACCTCCCGTCAGGGCTCCGGCACGGTGGTCGCCGAGCGCGGCCCGCAGCCCGCCCCCAGCTCCGCCCCGCCCGGGCTGCGCCCGCAGCCCGCCGTCCCGTTCAACCTGGTGCCGGGCACCCCCGACCTGACCCGGTTCCCGCGCGGCCCCTGGCTGGCGGCGGCCCGCCGGGCGCTGAACGCCGCCCCGCACGACGCCTTCGGCTACGGCGACCCGCGCGGCCGGATCGAACTGCGCCGGGCGCTGGCCGGCTACCTGGCCCGGGTGCGCGGGGTGCGCACCGACCCGGAGCGGCTGCTGGTCTGCTCCGGCTACACCCAGGGCCTCGGCCTGCTCTGCGCGGCGCTGCGCGAACACGGCCTGGCGAGCGTCGCGGTGGAGGAGTACGGGCTGCCGCCGCACCACGAGATCATCACCGCCGCCGGGGCCGCCGTCCGTCCGCTGCCGCTCGACGAGGGCGGTGCCCGCACCGCCGAACTCGCCCGCACCGACGCCGGGTTGGCGATCCTCACGCCCGCCCACCAGTTCCCCACCGGGGTGCCGCTGCGGGCCGGCCGGCGGGCCGCGGCGGTGGCCTGGGCCCGGCAGACCGGCGGGTACGTGCTGGAGGACGACTACGACGGCGAGTTCCGCTACGACCGGCAGCCGATCGGCGCCATGCAGGCCCTCGACCCGGACCGGGTGGTGTACGCGGGCACCGCCAGCAAGTCGCTCGCCCCGGCCCTGCGCCTGGCCTGGCTGGCCCTGCCCGCCGCGCTGGTCGAACCGGTGGCCGCCCGCAAGCAGCTGGCGGGCGGTCAGAACGGCGTGCTGGACCAGCTCACCCTCGCCGAGCTGATCACCTCCGGCGACTACGACCGGCACATCCGGCGCTCCCGCCAGCTGCTGCGCCGCCGCCGCGACCGGCTGGTCGCGGTGCTCGCCGAGCGCGCGCCCGCGGTCCGCGTCACCGGCATCAACGCCGGGCTGCACGCCGTCCTGGAGCTGCCGCCCGGCTCCCTGACCGAGGCCGAACTCCAGCGCCACGCCGGGTGGCTGGGCCTGTCCGTCAACACCCGCTCGTGGTGCCGGGCGGCCGGTGCCCCGCCCGCGCCGGACGCGCCGCCGGCCCTGGTGATCGGCTACGGCACCCCGCCGGAGCACGCCTTCGAGGGCGCGCTCGACGCACTGTGCACGCTGGTCACGCTCTGAGCCGCCCCGGCGGGCGGTGCCCGGAAGAAGTCTTCGCGGTGCGGGGCAACCTTTCCGGGGGCGGTGACAACTGGGTGGTGTCCGGACAGGGGTCCGGCCAGAGGCCACGGCTGAAAGAGAGCATCGACATGTTCCCTCGCCCATCCACGTCGCCGGAGGCGGCGCCCGGCGGCCACGGCCGCCGTGGCCGCTTGTCGTTCCGCTCGGCCGTCCCGGGGCGGCGGCAGGCGCACCGCGGCCGTCGGCTGTACCAGCGCCGGAGTTTCTGGGCGGCCGTCAGCCTGGCGGTCCTGGGCGGCTCGGTGGTCGTGGTCAGCACGGCCTCGGCGGGAACCGTGGACACCAACGCCTGGTACACGCTGGTCAACCGCAGCACCGGCGAGTCGCTGGACGCCCTCGACTACGCCACGTACGACGGTTCTCCGCTGGGGCAGTGGAGCCGCACCGGCGGGACCAACCAGCAGTGGAAGTTCGTCGACTCGGGTGACGGGAACTACCGGCTGCAGAACCGGAACTCCGGCAAGGTGCTGGACGACTACGGCTGGTCGAAGACCGAGGGCTCCGGGCTGGTGCAGTGGCGCGACCTGAACGGCGCCAACCAGCAGTTCCGCCTGGAGAAGTCGTCGGACGGCTACGTGCGGCTGATCAACCGCTTCAGCGGCATGGCCGTCGAGGTCCCGGGCGGCTCCAAGACCGAAGGGAGCCACCTCGCCCAGTACCACGACTGGAACGGCCCCCAGCAGCAGTGGCAGCTCGTCCCGGCCGGCAGCGTCAACGGCGGTGGGACCACGGGGGGCTCCGGCAGCACCGCCACGCCCACCACGCCCGCCACGCCCACCAAGCCGGCCGGCAGCGCTCCGGCGAGCCAGGCTCCGAGCACCCGCCCGGCGTCGACGCCGCCGGCGTCTCCGGCCACCGGCGGCGGCAGCTCGGCGAAGAGCCTCATGGGCAGCAGCACGATGCTCCTCGGCGGCTCGATGGATGACTCCACGGCGAACGCCGCGCCGTTCGACGTGCGGTACGCCTACATCCACAGCCAGCCCGCGCCCTCGTCCGACGCCTACACGGCCTCGCGCTGCAAGTCCGAGTGGTCGGGCTGGTGGGGCTGCTGGACCGGCGACACCACGGCGCCCGGCACCCAGGTGACCATGCTCAACGACCGCGCGTCCAAGGCGACGTACCAGGGCAAGCCGCGCCCGCAGAAGTACCTCTTCACGTGGTACTCGCTGCGCGACCTCGGCGATGCGGCGGGCCAGGGCGACGGTCCCGGCGAGGTCCAGGCCATCAACCGGGCCGACCTGCTCACCCGGTACCTGAACGACTACCGCTTCTTCCTCCAGAAGCTCGGCACCTCGCAGGACATGATCGATCTCGAGCCGGACTTCTGGGGCTACGTCCGGTCGCTCGGCAACCCTCACCAGGTCGCCGCGCAGGTCAGGGCCGCGAACCCGACGGACTGCGGATCGCAGGAGAACAGCGCCGCCGGCCTGGCCCAGTGCCTGATCGCGATGGCGCACAAGTACGCGCCCAACACCGGCGTGGGACTGCACCTGTCCTGCTTCGACTGGCAGCAGAACACCCCGCAGTGCGTCAAGGACTACACGGACCTCGGGGCATCGAGCGCCGACTTCCTGGTCACCGACGTGACGGACCGCGACGCGGGCTGGTACGCGCTGCCCGCCCACGGCAGCCGTGACACCTTCTGGAACGACCAGAAGGGCTTCGCCGCCCTCGCGTTCTACAAGACGATGTCCGAATCGGTGGGCAAGCCGGTGGTCCTGTGGCAGATTCCCCTGGGCAACATGGCGCAGAACAACACCCCCGGCCACTACAAGGACGACAAGGTCGACTGGCTCTTCTCGCACCTGGACCAGACGGCGAACGCACACGTCGGCGCCCTCCTGTTCGGCGCCGGCTGGTCGGAGCAGACCACGCCCGAGACCGACGGCGGGAACCTGGTCAACAAGACGATCGCCAACCACAACGCGGGTGGCACGCCGCTCAGGTAGCGGAACCGCACGCACAGGAGCGAAGCCCCAGGCTGCCGGCCTGGGGCTTCGCCCGTCCCCGGGCTTTCGGCAGGCCCGGAGCCCTCCGTCAGTGGCCGCGGCTGCCCAGGTAGAACAGCAGGAACAGGAAGGCGACGAAGACGTGGCCGGACACGATGTAGATGATCGCCCGGACCCAGACCTGCTTGGAGGCGCTGATCCCGGCGTCCATGGTCTCGGCGGGCGCCGCAGCGGTCTTCGGGGCGGGGACGGTGTGGTCGGCCATGGCGGTCTCCTAGCGGTGGTGGCCGTGGATGGATGGCTACAGGCGCGGGGCGTCGCCGAGGCAGAGGTCGCCGCCCGGGCTCTGCAGCAGGGTGTGGACGAAGATCAGGTCGAGGCCGGCGGAGGAGTCGGCGGCGATGCAGTGCGGGGTCAGCGAGTCGAAGTGCGCGGAGTCGCCCTCGTCGAGCAGGTGGGTGTGCTCGCCGAGGGTGAGCCGCATCCGCCCGCGGGTCACGTACAGCCACTCCTCGCCGGGGTGCACCCGCACCACCGCGTCCTGCAGGCTCGGCGGGACGTGCACCCGCAGCGCCTGCATCGCCCGGCCCGGCGCGCCGGCCCGCCGGTACCCCCAGCCGCCGGCCCGCCCGGGCTCGATCGCCCCGCCCCGGATCACCGGGTCGGGCTCCGCCGGCTGCTCGCCGAGCAGTTCGGACACGCTGGTCCCGTACGCCCGGGCCAGCCCCAGCAGTACCGGTAGCGAGGGCTGCCGCCGGCCGGTCTCCAGCCGCGACAAGTAAGCTGGCGACAGGCCCACCCGAGCCGCCGCCGTCTCCAGCGTCAGCCGGCTGGACACCCGGTGCTCACGCAGCCGCGCGCCGAGGCCCGCGACCTCCTGGTCGTCACCGAGAAGGCTGTCGTTCATGCCTCCAGTGCACACCCGCCGTGCCTGCGGGGCAACAATTTTGCCCCGCAGGCAAATCCGACTCCTCGGCTCACGGCCGCGGGATGTTGCGGAGGTTGGAGCGGGCCAGGTCGATCATCTTGCCGACGCCGCCGGTCAGCACGGTGCGCCCGGCGGCCAGCGCGAAGCCCTTGAGCTGGGCGGGGGTGATGTGCGGGGGGATGGAGAGCGCGTTGGGGTCGGTGACCACGTCGACCAGGGCGGGGCCCGGGCGGCGGAGGGCGTCGGTGAGCACCTCGCGGACCTTGGCGGGGTCGGTGACCCGCTTGGCGGGGATGCCGCAGGCCTGGGCGACGGCGGCGTAGTCCACGTCGCCGTTGTCGATCTGGGACTCGGGGTAGCCGGAGACCAGCATCTCCAGCTTGATCATGCCGAGCGCGCCGTTGTTGAAGACCACGGTCTTCACCGGCAGCCGGTGCTTGGCCACGGTGAGCAGCTCGCCGAGCAGCATGGAGAGCCCGCCGTCGCCCGACATGGAGACCACCTGCCGGTCGGGGAAGGCCAGTTGGGCGCCGATGGCGTGCGGCAGGGCGTTCGCCATGGAGCCGTGCAGGAAGGAGCCGATCACCCGGCGGCGGCCGTTGGGGGTGAGGTAGCGGGCGGCCCAGACGTTGTTCATGCCGGTGTCGACGGTGAAGACCGCGTCGTCGGCGGCGACCTCGTCGAGGACCGCGGCCACGTACTCGGGATGGATCGGGCGGTGCTTGTCGATGCCCTTGGTGTAGGCGCCGACCACGGTCTCCAGCGCCTTGAAGTGCCGGGTCAGCATCGCGTCGAGGAACTCGCGCTCGCGCTTCTGCTCCAGCAGCGGCAGCACCGCCCGCAGGGTGGCCGCCACGTCGCCGTGCACCGCGAGCTCCAGCGCGGTGCGCCGGCCGAGCCGGGTGGCGTCGTGGTCGACCTGCACCGTGCGGGCCTGGGGCAGGAAGCTGTCGTACGGGAAGTCGGTGCCCAGCAGCAGCACCAACTCGGCTTCGTGCAGCGCCTCGTGGCAGGCGCCGTAGCCGAGCAGGCCGCTCATCCCGACGTCGTACGGGTTGTCGTACTGCACCCACTCCTTGCCGCGCAGCGAGTGGCCGACCGGCGCCTGCAGGGTGCCGGCGAGCTGCATCAGCTCGTCGTGGGCGCCGCGGACGCCCGCCCCGGCGAAGACCGCCACGGTGCGCGCCCGGTTCAGCGCCTCGGCCAGCGCCTGGACCTGGGACCAGGGCGGGGCGGCCACCGCCTGCTCGGTGAGGAAGGTGCTGCGGCCGGTGGGAGCGGGCGCGGTGACCCCGGCGACGTCGCCGGGGAAGGCGAGCACGGAGACGCCGCGCGCACCGAGCGCGTGCTGGATGCCGACCCGCAGCAGCCGGGGCAGCTGGGCGGGGTTGGAGAGCATCTCGCACCAGCTGCTGCAGTCGGTGAACACCCGCTCCGGGTGGGTCTCCTGGAAGAAGCCGGTGCCGATCTGCACGGACGGGATGTGCGAGGCCAGCGCCAGCACCGGGACGCCGCTGCGCTGCGCGTCGTACAGGCCCTGGATCAGGTGGGTGTTGCCGGGGCCGCAGCTGCCCGCGCAGACCGCCAGACGGCCCGTCAGCTCGGCCTCCGCGGCCGCCGCGAAGGCCCCGGCCTCCTCGTTCCTGACGTGCACCCAGGAGATGCCCTCCGCCCGCCGGATCGCGTCCACCACCGGATTCAGGCTGTCCCCGACCACCCCGTAGACCCGCTCGACACCCGCCTGCCGGAGCACTTCCACCATCTGGTCGGCCACGCTGCCCACGGGATCCACCTCACACTGCGTCAGGAACGGACAATACGCACGATAACGGGATGTTCAGCACCACGAGCCGTGCCCCGCCAGGGGCGCTGTCGGCTACTGCCGGAACGCGTTCGGGCCGGCCGGGGTGCCGAGGCCGGTGGGGCCGTCGTAGCCGGGGCCGGCGGTGCAGAGGTAGGCGGGGGTGCAGGTGGCGGTGGCGCCGGCGGTGAGGTCGTTCAGGGCGGCGGGGTGGGCGTAGGGGAAGCCAGCCGGGCGGCTGTCGGCGGCGGGGGTGCCGGCAAGGGCGTAGACCGCGGCGATCAGCGGGGCGGACGCGGAGGTCCCGCCGTAGGTGTACCAGCCGTTGCCGCCGTAGGTCTGGTAGACGGCGACGCCGGTGGCGGGGTCGGCGACCGCGGAGACGTCGGCGACGGTGCGGCCCGCGCAGCCCGGGTCGTGCTGCCAGGCCGGCTTGGCGAGGTACGCGGAGCAGCCGGAGCCGGTGCCCTCGTCGGAGCTGGTGGACCAGGCGGTCTCGGTCCAGCCGCGTGCGGCGCCCGCGTCGCGGCGCAGCGTGGTGCCGCCGACCGCGGTGACGTACGGGGAGGCGGCGGGGTAGTTGACCCCGTAGCCGCCGTCGCCGGAGGCGGCGGTGATCGCCACGCCGGGGTGGTCGAGGTAGCGGCTGTCGTAGGCGGGGCCGTCGGCGTTCTCGGGGGCGCCCCAGCTGAGCGAGACGTACCGGGCGCCGAGCCGGACGGCGGTGTTGATCGCGGTGCCGAGGTTGGTGAAGGAGGCGGAGTCGGCCTCGACCAGGATCAGCCGGGCGCGCGGAGCGAGGGCGGAGACCATGGCGAGGTCGAGGGAGATCTCGCCGGCCCAGCCGGCCGAGGCGCGGGGCAGCCGGGTGCCGCCGCGCTGGTCGACCTTGTGGAAGCACCCGTTGGCGGTGGTGCAGGCGGGCAGGCCGTAGTGGGTGCGGTAGACGCCGAGGTCGGCCTCGGCGTGCGGGTGGTCGTACGCGTCGACCACGGCGATCACGGCGCCCTCGCCGCCGTCGGCGGGCAGCCCGTAGGCGGCGCGCAGGTCGGCGGGGCCGAGGCCGCCGTCCCCGGCCTGGGCGGCGACCACCCGCAGCGCCTGGCAGGCGGCAATATCACTGCGGGTGGGGGCGGCGCAGCTGTGCACCCAGTGCGGGCCGGCGTGGGCGGGGGCGGGGGCGGCCGCCATCGGGGTGAGGGCGAGGGCGGCGGTGAGGAGTGCGGCGGTGCGCAAGGGACGGTCCTCCGGTACGGGGGCGGGGAACCGGTGGCGGGCTGCTCCCCGCACCACCGGTTCGCGGGGTGCAGGGAGTGTTGACGGTGTGTGAGCTGACTATGCGTCTTATCACTCGGCCGGCAGATGGTCGACGGTGCCGCCCTGGACGCCGGCCTGGCCGTGCCGGCGGGCCGGTTCCCGGCCCGGGGGCTGGCTGGGGCGCTCGGCGGGGGCCTCGACCTTGGCGGTCGGCCGGGTCACCGGTTTGCCGGATTCCACCCGCAGCGTCTCGTCGTCGTGCAGCACCGGCAGCACGCTGCCGCGGCGCAGCGTGTAGGTGGTGGCGGCGTGGGTGATGTCGACCCGCAGCAGGTGGTCGCGGACGGTCATGGAGAAGCACAGCCGCTGGAGTCCGGCGGGCAGCCGGGGGCGGAAGGCGAGCTGCCCGCTGTGGTCGCGCAGGCCGCCGAAGCCGGCCACCAGGGCGATGATGGCGCCGGCCAGCGAGGCCATGTGCAGGCCGTCACGGGTGTTGCCGCCGAGGTCGTGCAGGTCCATCAGGGCGGCTTCGGCGGTGTAGTCGTAGGCCAGGTCGAGCTGGCCGACCTCGGCGGCGATCACCGCCTGGGTGCAGGCGGAGAGCGAGGAGTCGCGGACCGTCAGGCGCTCGTAGTAGGCGAAGTTGCGGGCCTTCTGCTCGGGGGTGAAGGCGTCGCCGCGCAGCTGCATGGCGAGCACCAGGTCGGCCTGCTTGACGACCTGCTTGCGGTACAGGTCGAAGTACGGGTAGTGCAGCAGCAGCGGGTACTTGTCCGGCGGGGTGGCCTCGAAGTCCCACTGCTGGTGGTCGGTGAAGCCGTCGGCCTGCGGGTGGACGCCGAGCTGGGAGTCGTAGGGGACGTACATCTTGTCGGCGGCGTCGCGCCAGGCGGCGGCCTCCTCGGTGTCGACGCCGAGGGCGGCGGCCTCGCGCTGGTGGCGCAGGGCGGTGGCGGCGGCGTTCCACAGGTTGGCCTGGGCCATCAGGTTGGTGAAGACGTTGTTGTCGGCGACCGCGCTGTACTCGTCGGGGCCGGTGACGCCCTCGATCCGGAAGTTGCCCTTGGCGTCGTGGTGGCCGAGCGAGCGCCACATCCGGGCGGTCTCCACCAGCAGTTCCAGGCCGTGGCCGCGCTCGAACTCGAGGTCGCCGGTGGCCCGGACGTAGCGGACCGCGGCGTCCGCGATGTCGGCGCCGATGTGGAAGGCCGCGGTGCCGGCCGGCCAGTAGCCGGAGCACTCCTCGCCGCGGATCGTCCGCCAGGGGAACACCGCGCCGGCCAGGCCGAGTTGGGCGGCGCGCTCGCGGGCCATCGGGAGCGTGGTGTGCCGCCAGCGCAGGGCCTGCTTGACGGCGTCGGGCAGGCAGTAGGTGAGGACGGGCAGCACGAAGGTCTCGGTGTCCCAGAACGAGTGGCCGTCGTAGCCGGGCCCGGTGAGGCCCTTGGCGGGGATCGCCCGCTCCTCGCTGCGGGCACCCGCCTGCAGCACGTGGAACAGCGCGAAGCGGACGGCCTGCTGGAGTTCGACGTCGCCCTCGATCTCGATGTCGTTGTCGGTCCAGAACCGGCCGAGGTACTCCTTCTGCTCGGCGACCAGGCCGTCCCAGCCGGTGTAGCGGGCGGCGGTCAGCGCGGCCTCGACCTGGTCGCGGACGGCGGGCAGCGAGCGGGTCGCCGACCAGCCGTAGGCGATGAACTTGACCAGGCGCAGTTTCTGACCGGCGTTCAGCACCGTGGTGGCGGTGACCCGGGCCTGGTCCTCGGAGGACTCGGCGGCGGTGTCGATCCGCTCCTGGCCCTCGATCACGTGGTCGATCCCGGCGGCCACCCGCAGGCCGCTGAACCGGGTGCGGTGCACCAGGACGCCCTTGGTCCCGTCGGCGTGCCGGAGTTCGGCCGCCAGCGGGGCCTCCAGCACGGCCGCGGCGCGCGGGTCGCCGTCCCCGGCGTGGCCGGGGAGTTGCTCGTTGGCGACCAGCTCGGACTGGATCACGATCCGCACCGGGCCGTCCACCGCCTCCACGGTGTACTCGATCGCGCAGACCGCCCGCTGGGTCAGCGACACCAGCCGCTGCGAGCTGACCCGCACCGTCCGGCCGGCCGGCGAGGTCCACTCGGCCTCGCGGCGCAGGATGCCGTCGCGGAAGTCCAGGCTGCGCTGGTGGCTGCGGAGTTCGCCGTAGCGCAGGTCGAACGGCTCGTCGTCGACCAGCAGCCGGATCAGCTTGCCGTTGGTGACGTTGATGACGCTCTGCCCGGACTCGGGGAAGCCGTAGCCGCTCTCCGCGTACGGCAGCGGGCGCAGCTCGAAGACGCCGTTCAGGTAGGTGCCGGGCAGGCCGTGCGGCTCGCCCTCGTCGAGGTTGCCGCGCAGGCCGATGTGGCCGTTGGAGAGCGCGAACACCGATTCGGCGCGAGCCTGCCCGGGCAGGTCCAGGCCGTGTTCGCTGATCCCCCACGGGTCGACGGTGAAGGCCTCCGAGGGGCTCATGCGCCCTCCTCCGTCGGGATCAGCTCGGCGAGGTCGTCGACCACCAGGTCGGCGCCGTGCTCGCGCAGCGCCGCGGCCTGGCCGGTGCGGTTGACGCCGACGACGGTGCCGAAGCCGCCGGCCCGGCCGGCCGCGACGCCGGCCAGCGCGTCCTCGAAGACCGCGGCGTGCTCGGGCGGCACGCCCAGCTGCCGCGCGGCGGACAGGAAGGTGTCGGGGGCTGGCTTGCCGGCCAGGTGGTCGCGGGCGCTGGTCAGCCCGTCCACCACCACCTCGAACAGGTCGTCGATGCCGGCGGCCCTCAGGACGTCCCGGCAGTTGGCGCTGGAGGACACCACGGCACGCGGCAGGCCGAGGTCGCGCAGCCGGTGCAGGTAGGCGACCGAGCCGGGGTAGGCCTGCACGCCCTGTTCGCGGATCAACCGCAGCACGGTGTCGTTCTTGGCGCCGGACAGCCCGTTGACGGTCCGCGTCCCCGGCGCGTCCTGCGGGGTGCCCTCGGGCAGGTCGATCCCGCGGGAGGCCAGGAACTGCCGGGTGCCGTCCAGCCGGGGCCGCCCGTCGACGTACCGGTCGTAGTCCTCGACCGGGTCGAAGGGCACGAACGGGGTGCCGTCGCGGGCGGCCTCGGCGCGCAGGAAGGAGTCGAACATGTCCTTCCACGCCGCCGCGTGCACCTTCGCGGTCTGGGTCAACACCCCGTCCAGGTCGAACAGGTACGCCTTGATGCGGTCCGGAAGTCCCAACATGGCGCCAGTCTCACCCGAACGGGCCGGGCGAACCGGGTTATCGCGTGAATCCGGCGCGTCGCGCGCGCGGAGGGCGCGCGGAGGGCGCGCGGCCCGGCCCGGACGGCGCGGGGTTCAGCGCGGGCGGACCTTGTACTTCGCCCCGGCCAGCGCGCGCAGCCGGGCGGTGAACTCCTGCGCGTCGGCGACCGTCGTGCGCGGCACCAGGGCCACGCCGGTCGGCTTGAACTGCACGACCCAGGCCTTCGGCCGCTCGTTCACGCTCGCGACCTCCACCCACGGCACCACGCCGCGGGTGATCCCGTTGCGGGTGTGCTTGATGCCCGCCTCGGAGAACTCCACCTCGTTCGCCCCGGTCAGCTGGAAGGACGCCGACGCCAGCACCTTCTCCATCAGCTTCTGCTGCAGGCCCTTGAACAGGCCGGTGGCCGGCCGGTCCAGCACCTCCCGCACCTGAGCGTCCGTCAGTTCGAACTCCGCGATGAGCGGCACCGCTCCCACCTCTTCCCTCCCGGTGCGGGCGTCGGACACGCCCGCGAGCCAGCGGAGGCTACCAGCGGGCCGCGGCCACGACCAGGGGATATGCCCGGGTCAGTCGGCGGGGGCGTGGACCGTCGGGTGCGGGTGTCCGGTGGGGACGAAGTACGGCTGCGGCTTGCCGCTCTGGGCGTAGTCCTTGAGCCGGACGATCAGCTCGGCCCAGGTGCCGGCCACGGCGGGGACGGCGGGGGCCGCGTCCGGCGGCCAGCCGAGGTGGCGCAGCAGGAGCAGGGTGTGACGGGGGTCGTCGGGGTGGTCGAACAGGTCCCAGGTGACGGTGGTGCCCTGCCAGGTGGGCGGGAAGGCGCCGACGCTGCGCCAGGCCACCCGGTCGAGGTCGGCGCGTTCGCGGCGCAGTCGGAACTGCTGGGGGGCGTCCGGGAAGGTGAGGAGCAGGTCCTCGCCCTCCCGGTCGACGCCGGTGGTCCACCAGGACGTCAGCCCCTCGTGGGTGTCCAGTGCCGCCAGCAGGCGGCCCCGGGCCGCCGCGACGTCGATCTGCAGGGCGATCTCGGCCATCGCACTCACCTCTCCCCCACGATCGCGCCGGAGCGGGGGACGGGCAAGCGGGTCTCAGGTGGTGAGTTCCAGTGTCTGGTGGACGGTGGTGGCGTCGTCGAGCAGCCGGACCAGGGTGTGCGCGACCTCGTCGCGGGAGACCTGGCCGAAACGGTTGGGCGGCGGGGCGAGGTGGGCGTGCCGGTCGGTGGGGGCGTCGGTGAGGGCGGCGGGCCGCAGGATCGTCCAGTCCAGCGGGCGGTCCTTGATCGCTTCCTCCGCGGCCCACTTGGCCTTCAGGTAGGCGTCGAACTCGGGGGTGAGCTCCGGGTCGCCGATCCGGTCCAGGCCCATCGAGGAGACCAGCAGGTACCGGCGCGCCCCGGCGAGCTGGGCGGCGTCCGCCAGCAGCACCGCACCGGCCCGGTCGACGCTCTCCTTGCGGGCGGCGCCGCTGTCCGGGCCGGCCCCGGCGGCGAAGACCACCGCGTCGGCGCCCTTGAGATGCGCGGCGAGGGTCGCCGGGTCGGTCCGCTCCAGGTCGCAGACGATCGGCCGGGCTCCGACCGCCTCCAGGTCGGGGCCCTGGGCGGGGTTGCGGATCAGGCCGCCGACGGTGTCGCCGCGGGCCGCGAGCAGGCGCGAGAGGCGCAGCGCGATCTTGCCGTGTCCACCTGCGATCACTACGTCCATGGCGGCGACGCTACCCCGCGTGGCCGCACCGGCCCGGGCACGGCGCGCCCGGGAGCGGCGACCGCCGGGGCGGCTACTCCTTCCACTCGGTGCTGAGCACGCCCATCTGGACCTGGTCGTGCCAGCTGCCCGCGCGGAAGACCGCCTCCCGGCGGCGGCCCTCCTCGGTGAAGCCGGCCCGGCGGTAGGCGGCCAGCGCGCGGGTGTTGTAGCTGTTGACGGTCAGCTCGATCCGGTGCAGGCCCAGCTCCTCGAAGCCGTAGCCGATGGTGGTGCGCAGCACGTCGGTGCCCAGGCCCCGGTCCTGGTAGGGCGGGCCGATGATGATCGCCAGGGTGGCGCAGCGGTCCTTCGGGGTGGCGCCGTACAGGGTGACGTGGCCGGCCAGCAGGCCGGAGTCGAGGGTCTCCACCGCGAGGCCGAGGTCGGTGCCGGTGTTCTGGCTCCAGGACCGGAACATCTCGGCGAGCCGCCCGTCCGGCTGGGGGTGGACGGGGCCGGTGACCTGCTGGATCGCCAGTCCGGGTTCGCGCCACCAGGCGGTGAGCAGCGGCAGGTCGGTCTCCCGCAGCTCGCGCAGGCGTACCAGCTTGCCGGTCAGCGGATCGTGGTCGATGGCCATGCGGTGGGGGTCCTCTTCCGTCGTGGGGTGAGACCCGCGGGTGGGCGGGTCCGGGCGGGCGGACGGTCCGTCAGGCGAGCTGCGCGGACTGGAGTCCGGCGTAGGGGCCGCCGGCGCGCAGCAGGTCGGCGTGCGAGCCGACCTCGGCGATCCGGCCGTCGTGCATGACCACGATCCGGTCGGCGCCGCGGATGGTGGACAGCCGGTGGGCGACCACGAAGACGGTGCGGCCGCGCACCAGGCGGGCCAGCGCCTGCTGGACCAGCGCCTCGGAGCGGGAGTCCAGGGCCGAGGTCGCCTCGTCCAGGATCAGGATCCGCGGGTCGCGGATCAGTGCCCGGGCGATCGCCAGGCGCTGCTTCTGGCCGCCGGAGAGCCGGGCGCCGCGCTCGCCGACCACGGTGTCCAGGCCGTCCGGGAGCCGCTCGATGAACTCCAGCGCGTTGGCGTCGCGCAGCGCGGCCAGCACGGTCTCCTCGGGCACGTCCTTCAGCCCGTAGGTGACGTTCTCCCGGATGCTGCCCTCGAACAGGATCGACTCCTGCGGGACGACCGACAGGAACTTCCGGTAGGAGCGCAGGTCCAGCTCCTCCATGTCCCGCCCGTCGAGCAGGATCCGGCCCTCGGTGGGCCGCAGGAAGCCGATCACCAGGTTGAGCACGGTCGACTTGCCCGCGCCGGACGCGCCGACCAGGGCGATGGTCTCGCCGGGCCGCACCGTCAGGTCGAAGCCGTCGACCGACGCGGCGTCGGCGCCGGGGTAGCGGTGGCCGACGCCCCGGAAGTCGATCCGGCCGGTGACCGCGCCGACCTCCGCCTTGCCGGAGTTCTCCTCGAGGTCGGGGGCCTGCAGCACCTCGCCGACCGAGCGGACCGAGGCCAGGCCCTTGCCGAGCTGCGGGGTCAGGGTGAGCAGCGTGGTGACCGAGCCGGTCAGGGTGGAGAAGTAGGCGCTGAGCATCACCACGGCGCCCGGGGTGACGTCCATCCAGCCGTAGTAGGCGACCAGGGCGGAGCCGGCCAGGCAGCCCACGCCGAGCGCGTTCAGCAGGATCCAGGCGAGCGAGCCGAACCGGCCGTTCAGCAGGTCCAGGCGCAGGCCCGCGTCCAGCACCCGGCCGAGCGTCCGGTCGACCCGGCGCAGCGCGGTGCGCTCCAGGCCGTGGGCCCGGGTGATCGGGATCAGCGTGGTCATCTCGCCGATCCGGGAGGAGAGTTGCTCCACCTCGCGGCGGAACGACTCGTTCTGGGTGCGCAGCCGCTCGCGCAGCCGCACCACCAGCAGCGCGCTGGCCGGGACCAGCACCACGAAGACCGGCAGGAAGGCGGGGGTCTGCCAGCCGATCACGACGAGTCCGCCGGAGAGCGTGGCGATCGCGGCCAGGCCGTTGTCGGCGGTCTGCTGGGAGGCGGTCTCGATGCCCTCCACGTCGCGGATCACCTTGGCCTGCAGCACGCCGGCGCTGACCCGGGAGTGGTAGCCGATGGACAGCTGCTGCATCCGGTGGCAGAGCGCCGAGCGCAGCCGGGTGCCCGTGCGGCGGATCGAGCCGTGCATCCAGTGCACGTACAGCAGGTGCAGCGGCAGGTTGAGCAGCAGGATCACCAGCAGGACCGCCGAGTTCCACCACAGCACCGATATGTCCCGGTGCTTCACCACCACGTCGACGATGTTGGCGGTGATCAGCGGCAGCAGCCAGACCGGGGCGTGCTTGGCGAGGAAGACCCCGATCGCGCCGAACACCCGGGCGCGGTCGGGGCGGAAGAGGAAGAGCAGGGTGCGGACGGGGTGCTCGCCGCGGTAGCGGTGGCTGAGCGAGCCGTCGGGCAGGGCCATGGGGGTACTCCTGTGCGGAGGGCGAACCGGTGGGGCTCGTTCCATCCTTCCAGCGCCCGGGCACGGCGGACCTGTCCGCTACCGGACAGCGGAAGCTCACGGACCGTCGGGGCGATCCGCGAGAATCCGGGGCCCCGGGAGCGGAGGGTGCTCCCGGGGCGGTCGGGGTGGTGCGTCGGTCAGGGGTAGCTGACCACGTCGGACGGGCCGCCGAAGGTCGGGCTGACGGGGGCGCCGACGCCGTTGACGACGGAGTCGATGCCGCCGGAGCCGTTCAGGAACACCGTCAGCAGGTCGTGCAGGTGCACGCCCGGCGCGTTGGGCGCCTGGAAGGCCGTGGAGTTGTGGATGTCCACGCCCTGGCTGAAGTAGGAGTAACTGCCGAGGCCCCAGCCCTGGAAGCTGGTGACGGCGGGGCCGACGGCCAGCGCCGGGTAGCCCTTCTGGGTCGAACTGGCCATCCAGGAAGCCTGGTTGGGGACCTCGTACGGGTTCTCGTTCTGGAAGAAGACCAGCTTGCCGTCCTGGCCGAGCCAGTTCGCCTCGGTCTTCTGGAAGTGCTCGACGGCCAGGCCGAGGGCCACCACGTGGTCGCCGTTCACGGTGATGCCGGTGTCGGACTGGTCGCTGGTCCAGGAGCCGCCGCCGGCGCCGTGGTCGGCGCGCCAGATCCACGCGTCGTCGATCAGCGTGTGGTCGCTGTTGACGACGACCGCGGTGTCCACGCTGCCGACGGTGGCGCCGCCGACCCGGACGAACACGTCGTGCAGGGTGGACGGGTCGGCCGCGTGGGAGACGTGCGAGCCGGGGGTGCCGACGCGCAGCAGGTACGGGGAGCGGACCGGGCCGGCGTCCAGGATCAGGCCGGTGAGGTCGACGCCGTCCACGTCCGCGGTGGTGATCACGGTGTTGCCGTTGGTCGGGACGAGGGTGGCCATGCCCAGGCCGAGGATCTTGGTGTCGGCGCGGGTGACGTTCAGCGCGGTGGCGAACCGGTGCACGCCGGGGGCGAACAGCAGGTTGTCACCGGCGTTCAGGGCCGCGTTGACGGTGTCGGCGCCGGTGCCGGGCTGGACCACGTAGAAGCTGCTGAGCGGCAGCGAGGTGCCGGGGGTGGCGCCGTTCAGCCAGGTCGGGCCGGTGGAGTCGGTCCGGGTGTCGGGGACGAAGACCTGGTAGGCGCCGGCGGCGTCCAGGTACAGGTACGGGGCCTCGCGGGTCACCGGGCAGGTGGCCAGCGTGGTGTACGGGTTGGGGCCACCGGACAGGCCGGAGTTCGCGGCGAAGGACTGCGCCGGGGCGCCCGGGGAGCCGCAGAAGACCTGGTTCCACACGCCGTTGCTCCAGCTGTCCATGCTGGTGTTGCGGGCGAAGTACTGCTGCTGCGAGCCGTTGGTGATGCCGCCGCCGGTCTCCTGCGAGTCGGCGATGAAGCCGCCGCTGGCCCACGCCGGGGAGCCGGTGCAGTAGTCCATCAGCGTCAGCTTGCCGTTGACGCGCACCCGGCGCAGCGGGGCGGCCTGGGAGACGGCCCAGAAGTCGGCGCCGTTGTAGCAGCCGGACTTTCCGGCCACGTTGACGGTGAGGTTGCTGAGCGAGCGCCAGAAGTTGGTGGTGGCGTAGCACTGGCTCTGGTCGCCGCCGGTGCACTGGTTGTAGACGTCGACGCTGCCGTTGATCACCACGTCGCCGGGGTTGCGGCCGAGGCCGGCGACGGTCTCGTAGAAGCCCAGGGAGAAGTTCAGCGGGGCGGCGGCGGTGCCGTAGGTGCCGGGCTTGAACAGCAGCGCGTAGCGCTGGGCGCCGAACTCGTTGGCGCCCTGCTGGTTGGCGAGCGCGTCCAGCCGGGACTGGATGGCGGACTGCGCCATGCCCGGGTCGAAGACGATCACGTTGTCGCCGAGCGCGCCGCCGGTGGGCGGCGGCGGGGTGCCGGTGCCGGGGTCGGTGCCGGTGGTGCCGTCGGTGTAGAGGTTGAGGTCGACGATCGACCACCAGTTGGGGCTGACCCCGGTGGTCAGCTCGATCCGGACGTAGCGGGCGTGCTGGGCCGGGAAGGTGGCGGTGACCGGGTTGGCCGCGGCGGTCTCGGTGTCGACGGTGGTGAAGTTCGTGCCGTCGCCGGAGACCTCGACCTGGTAGCCGTGGGCGTAGTCGCCCGGGTAGCCGCCGGAGTCCATCGTCAGCTGGTTGAAGGACTGCGCCGAGCCGAGGTCGAGCTGCAGCCACATGCCGGCGGTCATCGCGGTGTCGGAGCTGAACCGGCTGCCGGTGTCGGCGTCGACGGCGTGCGCCGGGGCGTCGCCGGTCGAGGAGGGGGTGTTGGAGGTGGCGGTCCAGCCGGTGCGGCCGAGCGCCGTCTCCGTCCCCGCCGCCCCGGCCTGGGTGGCCGGGACGGCGAGGGCGGCGACCAGCGCCGCCAGGGCGACGGCCGCACGGCCGAGGCGGCCGCGCTCTCCGGTGGGGTGGTTCATTCTGCGTTGCTCCCTTGTGGTGGGGGCCCGACAGCTGCCGGGCAGTCAGGGGGCGGCACGCGGTGGGCGGCGCGACGAGGTGGGGGGTGCCGCGCCGGGTCGCGGGCCGCTAGGCCCGGGCGCGGTGCGCGGAGATGAGCTGCGCGTAGCGCTGCCCGCTGGCCTTCACGGTGCGGGTCTGGGTGGGGTAGTCGACGTGGACCAGGCCGAAGCGCTTGTCGTAGCCGTACGCCCACTCGAAGTTGTCCAGCAGCGACCAGGCGAAGTACCCGGCCAGCGGGGCGCCCTTGGCGACGGCGCGGGCGCAGGCGGCCAGGTGGCCCTCCAGGTAGGCGGTGCGCTCGGGGTCGTCGACCCGGCCGTCGGCGGTGACGGTGTCGCGGTAGGCGGAGCCGTTCTCGGTGACGTAGAGCTCGCGGACGCCGTACTCCTCGGTGAGGCGCAGCAGCAGTTCCTCGATGCCGGGGGCGTGCACCTCCCAGTCCATCGCGGTGCGCTCCGGGTTGGGGCCGGGCACCTGGACGAAGCCGGGGACGCCGCCGTTGGGGTCGGCGGCGACGATCTGCCGGAAGTAGTAGTTCAGGCCGACCCAGTCGAGCGGGGCCGAGATCAGCTCCAGGTCGCCGTCGCGGACCGGGAGTTCGACGCCGTACAGGTCGACCATGTCCTGCGGGTAGCCGCGGCCGAGGACCGGGTCGAGCCACCAGCGGTTGATGTGGCCGTCGGCGCGCCGGGCGGCCTCCAGGTCGGCCTCGGACTGCGAGGCCGGCTCGATGGTGGAGAGGTTGTTGACGATGCCGATCCGGGCGCCGGGCACGGCCGCGCGCAGCGCCTGCACGGCGAGGCCGTGGCCGAGGTGCAGGTGGTAGGAGGTGCGGACGGCGGCGGTCAGGTCGGTGAGGCCGGGCGCCATCGCGCCTTCGAGGTGGCCGATCCAGGAGGAGCAGAGCGGCTCGTTGAGGGTGCACCAGTCGCGGACCCGGTCGCCGAGCCGCTCGGCGACCACGGCGGCGTACTCGGCGAAGCGCTCGGCGGTAGCGCGCTCGGGCCAGCCGCCACGGTCCTGCTGGGCCTGCGGGAGGTCCCAGTGGTACAGGGTCGGGAAGGGCGTGAGGCCGCGCTCCAGCATGCCGTCGACCAGGCGGTCGTAGAAGTCCAGGCCCGCCGCGTTGACCTTGCCGTCGGCCAGCGGCACCACACGGGGCCAGGCGATGGAGAAGCGGTAGGCGTCCAGGCCGAGGCCGGCGGCCAGGTCGAGGTCCTGCGGCCAGCGGTGGTAGTGGTCGCAGGCCACGTCGCCGGTGTCCCCGCCCGCGACCTTGCCCGGGGTGTGCGAGAAGGTGTCCCAGATCGACGGGGCGCGGCCGTCGGTGCTCGCGGCGCCCTCGATCTGGTAGGCGGCGGTGGCGGCGCCCCAGCGGAAGTTGGCCGGCAGCGCGTCGAGGGGGTTCACGGTGGTCCTTTCGAGGGTGAGCGGGCGGGCCTGACGGTCCGTCACTTGACGGCTCCGGCGGTCAGGCCGGCCACCAGGTAGCGCTGCAGCAGCAGGAATCCGGCGACGACCGGGAGGCTGACGACCAGTGAGGCGGCCATCACCTGGTTCCAGTAGACGTCCGTCTGGGTGGCGTAGCCCTGGAGGCCGACGGCCAGCGTGCGGGTCTGGTCGTTGGTCATCACGGAGGCGAAGAGCACCTCGCCCCACGCGGTCATGAAGGCGTACACCGCGACCGCGATGATGCCGGGCAGCGCGGCCGGGACGACGATCTGCACCAGGGTGCGGATCGGGCCGCAGCCGTCGACCGAGGCGGCCTCGTCGAGGTCGCGCGGGATCGAGTCGAGGTACCCGGCGAGCATCCAGATGGAGAACGGCAGCGAGAAGGTCAGGTAGGTGAGGATCAGTCCGCCGCGGCTGCCGTACAGCGCGATGCCGGTGGTGTTCCCGATGTTGACGAAGATCAGGAACAGCGGCAGCAGGAACAGGATGCCCGGGAACATCTGGGTGGAGAGCACCGTCACCGTGAAGATCTTCTTGCCGCGGAAGCGGTAGCGGCTGACGGCGTAGCCGGCCAGCAGCGCGATCACCACGGACAGGCCGGTGGCGCTGCCCGCGACGATCAGCGAGTTGGTGAAGTACTTGGCCAGCGGGACGGTGCTCCAGATGTCCACGTACGGACGGAGCGTCAGCTTGCTGGGGATCCACCGCCAGGGGCCCTGGACGTCCTGCAGCGGCTTGAGCGAGGAGCTCAGCATCACCGCGACCGGGGTGAGCGTGAAGACGGTGAGCACCAGCAGCACGATCCGGCGCAGCCAGCGGAAGGAGGCGGGCGGGTTGATCATTCGGCGTCCCTGCGGCGGTTGGTGACGGCCAGGTAGACCACCGTCACCAGCAGCAGGAACAGCAGCAGCAGGACCGACATGGCCGAGCCCTGGCCGAAGTTCCAGGTGATGAAGGAGGACTGGTAGATGTGGATCGAGATCAGGTCGGCGGCGGCCGGGGCGGCCTTCCCGAACAGCACGAACGGGGTGTTGAAGTCGTTGAAGGTCCACAGGAACAGGACCAGCACGAGCACCTGGTTGACCGGGCGCAGCGAGGGCAGGGTGATCCGGCGGATCTGCTGCCACACCCCGGCGCCGTCGATCGCGGCGGCCTCGTAGAGCTCGCGCGGGATGTTCTGCAGCCCGGCGGTCAGGCTGAGGAAGGCGAAGGGCCAGCCCTTCCAGACCGACACGGTCAGCAGCGCCCAGAAGCTGTTGTCGCCGATCAGCCAGAACGGCTTGTCGCTGGTCAGGTGCAGCTGGTCGTGCAGCACGTGGTTGATCAGGCCGGTGTCCCGCTGGAACATGAACGACCAGGTGATCACCGCCGCGAACACCGGCAGCGCGTACGGCAGCATGAACGCCGCGCGCAGCAGCCCGCGGCCGCGGAAGGCGTCCTGGGTGAAGATCGAGGCGGCCATGCCGACCAGCCAGGACAGGCCGACCGAGAGGACGGTGAACAGGCAGGTCGTCCAGAACGAGGCGAGCAGGGCCTTGCCGACCGGGGCGTCGAACTTCAGCGCCACCTGGTAGTTGTCGAAGCCCGCCCACGGGGCGGCGGACCAGTCGCGGATGAAGAACTGGGTGAGCTGCTTGAAACTCATCACGATGCCGGTCAGCATCGGCACGATGTGGATGAGCAGCTCGGCGGCGAGCGCCGGGAACAGCAGCACGTACGGCAGGCTGCCCTTGCCCAGCTTGAGGCGGCGGCGCCGGGGGGCGGGGGCCGCCCCGGTCGGGGCGGCCTCCTCATCGGCGGTCTGACGGTTGATCAGGTTCTGCGGCACGTCAGCTCGCCGGCATCTGCTGCTGGGCCTTGGACAGCTCGTCCTTGACCGTGGCCTCGGTGACCGGCTTGCCCGCGGCGGCCGACGCCAGCAGGTTCTTCACCGCGGTGCCGATCAGCGTCTCGAACTGGCTCTCGCTGGCGACCTGCGGCAGCGGGGCGGCGCTCTTCTGCAGCACGCCGGCCAGGGTCTGCAGCTCCGGGGTGGCGAACTTCGCGTCGGACTGGGCGGCCTTCACCGGCGGCAGCGAGCCGTAGGTGCCGTTGAGCAACTTCTGCTCGTCGTCGCTGGTCATGAACTTCACGAAGTTCAGGGCGCCGTCGAGGTTCTTGGTGTTCTTGAAGACCGCCAGGTTGATGCCGGCCACCATCGAGCTGGTGGCCTTGTCGCCGGTGGCGCCGGCCGGGACCGGCACCGGGACGACGCCGTAGTCGTCCGGGTTCATCCCGTGCGACTTCAGGTTGGCGCCCGCGGACTGCCACATCAGCATCGCGGCCTTGCCGGTGGCGAAGTCGGTCACCGACTGGTTGGCGGCGTACTCGGCGTTGCCCGGGGCGGCGATCTTGTCGTTCGCGATGAAGTCGACGTACTGCTTGACCGCGGCGACCGCCTCGGGGCTGTCGAACTTCGGCTTGCCGGAGGCGTCGTAGAAGCCGGTCCCGTGCTGCATGCCCAGGGTGAAGGCGTGGTGGACGTTCTCCGAGACGTTGCCGCCCTCGATCGCCAGGCCGTACTGCGAGCCGGTGGTCAGCTTCTTGCCGTCGGCGACCAGGTCCTCCCAGGTGGCGGGCGGGTTGGCGATGCCGGCCGCCTGGAAGAGCTTCTTGTTGTAGTACAGGCCGTACGCCATCGAGTACAGCGGGACGGCCGCCGGGTCCTTGCCCTTGGCACCGGCCGAGGCGATGGTCGAGGCCAGGAAGCGGTCCTTGCCGCCGATCTTGTCGAAGGTGGCCTGGTCGAACGGCAGCAGCGCACCGGTGGCCTGCAGCGACGCGGACCAGGTGTTGCCGATGTTCAGCACGTCGGGGCCCTGGCCGGAGGCCGTGGCGGCGAGGATTCTGTTCAGCAGGTCGGACCAGGGGACGACCTCGAGGTTGACCTTGATGCCGGTCTGGGCCTCGAACTTCTTCAGCTCCGGCTCCAGCACCTGCTTGTCGTTCTCCAGGCTGCTGCCCTGGTTGGACGCCCAGTACGTCAGGGTCTTCGGGCTGGAGTTGGTGCCGCCGCCGCTGCCGCTGTCGCCGCCGCCGCAGGCGGTGGCGGTCAGCGTGATGGCGGCGGTGAGGGCGAGGGCGGCGGGAATCCGGTGGGTGCGCATGGAGAAGCCCCTCTCGGGCTGTCGTCTCGTGGGGGTGAAGTACGGCACCAGGGCGCTTACTTCACGGCGAGATTTAACGTCTGAGAAAAGTGGACGTCAAGAGCTGCGACCGCGTAGATTCTGCAACGGAGGAGGAGACCCCATGACACCGCGAGGCAAGCAGACCGTTCGCGACCTGCGCCGATCCAGCCGTTCGACCTTGTTGCGGCACCTGTACTTCAACGGTCCGCTCAGCCGCCAGGAGCTCGGTGCCGCCACCGGACTGAGCGCCGGATCGGTCAGCAATGTTACGGGCGAGTTGATCACCGACGGCCTGATCGAGGAGTGCGGCTCGGTCGAGTCCGACGGCGGCCGCCCGCGGATCCTGCTCCGGGTCACCCCCGGCCAGGCGCACCTGGTGGGCATCGACATCGGCGAGACCCAGGTCCGGGTCACCCTGTTCGACCTCGCGCTCACCGAACTCGCCTCCGCCGACCAGCCGCTGGAGACCGCCCACGACCCGGAGCGGGTGGTGGGGATGATCGCCACCGGCCTCACCGAGGTGCTGGCCTCGGCCGGCGTCTCGGCCGACAGCGTGCTCGGCGTCGGCCTCGGCGTCCCCGGCATCGTCGAGCAGGGCACCAGCGCCGACCCCGGCGCGGACGTGGTCGTGCACGGCCAGACCTTCGGCTGGGACGCCGTCCCGCTCGGCCGCCTGCTGCGCGAGCACACCGCACTGCCGCTGTACGTCGACAACGGCGCCAAGACGCTCGGCCAGGCCGAGATGTGGTTCGGCGCCGGGCGCGGCAGCCGGCACGCCGTGGTCGCGCTGTTCGGCTCCGGCGTCGGCGCCTGCGTGATCGCCGACGGGGTCCGCTTCCGCGGCGCCACCAGCTCGGCCGGCGAGTGGGGCCACACCAAGGTGCACGTCGGCGGCCGCCGCTGCCGGTGCGGCTCGCGCGGCTGCCTGGAGGCCTACGTCGGCGCCGAGGCACTGGTCGAACGCTGGGACGGCACCCGCCCCGGCACCAGCGAGAAGGCGGGCCTGGCCGCGCTGCTGCGCGCCGCCGAGGCCGGACAGCCCAGCGCCGTCGCCCTGCTCGACGAGGCCGCCGAACTGCTCGGCGCCTCCATCGCGGACCTGGTCAACCTGTTCAACCCCGAGCGGATCGTGATCGGCGGCTGGGCCGGACTGCTGCTCGGCCCGCGCCTGCTGCCCGCCGTCCGCGAGGCCGCCACCAGCTACGCCCTCACCTACCCGCGCTCGCGCACCACCATCGAGCTCAGCCACCTCGGCCCCGACGCGGTCACCCTCGGCGCGGCCACCCTCCCGCTCACCCACTTCCTCGACAGCGGAGGCGAACTCCCCGACCACATCGCGGTCACCGCCGCCGTCGGCTGACCACCGCGGCGGCGGTCGCCCCCGCCCGCCGCCGGCCCTCCTGCCTCCGCCCTACCGCGCAGCCGCCAGCGGACGCTCCGGCGCGGCCTCCGCCGCACCCTGGTCCCCGCCGCCGCCGGACGCAGCCAGCCGCTTGACGACCCGTCGGCCGAGCCGCTGGAACGGCAGCTCCACCCACCGGTGGCTGAGCCAGGACAGCACCAGCAGCGCCGCCAGGAACCCGCCGAATTGCAGGGCCCGGTCGGGCCACGAGGTGAACGGCGCGGTGTCCTCCAGCAGCCACTCCATGGCGTGGATCACCGGGTTGTGCAGCAGGTAGACCGAGTAGCTCACCGCGCCCAGCCAGGTCAGCGCGCGCGGGAACCGGCGGTGGCGCAGCGCCATGCCCGCCAGGAACACCACCCAGGCCGCGAGGTAGGCGAAGGAGAACGCCCGCCAGGTCTCGCTCCAGGTGCGCCACAGCGCCGGGCCGTGGTCGTAGAGGTAGCCGGAGAGCACGCCCGCGCAGATCACGAAGGCGCAGGTCAGCGTGGCCTTGAGCCGGTCGATCTGGCCGTGCTCCCAGCGGTAGAGCACGGTGCCGGCGAACATCGTCGCGAAGATCATCATGGTCTCGAACGCCGCCGACCGGCCGTTCACCCCGGCCAGCAGCAGCCCCAGCAGGCCCAGCAGCACGCCGCCGGCCCGTACCAGCGCGGCCCGGCCGGTGAGGATCGCGGCCATCGCTGCGCCCACCGCCAGCAGGCAGCCCAGCACCAGGTACCGGGTGGCGGACTGGCCGTCGGAGAGCGCGCCGAGCGGAAGCCGGGAGCCGAACAGCAGGGCGACCGCCGCGAAGCCCACCGAGATCGGGGCGCTGCGCCGGTGCTGCCCGGTCACGAACAGCGCGGTGGCGAAGTAGTAGAAGACCATCTCGTAGCTGAGGGTCCACATCACGCCGATCGCGTTGGTCACCCCGGAGAGGTCCTGCAGCATCAGGCCGTTTCCGGCCAGCGCCAGCAGCGGGTGGTCGAACACCCAGCCCTGCACCACCTGGTGCCGGCGCGGCAGCACCAGCAGGCACAGCAGCACGGTCACCGCCACCACCGGGTAGATCCGGAAGGCCCGGCCGACCCAGAACGAGCGGACGTCGCCGCGGCGCTCCAGCGAGGCCGGGATGATGTAGCCGCTCACCAGGAAGAACAGCATGACGCCGAAGATGCCCGGGTCCAGGTAGCGCGGCTCGTGGTTGGCGTGCAGCCAGACGAACGGCAGCGCCAGGTGGTAGATCGCGACGGAGAGCGCGGCGATGCCGCGCAGCGCGTCGAGCCAGCCGAGGCGGCTGGACGGGGGTTCGGTGAGCTTCACAGCCAGGAGGGTAGCCGCCGGGGCGGAACAGGCCAGAGGCGGGACCCGGTCCGGAACACCCGTCGCTCGCGCAGGTTTTCCGCACTCTTCCCCCACGCGTCACCGGGACGCTTTATGCCATGGCATAAAGCGTCTATCCGGAAACGGTTCGGGTACCTCATCAGGGACCGAAGATGGACGTATGTATCTCGTGCATGCAAGGCTGCGGGCTCCGGCCGGTCGGGGCGTTCCGCCGGGGCTCGCGGAAATCATCGGGTCCTATGCGCTGGAGCGGGACGCGCTGGAGCACGTGACGGTCCATCCGGAGGCGTCCGGGGAGGTCACGGTGGGTCTGTTCAGCCTGGCCGGGAGCCTCGCGGAGGCGGAGGCGGGGGCCGGCGCGCTGGTCGTGCGGGCGACCGCGGGCGACCCGGGGCTGGCGGGGTTCGAGGTGGTGCAGGTCGGTGCGGCGCTGGTGCCCGGACCCTGGTGGGGCTTCGACTGACGGCCCTTCGGCTGCTCGCGGTGGACGGCTTAGGACAGTGCATGTTCCGTCCAGGCGACTGCTGTTCCCTCGGCGGGCCGGGCGGAGCACAGTAGAGATGTCGGCGGGAGCGAAACGCCGGACCCGAACCCGGGCGAGGCGCCCGGGGAGAAATCCGAAACCACACTTGAGGAGAATTCCGTGCTGGCCACCCGTGTCGCCAAGTTCGCCGCAATCTCGGTTCTCGCGCTCACCGCCCTGGGTATTTCGGCGGCCTCGGCGGAATTCTCCGGGAACGTCGCGGACGGCGCCGTCACCGTACCGGTCGACCACCCCGGCGCACTCCCCACCCTGCCGCCCACCGTCCACACGGACGACGTCACCTGGGGCTCCTGAACCACCGTCAGCGAAAGCACCGCACCGCGGTATCCGAAGAATCCGACCGCAGTATCCGGCTCCGACCGACGACGGGGGTGAGTGAGATGGAATTCCTGGTCCTGGGCGCCCTGGAGGCGCGTCAGTCCGGCGTGCTGGTGGACGTCCGCGGCATGCGGCAGCACCGGCTCCTGGCGCTGCTGCTGCTGAACGCCAACCGGGTGGTCCCGATGGACGCCCTGGTGGACGAGCTGTGGGAGGACCCGCCGCCGTCCGCCCGCCCCCAGGTGCACAACGCGATCCGCGACCTGCGCCGGGTGCTGTCGGTGAGCGAGCACCGGCTGGTGACGGTCGACGTCGGCTACCGGCTGGTGGTCCCGGAGGACGCGGTGGACGCGCACCGCTTCGCCCGGAAGGTCCGGGAGGCGCGGGCCGCCGAACGGGACGGGCGGTTCGCCGAGGCGATCCGGCTGCTGCAGTCGGCGGTCGACCTGTGGCGCGGCGACGCCTTCGCCGGCATCCACTGCCCGGCGGTGACCAGCGCCGCGGTCAAGCTGAACGAGCAGCGGCTGACCGCGATCGAGGACCTGATGGCGCTGCGCCTGAAGGTCGGTGAGACCAGTTCGCTGGTAGGCGAGTTGACCGCACTGCTGGCGGAGTACCCGCTGCGCGACTCGCTGCGCCGCAGCCTGATGACGGCGCTGTGCCGCAGCGGCCGGCAGGCCGACGCGCTGGCGGTGTACGACGAGGGGCGCCGGTTCCTCGCCGACGAGCTGGGCCTGGAGCCGAGCCCGCAACTGCGGGCGCTGCAGGCGGAGATCCTGGCGGACGCGCCGGGGGTGCACGGTGCCGCGACCCCCACCGCGGCGGGCCGCCGCCCGGAGGCGGCCGGCGAGGCTCCGGCCGCCTTCCCGGCCGGAGCGCGCAACTGCCTCCCGCACGACCTGGCCGACTTCACCGGGCGGGCGGCCGAACTGGCACTGCTGCGCGAGGCGGTCGGCCGCGGCGCCGCGGGTGCGCCGCTGATGCTGGCGGTGGACGGGATGGGCGGCGTCGGCAAGACCACGCTGGCGGTGCACCTGGCCCACCAGGTCACCCGGGAGTACCCGGACGGGCAGTTCTTCGTCGCGCTGGAGGGCTTCAGCGACACCCGCGCCCCGGTGCCGCCGGCCCAGGCGCTGGCCGTGCTGCTGCGCGCCGACGGGCTGGAGCCGGAGCGGATCCCGCGGTCCTTGGAGGAGCGCAGCAGCCTGTGGCGGGCCCGGCTCGCCGGCCGGCGCTGCCTGGTGGTGCTGGACGACGCCGCGGACACCGCGCAGGTCCGGCCGCTGCTGCCGGGTGCCGGGGACTCGCTGGTGCTGGTCACCAGCCGCCGCAAGCTGACCGCGCTGGACGGCGCGCTGGCGCTGCCGCTGGACGTGCTGCCGCCCGGCGACGCGGTGGCGCTGTTCGCCCGGATCGCCGGGGAGCACCGGATCGCCCGCGAGCCCGCCCGGGCCGCCGAGGCGGTCGGGCTGTGCGGCCACCTGCCGCTGGCGATCCGGATCGCCGCGACCCGGCTGCGCGACCGCCCGGCCTGGGCGGTCGCTGACATGGTGGAGCGGCTGGCCTGCCCGACCCGCCGGGCGCGCTGCCTGCAGACCGCCGACCGCGACCTGATGGCCCTGCTGCGCGCCTCCTACCAGCACCTCGACCGCGCCGAACGGGACTTCAGCCGGCTGATCAGCCGTCATCCGGCGGCCGCCTTCGACGTGGCGGGCGCGGCCGCGATCACCGGGCTGTCCGCCGACGAGGTGGAGGGCCACCTCGACGTCCTGTTCGAGAACAACCTGATCCGGCAGGACGCCCCGGCACGTTTCTCCTTCCACTCCCTGGTGCGCGACTGCACCCGGGACCTCCCGGTCGGCGAGGGCCCCGCCGCCCGTCCGGCAACGGAGCTGGTCGGACAACTTCTCGCCCTCTGATCGCCGCAGCCGTCCGCTGACCGGACACTTCTCCGGAACGCGAGAGTCAGCGGACGGCTACTCGATGTCAGTAAGCTCCCCCGCGTACCTCACTTACTGGCACTGATCGAAAACGGGGACGATCCAATGCTGGATATCCTGGGGCTTGACGCGGAATCAGAAGCCGTCTACCGCGCGATGCTGGCGGACCCGGAGGCCGGGGTGGCCGCGCTCGCCGCCCAACTCGGCGTGACCGAGGAACGGGTGCGCGCCGGGCTCGACCGGCTCAGCGAACTCGCCCTGGTGCAGCCGTCGGCGCGGGAGGGCATCGGGTTCCGGGCGATCGGGCCGGAGACCGCGATGGAGTTGCTGCTGGCCCGTCAGCAGGCGGACCTGGCCGCCCAGCAGATGCGGGTGGAGGCCTCGCGGGCAGCCGCCGCCCAGCTGATCGCCGAGTGCTCGGCGCTCAGACCCACCGCCACCGACGCCTCCTCCGAGCAGCTGATCGGACCGGAGGCGATCCGCGAGCGGCTGGCCGAGCTGGCCGGCTCGGTCTCCCAGGAGGTGGCCACCTTCGCGCCCGGCGGCGCGCACTCCGAGGAGGACCTGCGGGCCAGCCGGCAGCCGAACGCCGCGCTGCTGGAGCGCGGCGTGCAGATGCGCACGGTCTACCTGGACAGCGTCCGCAACCACCGGCCCACCCTGGACCACGTGACCTGGCTGAACCAGCACGGCGGCCAGGTGCGGACCGTTCCGGAGCTGCCGATCCGCATGATCATCTTCGACCGGCGGCAGGCCGTGCTGCCGATCGACACCGAGGACGCCCGGGCCGGCGCGGTGGTGCTGCGCGGCTCCGGCACGGTGGCCGCACTGTGCGCGCTGTTCGAGGGCGTGTGGACCACCGCCATCCCGGTCGGCGACACCCCCTGCTGCACCGGCGACGAACTCCCGCCGCAGGAGCTGGCGGTGCTGAAGATGCTCGCCCAGGGCTACACCGACGAGGCGATCGCCAAGCGGATGGGCGTCTCCCCGCGCACCGCCCGCCGGTTCGCCGCCAACCTGATGGAACGGCTGGACGCCCGCAGCCGCTTCGAGGCCGGGGTGCACGCCGTCCAGGACGGCTGGCTCCCCACCACGCGCTGACCGCGGGCGTCCCCTGACGGATCGCCGGGTGTCGGTCCGTCAGGCGGCGGCCGCCTCCCGGCGCTTCTCGCTGCGGTCCGCGAGGAGCAGGGCCAGGGCCGGCAGCAGGGTCAGCGCGTACACCCCGAGCAGCCAGCCGAAGGAGTGCGCGAAGGCGGCCGGCACCAGGCCGTGCCGCTCCTTCGCCGCGTCGGTCAGCACCACGGTGACCACCGCGATGGCCAGTGCGCCGCCGATCCGCTGGGTCAGGTTGAGCTGCGAGGCGGCGTCCGGGATGGACTCCTGACGGATCGACTGGAAGGCCCGGGTCATGGTCGGCACGATGGTCAGCCCGGTGCCGAGGCCGCGGATCACCAGGCTGCCGCAGAACAGCAGGTACGAGGTGTCGCCGGTGAGCCGGGTGAGCGGCGCGGTGGCGATCATGGTCAGTGCGATGCCGATCAGCACGGTCGCCCCGCCGCCGATCTTCCGCAGCAGCACCCGGGACAGCCAGGCCGCGGTGACCACGCCCAGGCCGCCGGTGGACATCAGCAGGCCGGTACTGACCGAGGACAGGCCGCGGGCGTCCTCGAAGTACAGCGGGATCAGCATCATCGGCGAGTAGAGCACGAAGCCCAGGCAGAAGATGTTCACCACCGCGGTGGCGTACACCGGGATCCTGAACAGCCGCAGGTCCAGCAGCGGGAAGCGCGCCGTCAGCCCGCGCGCCACGAACACCGCGGCGCCCGCGACCGCCAGGCCGAGCGGCACCAGCAGCTCCGGGGTGGCCGTGGCGCCCTGGGCGGCGTACTCGTGGATGGCCAGCACCAGGCAGACGGTGGCGGTCGCCGAGGAGACCAGGCCCAGCAGGTCCAGCGGCTTGGCGCTGCCGCGCGGCGGGGCGTCGTTGCGCACCCAGCGCAGGGTGACCGCGAACAGCGCGACGCAGAACGGGATGTTCACCACGTACACCGCGGACCAGCCGCCCCAGGCGACCAGCAGGCCGCCGATGGTCGGACCGAGCAGCGGGCTGATCAGCATCACCGAGCCGTTCAGGGCCTGCACCCGGCCCAGGTGCTCGCGCGGCACGCCGCGGGTCAGCAGGATGGTGGCGACCGGCGTCAGGATGCCCGCCGCCGCGCCGGACAGGCCGCGCGCCGCGATCAGCTGGTCCAGCGACTGGCTGGCGGCGCAGCCCAGCGAGCCCAGCGCAAACAGCGCGGTCGCAGCGGCGAACACCCGCTTGGCGCCGAACCGGGTGGCCAGCCAGCCGGTGGCCGGCATCACCGCGGCCAGCGCCAGCAGGTACGCGGTCACCACCCACTGCACCTGGTTGATGCCGCCGAACCGGGCGGTGGTCTGCTGCATGGAGACGTTGACGATGGTGGTGTCGAGCAGCGCCAGGAATCCGCCGGTGATGGCGGCGCCCATGGTCAGCAGCGCGGAGACGGACGGACCGGAGTCCGCGGCCGGCGCGGCGGCGGGCTCCGCGGAGGCCTCGGCGGAAGCCTCCTCGGCGGGCTCGTCGTCGGCGCTCTGCTCGGCGGTCGGCTGCTCGGCTGCGGTGTCGGCGGTGTCGGCGGCGTCGGCCGCAGGGGCCTCAGGGGTCTCGGCGGTCGGCGGGGCCTCGTCCTCGGCCTCGGTCACCGGGTTCGGGGCGGGCTTGGTGGTGGGCATCTTCGCAGGTCCTTCATCAGCGGGAGGAGTGTGAGCCGGGGTCAGTCGGCTTCGAGGAGGGCGCGCTCGACCTCGTCGAGGACCGCCTCGGCCGCCGGGCGGGCGTCGGGGCGGTTGCGGCAGGAGAGGGTGAGTTCGGTGCGGTCGTCGAGCTGACAGGTGCTCAGGAACATCTCGGCGTACGGGACGAGCATCGGCAGCGTGTAGTACTCGGTCGGGTGGAACCGCTCGGTGCGGTAGAGGTCGGTGTCGATCCGGCCGTGGTCGGTGAGGATGGCGGTGCACGGGAAGCGGCTGCCGTCCAGCTCCTGGGCCTCGCGCAGCGAGTTGGCGAACGGGTTGCTGCGCAGGAAGTCCCGGTCCAGGACGGCGACTTCGCGCTTGCGGAGCATCGCGGCGAGCAGCTGGCTGTGCAGCCGGTTCCAGCGGTCCTCGTGGTGCAGGTCGAGCACAAGCTGGGAGGTCAGGTTGGCGGTGGAGCGGACCGTGCGGTCGTGCCGGCGCAGGTCGACCGGGATGATCAGCCGGCCGGAGTCGGCGGCCAGGTGCCGGGAGATCGCCGCACCGACCCGGGCGGTCACCGCGGACGGGGTGGCCCGCACGCTGCGGCGCAGCCACAGCGCGGTGCCGTCGGCCGGGCCCTGCCCGAGGATCGCCGGGTGGCCCGGTACCCGCGCCGGGGCGGGGGCGGCGGGCACCGGGGCGGCGGCGGCGCGGAAGTGCGCGTCGTCGACGGTGGCGTCGGCGCCGACCACCGGCTCGCCGCGCAGCGCGCGGAACAGGTCCTCGATCCAGTACCGCAGGCCGCGGCCGTCGGTGACGATGTGGCTGGCCCGGACCACCAGGCGGGTGACCGGCCCGTTGGCCAGGCCCACCTCGCAGACCGGGCCGGCCACCACGTCCAGGTCGCGGTGGAAGAACGGGTGGTCGAGGCCCGCGCCGGCGGGGAGTTCGACCACCGGCGGCAGCTCGTCCCCGGCCCGCCAGGCGGCGCCGCGGCGCCGCACCGCGAGGCCGGGGCTGACGGCGGTGGCCTGCCGGACGGCGTCGGTGAGTTCGTCCAGGCCGATCCGGCCGACGCCCTCGATCACCATCTGGATCAGCTGCGGGGTGCCGGTGGCGGCGGCGTTCAGGTAGCCGCGTTCGATCGGGGAGATCCGGCGGGTGTAGCGGCGGCCCGCGGTGGCGGGCGCGGTCTCGGTGGCCGCGGTGGCGGTCGGGGTCATGCGGCGGGCTCCAGGGTCAGGGCGGCGGTGCGCACCGCCGGCTCGGCCGGGCCCGGCTGCCACCACCAGCGCACCGGGGTGGGCGCGTCGGTGGCGAGGGCCAGGTGCAGGCCGTGGCCGAGGTCGGCGGAGCGCACCAGGTAGCCGACGTTGGTGGGGCGCCAGCCCGGCCGCCAGTCGGGCAGCCGGACGCCGGCGAAGGTCTCCTTGCGGAGGTGCGAGGCCTTGATCAGCGCCTCGCACTCGGCGAAGTCCCGCAGGGTGGCGGCCTCCCCGGCCGGACGGCCGAGCAGCGCGCCGAGCCACTGCATCGCGAGGGGGCGGTCCCGGTGGTCCTGCAGGTCCACCCCCACGCGCTGCCCGGGCGCCAGCGCCACCGTGCTGTACTCCGCGCAGTGCGCCACCGAGGCGTTCAGGCCGAGCTCCGGCACGCTCCAGCGCCGGTGCTCGTCCCTGGCCAGCTGACGGGGGCTCAGCCGGACCCCGTACAAACCGGCCAGCGCCTCGGTGACCAGCCACCGGCCGGCGTCGTTCAGCCGGTGGCCCATCCGGTCCCGCGGCAGGTGCGGGTGCCGGGTGACCAGGCAGTCGATCGCCAGGTCGTCCCGCTCCGCCGGCCCGGCCGGGAGGCCGGTCGAGCGGTTCGCCGGACCGGTGCCGGAGGCGTCCCGGCCGGAGGCGTCAGGCCTCCAGGCCGACCCGCCCCCGGCGGGGCCGGAGCCGTCGACCCGCACCCGGCCCGAACCCGTGCCCGCCCGACCGGTGGAGCCGATGACATGACTGTCCGTCAGTTCATCTCCGTGCGGCGCAAGTTCGGCGGGCCGCAGGCCGGTGGGCGTAGCGGCCATCACGGCCTCGCGTCGAACACGGCCGCCGCGTAGCTGCCGCCGTAGGCGAAGCTGGAGAGCAGCAGCCGGCCGGCCGGGGCCCCGCCGGCCAGCGCGGCCACCAGGCCGAGCGCGCCCGCGCTGCCGTAGGTCTCGCCGAGCTGGGACTTCGGGGTGATCGCGGGCCGGTCGGCCAGGCCGGCCAGGGCCAGCGCCCGGGACTGGGCCAGGTCGACCAGGCTGAACCCGGAGGCCGCGGAGACCACGGTGTCGATCTGCTCGGGCGTGCTGTCCGCCTCGGCCAGGGCGGCGCGCAGGGCGCGGGCCCAGGCCTCGCCGTCGCGGCCGATCCGGCCGATGCCGGCCGACTCGCCGGAGGCCCCGAAGCCGCGCACGTCCGCCAGGACGCCCGCGCCGCGGGCGGCTGCGGAGGCCTCGGACTCCAGCAGGATCGCGGCCGCGCCCTCGCTGAGCACCGCGCCGGTGCGCCCGCCGGGGACGACGTGCGCGGTCCTGGCGTATCCGGGCAGCCGGGCCTGGGTGGCCAGGGCCTGCTCGGGGAACTCGTCGGCGACCACCACCATGATCCGGTCGGCCATGCCGCGGGCGATCACCCGGGCGGCCAGCTGCAGGGCGAGGACCGAGCTGGTGCCGCCGTTGGCGATGGTGGCGGTGTAGCCGCGGTAGCGGTGCAGCATCGCGACGTGCCCGGCCGCGGCGTTGACCACGGTGTTGGCGAAGGTCGCCGGGTTGGCCCCGCTGATGCCCTGCTCCAGCACGCCCTGATGGAAGTTCAGGACCGAGGTGACCGGGCCGTAGCCGGTGGCGAAGACGATGCCGGTGCCCTCGGCCTCGGCGCGGGACGGCTTGCCGTACCGCTCGTACAGGTCGCCGACGGCGCCGGCGGCGAGCACGCCCAGCGGGTCCATCCGGCGGGCCTTGCTGGGGTTGAGGCGCTTGGTGACGGCCTTGACGTCGACCCGGCCGATCGGGCGCTCGCCGACCCCGGCCACCTGCTCCAGGGCGTCGAAGCCGACCCGGCCCTCGGCCAGCACCGCGGTCAGCTCGGCGGTGGTGCCGGCCGAGCCGGCCATCCCGGCGACGCCGGTCACCACCACGTGGTGCACGGGGGCCGTGCGGCGGGCCGAACGGGCGGGCCGGCCCGGCTTGTTGAGCACCACGGTGGCGTTGTTGCCGCCGAACGCGAAGGAGTTGGAGGCGACCACCTCGAGCGGCGCGGGCCGCCCGGTGTCCGGGACGATGTCCAGCCCGAACGGGGAGGCCACCCCGCGGGTGTTGACGGTCGGCGGGATCACGCCCCGGTCGATCGCCATGGTGGAGACGATCGCCTCCACCGCGCCGGCCGCACCGAGGGTGTGGCCGAGCATCGACTTGGTGGAGCTGGCCGGCGGCACCTCGGCGCCGAACAGCAGCTTGACCGCCTTGGGCTCCGACACGTCGTTGGCGGGGGTGCCGGTGCCGTGCAGGTTGACGTAGTCGACGTCCTCGGGGGTGAGGCCGGCCGTCGCGAGGGCCTGGGCCATCGCGGCGGCCGCGCCCTTGCCGCTCGGGTCGGGGGCGGTCTGGTGGTAGCCGTCGCAGGAGAGGCCGTAGCCGCCCAGTTCGGCCAGCGGCGCGGCGCCGCGGGCCGCGGCCCGCTCCGCCGACTCCAGCACCATGAAACCCGCGCCCTCGCCGAGGGTCAGCCCGGTGGAGGCGGACATCGGCGCGCACGGCTCGGGGTCGAGCGCGCCGAGCGCACTGAACCCGTACGCCGAGAGCTGGGCCAGCGGGTCGACGCCGCCGCAGATGACGTAGTCGACGTCGCCCTTCCAGAGCAGCTCGGCCGCGTAGCCGAGGGCGACCGCGCTGGCCGCGCAGGCGTTGGAGAGCACCACCCGCGGGCCGCGCAGGTCGAACTCGGCGGCGATGTAGTCGCCGACGCACGGCAGTTGGGAGGAGGCCGCCTGGGCGGCGTCCAGCCGGCCCTCCTTGACCAGGTCGCGGTGGACGGACTCCAGGGTGGGCATGGCGCCGAGGCTGGAGCCGACCACCACGGCCACCCGGTCGCGGTCCACCGCGTCCAGGTCGAGGCCGGAGTTGCGCAGCGCCTCGCGGATCGCGGTGGCCGCCAGCGCGTAGCAGCGGTCCAGGTCGGCGGGCTGCTCGCCGGTGACCATGCCGGCCCAGTCGGTGAGCAGCTCGGTGGTGTCGAACAGGGTGTTGGTCCGGATGCCGGAGATGCCCTGGGAGATGGCGGCCCAGCTCTTCTCGACGTCGTCGCCGGCGCCGGTGATCAGTCCCAGCCCGGTGAGGGCGATGCGTTCGGTGGTGTTGGTCATCAGTGGATCCGGGTGGTCAGCGAGCGGGCGATGACGCGGGGCTGGGTGACGGTGCGCAGCGGGGTGGCGGCGCCGTCCGCGGCGGTGGCGACGAGCTCCAGGCCGGGCACCCAGAACGGGGCGTCCAGCAGCGCGACGACCAGTTCCTCGTCGGCGTTGGCGGACGGGGCCTGCCAGACCACGGTGCCGATCTTCCGGCCGCCGGCGGTGACCTCGGCGCCGTTCTCGAAGGAGCTGCCGACCGGGGCGGCCAGCGCGGTGATCTTGGCCAGCTCGGCGGTGGGCTTGACCAGTTCCTCGGAGCCGAGGAAGTTGCCGATCCGGTTCCAGTCGACCATCCAGGCCAGGTCGGCCTCGTGCACCGGCAGGCCGGCGAAGCCCGCGGCGTAGACCGCCATGCCGGCCTCGGCCTGGACCCGGGCCAGGCCCTCGGTGCCGACCTCGGCGCCGCCCTCGGCGACGACCGCCTCGACGGCCGCGGCGTGGCCGGCCTCGGGGGCGTTGGAGATCAGCAGGTAGCCGTACTCGCCGGTGGTGCCGACCCGGGCGAGGTGGGCGATGGCGGTGTCGTCACCAGGCACCGCGGACTCGGTGACGGCGTGCAGGGTCAGGCCGGAGATGTCGAACTCGACGAACTTCGCGGCGGCCGACCAGGCCGTGGGGCCCTCGAACGCGGTGGCGCCCCAGCCCTCGGGGGCGATCTCGACGGTGACGTCGGACGGGGTGTCCAGGGCGTCCAGGTAGGCGGACAGCTCCTCGGCGGTGACCGGGGTGCGCGGCAGCAGCCAGGAGTCGTCGCCGATCTCGAAGTGCAGCACGATCGCGAACGGGGAGCCGTCGGCGTTCAGCGCCAGCGCCTCGCGGACGGTGTCCGGCTCGACGTACTCGCTCGCCTTGGCCAGGAACTGGTCCAGCAGGTCGTAGCGGTCCCCGCCGGAGATCCGCACCAGCGGGGCGGTGATCCGGTAGACGCCGATGGTGGAGCGGACGGTGGTGTAGTCGTCCTGCGCGGTACGCACGGCAACGGTGGTGGTCATGGCTGTTCGGTGTCCTTTCGAGGGGTCTTCAGGGTTGGTGGTGCGTCAGGTGGCGGTGCGTCAGATCGCCGGTTCGGCGAGCACGGTCAGCTGCCAGGCGGCCTCGGTGGCGGCCGGGGCGACGCAGCCGACCAGCAGGCCGGAGGCGGTGGTGCGCAGGACGATCTCGTGGTCGCCGCCGCCCTGGACGGGGGCGAGGTGCAGCCACTGGCCGCCGGTGAGCCGGACCGCCGCGGCGGCGGCCCACACCTGCCGGAAGCCGGTGGTCTCCACCTCCCAGCGGGTGCCCGCGGATTCGAGCACCACGGCGGTGGCGGCGGGGGTGTTCGGGGTGAGCCAGAGGACGATCTCCTCGTCCGCGCCGGGGGCGTGGACGTCGACCCGGACCGGCTGGGCGGTCTGCTCGGGGGCGGTGACCTCCCAGCTGATCCGGTCCTGCGGGGCGGCGAGGCCGAGCGGGTGCTTCTGCTCCCAGTCGCCCTCGGTGGGGACGCCCCAGCCGAGGCCGGTGGCGAGGCTGTGCCGGTGGTGCTCGCGGGTCACCCACATCCCGGCGCTCCAGCGCGGGTTGCAGCCGAAGGCGCGGGTGCGGGGGTGGGGGCTGCGGAGCACCTTGGCGCCGTCCTCGGTCCAGCCGGTGACTCCGCCGGCGGCGGCCTGCAGGGTGAGCTGCCGCCGCCCGTCGACGGTGCGCGGCGCGGCGGGGACGCGCGTCGCGGGGTGGCGGTCGGCGCCGGTGGTGAACTCGGTGCGCAGCCGGGCGGTGCCGTCGGCGTCGGGTTCCAGGTGGCGTTCGACCAGGGTGGAGTGGATCAGCCGGACCGGGTGGGTGGCGGGGAGGCTGATCCGGGTGGCGCCGTCGGTCCAGGCGAGTTCGCTGCCGGACGGGGCGGTCTGGGCGGCGGCGACCACCTCGGAGGTGTCGCGGACGCCGATGCCGGTGCCCAGCAGGTGCTGCCGGACGGTGCCGCCGGACGGCTCGGCCAGGGTGAAGGCGCCCTGGCGCAGTCCGACGGTCTGGAAGATCCGGCCGGGCCGGGTGGTGAAGGTGAAGTCCTGGCTGAGCACCCCCTGGTGGAGGGTGATGGTGCCGGTGACCTCGTTGCCGCCGGTGCGCTCGCTGACCCGGACGCCGTGCTCGACCGGGTGGATCTCCAGGTCGCGGGCCTGTCCTTCGCGCCAGCCGGCCGAGCGGTCGGCTTCGGCGCTGGGCCAGGTGGAGACCAGGACCGGGCCGAGGTGTCCCTCGGCGTGCACGGTGAGGGTGCCCTCGCCGGCGTCGAGTTCGGCGGTCAGTCCCGCGCCGCCGAACCGGTGCGGCTCGCCCTGGTGGGCGGCGCGCACCCGGTACGGCGGTTCGGCGACGGCCAGCGCGCGGGTCGCGCCGGCCGGGGTGGTGAGCGCGGCGTCCAGCATCAGGCCGCGGTCCACGTCGATGGTGGCGGAGAGTTCGAACTCGCCCAGCGCCAGAGCGTAGGCGACGGTCCGGATGCCGTCCACCACCCGTACGTCGGACCGGAGTTCGTCGTCCCGGCCGCCCGCGACGCCGCCGAAGCTGCTGAGCTGGCTCAGCGCGGCGATCGCCTCGGGGCCGAGGTCGTCGAAGACGCTGCGCAGGATCAGCGGGATGTAGTTGTGCAGCTCGACGTTGCCGTCCTCGCCGGGGACGGTCTCGCCGACGGAGACGCAGCCGACCCGCCGGTAGAGCTTGAAGGCGACGGTGTTGGCCGGGTTGACGGTGAGGCGGAGCACCAGGCAGCCGCACCGCATCATCCATTCGACCGCCTCGGTGAACAGCCGCCCGGTGATCACGCCGTTGCGGTAGGCCGGGGCGACGAAGAACATGTCGGCGATCAGCTCGCCGGCCCGGGCGGACCGGCGTCCGGTGCTGTGGAACAGCCCGAAGGTGCCCACCACCCGGCCGTCGTCGACGGCCACCAGGAACGTCGCGGTGTCGCGCTCGGCGAGTTCGCGTTCCAGTTCCTCGCCGCTGATCCCGCCGGCCACCGGGTTGGGGTTGTCGCGGTGACGGTTGTAGAGCTCGGCGATGTCATGCGCGTCGCCCTCCTGGTACGGGCGGATCGTGACGGACATTCCACACCTCCTTGTCGTGTCGAATCCGTTGGGTGGGTGGGCCCTGACGGGCGGTCAGCCCTTGCGTCCGGTGGTGACGATCAGCGAGCCGGCGGCGGCCAGCTCGGTGCCGACGGTGGCCCGGACCGAGACCGAGCGCAGGCCGCCCAGCTTCTGGCCCAACTTGGCCTCCAGGGTGAGCTGGTCGCCGGGGACGACCAGCCGGGAGAACTTCATCGAGCTGATCGAGCCGAGGTAGCCGACGCTGGCCGACGGGTCGGCGGGTGCGTCTCCGGCGGCGGGCGCCGGGGCCTCCAGCAGCTCGGCGACGTAGACCACGGCGACCAGCTGGGCCATCGCCTCGATGATCATCACGCCGGGCATGATCGAGTGGTCGGGGTAGTGGCCGGCGAAGAACGGCTCGTTCACGGACACGCTCTTGACGCCGCGTCCGGAGACCCCGGGGACCACGTCGTAGGCGCGGTCGATCATCAGCATCGGCCAGCGGTGCGGCAGCATCCGCTTGATGTCGTCGGAGGAGTAGGCGAAGGTCTTCGGCTTCTCCTTGACGGCGCCAGCCCGGGCGGGCGCCGTCTCGGGGGCGATGGTCATGGTCAGACCTCGCGGGCTTCGATGAAGTCGACCAGGGCGTTGATCGAGCCGAAGGCCTCGAAGTCGTCGTCGCTGATCAGCACGTCGTACTCGTTGTTGATCATGACGACGATCTCCAGGGTGTCCAGCGAGTCCATCTCCAGGCCGCGGCCGAACAGCGGCTGGTTGTCGGAGACGATCTCGGCCTCGGCGTCCAGGCCCAGGCGGTCGATGATCATCGACTTGATCTTGAGGTTCTTCTCCAGGCGCTGCTCGGCCTGGGCGCGGACGTCCTCGAAGGTGGCGGTGGACATGGTGGCGGGTGCCTTTCTGATGGGGTGATGGAACGTCAGTTCGATTACGGAGCGGCGATCAGCTGTAGAGCATCCCGCCGTCGACGGTGAGCACCTTGGCGGTGATGTACGAGGCGGCCGGGCTGGCCAGGAAGACCGCCGCCTGGGCGACCTCCTCCGGGGTGCCCATCCGGCCCAGCGGGATGGCCGCGGCGGCCTCCTTGAGCTGCGCCGGCGGCACCTTCTTCACCATGTCGGTGTCGATGAAGCCGGGGGCCACCACGTTGACCCGGATGCCCTTGGCGGCGCCCTCGTAGGCGAGGGTCTTCGCCATCGCGATCACCCCGCCCTTGGAGGCGGCGTAGTTGGCCTGGCCGACCCGGCCGGCGATGCCGCTGGTGGAGGCGATGAAGACGATCGACCCGCCGGTGGCGTACATCTGCTTGGTGGCCTCACGGGCCGTCAGGAAGGCGCCGGTGAGGTTGGTGGAGATGACCTCCTGCCACTTGGCGGCGCTCATCGCCGCGAAGTGGCCGTCCGCGGTGATCCCGGAGTTGAGGACCGCGACGTCCACGCCGCCCCAGGCGGTGCGGATCTCCTTGTACATCGCGGCGACCTGCGCCTCGTCGGAGACGTCGGCCCGGACCAGCAGCGCTCGCCGGCCGATGCCCTCGATCTTCTCCGCGATCTGCTCGGCCTTCCCGGCGCTGCTGCGGAAGTTGAGGGCCACGTCGCAGCCCTGCTCGGCCAGCGCCAGCGCGATCGCCGCGCCGATGCCGCGGGAGGCGCCGGTGACCACGGCCCGGGTGCCCTCGGTGAACAACTGGCTCATGCCGCACTCCCGGCGAGGTTGGAGGTGACCTTGTGGCTGCCCGGGTCGAAGCCCTCGACCTCGGTGCCCAGGCCCTGGGCGTCGGCCGCGTTCAGCACCGCCTCGGCGACGGCGAGGTCCAGCACGCCGAGGCCGAAGGGCGAGAACACCACCGTGCGGTGGCTGCCGAGCTCGACGGCGCCGTCCAGCAGTGCGCCGATCTCGGCGTGCACGAAGCGGCGGTGGCCGGCCTGCTGCTCGGCCCGGTGCAGCGAGGTCTGCTCGCGCACCGCGTGGTGCGCGTCGTCGACCACGTTGTAGGCGTTCAGCACCGAGGAGACCGACAGGTCGCGCAGCGACAGGTGCAGCACCACCTGGCCGATCGGACGGTTCGGGTGGGCCGCCAGGTCCAGCCAGTAGCTGGAGTCGGTGGTGGCGATCGAGACGGTGTCGGCGCCCAGCGCCTGGCCGAGTCCCGCCGCCCGGAACTCGATGTCCGGGTACTCCGCGGCCAGTTCCCCGGCGAACACCTCGGCCCGCTCCGGGAAGGCGTCCTGCAGCAGCACGGTGCGCAGCTCCGGGTGCACCTGGGAGAGGAAGTGGACCACCCGGTGGTTGATGGTGCCGCAGCCGACCAGGCCGACCGTGCGGACCTCGCGGCCCCGGTTCAGCAGTCCGGAGGCGAGCGCCGCGCTGGCGGCGGTGCGCACCGCGGAGATCTGGCTGCCCTCCATCAGGGCGAGCGGGTAGCCGGACTCCAGGTCGTTCAGGATGCACAGCGAACTGGCGCGCTGCATCCCGCGCTTGACGTTCTCCGGGAAGGACGAGATCCACTTCAGGCCCATCACCGGGGCCGGGCCGCCGAGGTAGGCGGGCAGCGCGATGATCCGGGAGTCGGAGCGGTGCAGCGGGCGCAGGAAGGTGGAGAACGGGAGGTCGGACTTGCCCTGGCTGTGCAGCACGTAGGCGTTGCTGACCAGGTCGATGACGGTGGAGTCGAGGCCCGCCAGGGCGGTGCGGACCTCTTCCCGGCCGAGGATCCTCATGGCTCACTTCTTTCGTGGTCGGACTGCGGCGGTGCGGTCTCCGGCAGGTACTGCCGGAGGTAGTCCTCCACCCACCGGTCGTCGTAGATCGTGTCGAGGTAGCGGTCGCCGCCGTCCGGCAGCACCGCGACGCAGGTGGCGCCCGGCTCGATCCAGGAGGCGGACTGCTGGAGCGCGGCGATCACCGCGCCGGAGGAGCCGCCGGCCAGGATCGACTCCTCGGCCAGCAGCCGGCGGCAGCCGCGGATGCACTCCGAGTCGGTCACCTTGACCACCCGGTCGGCCAGGTCGGGCTTGAGCAGCGCGGGGACGACCGCGGCGCCGTGGCCGGGGATGGTGCGCTTGTGGGAGGACTCCCAGGGCTCCGGCGGGCCGAAGATCACGCTGCCGACGGCGTCCACCGCGATCACCCGGGTGGCCAGCGCCTGGTCGCGGATGTACTCGGCGCAGCCGCGCAGGGTGCCGGTGGTGCCGGCCGCCAGGAACAGGTAGTCCGGGGCCTGCGGGAGGGCCTCCACGATCTCCCGCATGGTGGTGTGGTGGGCGCGCGCGTTGTCCTCGTTGGCGTACTGGTTCGGCCACCAGGCGTCCGGCACGGTCTCCAGCAGGTGGCGCACCCGGGCGATCCGGGCCGGCAGGTACTCGCCGGTCGCCGGGTCGCGGTGCTCGACCACCTCGACCCGCGCCCCGTACGCCCGCATGATCGCGAGGTTCTGCGGGGTGGTGCGGGGGTCGACCACGATGACCAGGCCGAGCCGGTAGAAGTTGCACAGCTGGGCGAGGGCGATGCCCAGGTTGCCGGAGGAGGACTCCACCACGGTGGACACCCCGGGGATCAACCGACCGGTGGCGATGGCCTGTTCGACCATCGACTTGGCGGCGCGGTCCTTGATGGAACCGCCCGGGTTGAACCGCTCGCACTTGGCGTACACCTGGAAGCGGGCGGGCGGGAACAGTCGGTCGAGGGCCACCAGCGGCGTTCCGCCGATCGTGGCGACGATGTCGGGGTCCGACGGCCGGCGCGGGCTGACCCGCGCCACCGGGCCGTCGGGGACGAGCACGGTCATTCCGGCACCTTCCTGCTGATCTGGAGCCGCAGCTCACTGACGTAGCGCTCGCCGTCGGCGTCCGGCAGCCAGGACTCCTCGGGTGCCGGCAGCGGCTCGCTGAGGGTCACCTTGGTGTCGGGGTCCGACTGCACCGCCCGGCGGACGAGGTTGACGAAGGAGAGCACCACCGTCGGGCTGGTGAAGTCGACCAGGGACGGCTTGGTCTCCTCGGGGAACTTGACGAAGGCCCGGTCGGGCAGCGCGTTGGCGCTCACCCAGCGGCGCACCGCCAGGTAGTCGCGGTGCCGGTCGGCCTTGGGCGACAGGCCCAGCTCGTGGAGGGGCAGCCGCCAGGTCTCCCGGAACAGCACCAGGTCGTCGAGGGTGACCCGGGGGGCGTGCGGGCGGTCCAGGCCGATCTTGAAGGCGTCACAGGCGATGATCGAGATCAGCACCGCGAGCAGTTCGCTGATCGTCCAGGTCCGCCCGTCGGAGGTGGTCGCGGTGACGGTTCCGTCGACCTCGGCGAGGGTGACGGCGACGGCCGGCTCGATCCGCTCGCGCCGGTCGAACGGGGCGCGGGTGAAGCCGAGCAGCCGGTCGCCCTCGCCGATCGGGGCGGGCACCATGCGGCCGCTGTTGCGGCGCCAGCCGACCGGCAGCAGCGGCACCAGCCGCCGGGCGCCGATCGCCCGGTTGACCTTGTCGCGCACCGAGCCGTCGTCCGCGGTCCAGTCCAGGAACGGCAGGTCCAGGGTGGCCAGGCAGGCGTGCATCTCGCCCAGCACCACCTGGTAGTCGCCGGCGTTGACGGCCTCCACGGAGCTCGCCACCACCTGCAGGTCGGGGCTGTGCACCGCCAGGTGCGGCGAGCGCACCGGGCCGGTGGCGAACACCTCGCGGACCCGGTCGCGGACCTGGTCGGACGCCAGGTCGACCCGCTGCAGCCCCTCGGGCACCGGGCCGATGACCTGACGCCACTTCAGCGCCAGCTCCCGGGTGGCCTGTTGGACCGGGGTGTTGTGCTCGCCCCAGAACAGCGCCAGGGTCTGCGGCCAGACGTCGGCCAGGGTGACGGTGCGGTGCCGCTCGGCGGCCCGGCGGACCTGGGCGGCGACCTCGGCCTCGACCAGTTCGGCGAGCCGGTTGCCGAACCAGTCGGCGGCGTCGGCGATCAGCGCCAGCGGGGCGGAGACGGCGTCCAGGAGGTCCTGGCCGAGCTCCATCCGGCAGTCCCGCACCGCGTCCTGGTAGAGCAGGGTGCGGCCGGCGTACGCCTTGCCCTCCTCGCGGGAGGCGGACTGCCCGGTGATGCCGACGAAGTAGACGTCCAGCGCGTCGAGCGCGGCGACCAGCTGCTCGGCGTCCTCGGCCCGGCCGATCTCGGCCTTGTGGCGGGCGAGTTCGGTGAGCACCGCGTCGTAGCGGACGAACAGCTGCGGGTCGCCGATCGCCGCGACCCGGCGGCGCAGCACTTCCTCTGCGCGCACGTCGACCGGGATGTTGGCGTCCCAGCCGAGCACCCGCTGCCGCAGCAGCCGGTTCAGCACCTTGTCGGTCTTCTCGCGGGCGGTGGCGGCGTCCCAGCCGTGCTCGGCGACCAGCGCGTCGGCGATCTGCTCGCCGTTGCGGTCGCCGTCGGCGAGCCGCAGCACCTGGGCGTCCTCGGGGCGCAGCCGCATGGTCTTGCGGTTGCCGAGCTGCAGCTGCTCGCCGTCCAGGTGGACGTCGGGGCGCAGCATCGGCGGGAACCACCAGCGGGCGCCGGGCTGTTCGGCCATCCAGTCGGCGACCGCCGCGATCGTCCAGCGCTCGAAGGCGGTGTGGGAGGCGGCGACCAGGCCGGGGCCGGGCTCGACCGCGATGGCGGGCCGGGTGCGGCCGACCGACATCCAGGCGGCGGGGCCGAAGAAGCCGATCGACTCGGCCTTGGCGCAGTACCGCAGCCAGTACATGGCCAGGGTGCGCTCGCGCTGGCGGCGCTTGGCCTCCTTGCCGCCGCCGGCCGCGATCGAGTCGAGCAGGCGGTAGAAGGTGCGGTTCTGCCAGGCGATGGCCAGGCGCAGCTTGGGGTCGGCGGCGAGGGCGGTGAGGCGGGCGCTCTCCTGCTCGACGTCGGCCTGGTAGGCGGCCAGGAACTCCTCGTGGACGCCCTCGCCGGTGGCGAGCCGGTCGGCGGCCTGCGGGGCGCGGGTGCCGCCGATCAGGTCGAGGCCGGAGACCGGGAAGCCGGCGTTGCGCAGCAGGCCGATACCCCAGACCTGCCAGTCGGATCCGCCCAGCGCGCGGGCCGGGCCGAGCTCCGCCCAGTCCACGGCGCGGGCGGCGGGGGTCGCCGCGGTCGTGGCGGCCGTGGCGGTGGCCTCGACGGCGGGGGCGCTCATCCCGCCACCTCCGCCAACTCGCGCTCCGTGGCGGCCGGTTCGGCCAGCGCGGCGGCCAGCCGGGAGATCCCCTCGGCGATCTTCTTGCGCGGCACGTTGCTGAAGCACAGCCGGATGCCGTGGGCGTGCTCGCCGTCGATGCTGAAGTGCCCGCCGGGGACGAACGAGACGCCGTGGGCGGCGGCCGCCCGGGCGTAGCGGGTGGCGTCGACGCCGTCGCGGTGGCGCAGCCAGAGGTAGAAGCCGCCACCGGGGCGCTGCCAGGTCCACGGGCTGTCGGCGCCGAGTTCCCGGTCGAGGGCGTCGGCCATCAGGGTGCAGCGCTCGCGGTAGCTGTCGCGGTAGCGGTCGATCAGCTCGGTCCAGCCGTTGCGGGAGTGGAAGGCCGCGAGGGCGCCCTGGGCGAGCGCGGACGGCGAGAGCGAGATGATCTCGGCGACCCGGGCCAGGTCGTGCTTGACGTGCTCGGGGGCGGCGATCCAGCCGGAGCGCAGGCCCGGGGCGAAGATCTTGGAGAAGGTGCCGAGGTAGACCACCTGCTGCGGGTCGAGGGCCTGGAACAGGGGGGTGGTGGCGCCGTCGAAGCCGAGCAGCCCGTACGGGTTGTCCTCGACCAGCAGCAGGTCGAGCTCGCGGCAGGCGGCGAGGATCTCGGTGCGGCGGTGCACGCCGAGGGTGGCGCCGGTCGGGTTCTGGAAGGTCGGGTTGACGTACAGCAGTCGCACCGTCCGCCCGGCCGCCCGCAACTCCCGTACCGTCGTGCGCAGTTGCTGCGGGTCGAGGCCCTCGGCGTCCTCCGCCGCGGCCTGCAGCTCGAGGCCGGCGGTGCGGAACGCGGCGGTGGCGCCCGGGTAGGCCGGGGTCTGCACCACGATGGTCTCGCCGGGCGCGCCGAGCGCGAGGGCGACGGCGGTGAGGCCCATCTGCGAGCCGCTGGTGGGGATCAGGTTGTCGGCGTCGGCGTGGCCGTCCTCACGCGCCATCAGGTCGGCGACGGCGGGGACGAGGGCCTTGGCGACGTGCGGGGTGGTGTACTGCAGGGCGAGCTTGCCGCCGAGGCGGACGAGCCGGGAGAGCTGGCCGGAGATCGTCTCCAGCGGGAGGACGTCGAGGTCGGGGAGTCCGCCGGAGAGGGATATGACGTCCCCGCCCCGTTCGAACAGCCGGGGCAGTTCGGCCGCCGGTCTGGTGTCGGTCCACATGGCTGTCGGCCTCTCAGATTCCGGCCGGGGCCGGGGCGGCGTCGGCGGCCCAGGACTGCACGTAGCGGAACAGGCCGGCCGGGGAGGCGAGCGCGGGGTCGGCGAGGGCGTCGGGGTCGACCTCGATGCCGAACTCCTCCTCGACGGCCATCACCAGCGCGATGGTGTGCAGCGAGTCGACGCCCAGGTCGACGAGCGGGGTCTCGGGGTCGGTGACCTCGACCGAGCAGATCCGCTCGACGAGCTGGTCAAACTGCGACTGGTTCATGGCTGCTCCTCGGGGAGGTGATGGTCGGCTGGGCGGTCCGGGCGGCGTCCACCAGGCGCTTGGCGGCGGCCCGGTCCGGCTTGCCGTTGGCGGTCAGCGGGACGCTGTCGAGCGGGACGATCTGGTCGGGCATCCGGGCGTGGTCGAGCCGCTCGGCGAGGCGGGCGCGGATCGCGTCCGGGGGGAGCGCGGAGTGCACGGCGAGCACCAGCGGGCCGTCCTCCGGCTCGGGGCGCAGCGCCACCGCGGCGGTGACGCCGGGGATCCGCTCGGCGGCGTCCTCGATCTCGGTGAGCGCGAGGCGGATGCCGCGGCGCTTGATCACGTCGTCGTCGCGGCCGACGAAGTACAGCCGGCCGTCCTCGTCGAGCCAGCCGCGGTCGCCGGTGTGCAGCTCCAGCGAGCCGTCGGGGCGGGCGATGAACCGGTTCTGCGCCTCCAGCGGGATCCGCCAGTAGCCGGCCATCACGGTCGGCCCCCAGACCACGATCTCGCCGGTCTCGCGCGGGCCGAGCTCCGCGCCGTCGGCGCCGACGATGCGCACCGCGTCGCCGGGGATCGGCGGGCCGACCGAGTCGGGGTGCTCGGCGTACTCCGCCGGGTCGAGGATGGAGATCCGCTTGCACTCGGTCATGCCGTACATCGAGGCGAACACCGAGCCGGGGAAGACCTCCAGCAGCTCGGCCATCACCGCCCGGCCGGGGCGGGCCCCGGTGTTGGTGAACAGCCGCACCCGGGTGGGGCGGCGCAGCTTGCCCTGGAGCAGCGTCAGCATCTGGGCCAGCGAGGGCACCAGCGGGACGACGGTGACGCCGGTGCGCTCGATCAGCCGGAGCAGTCCGACGTCCTCGGAGCGGCGGGCCAGCACCAGGGAGCCGCCGACCAGGGTGGCGAGCAGCGCCTGGTAGAGGCCGTAGTCGAAGGAGAGCGGCAGTCGGCAGAGCACCACGTCGGCGGCCTCGTAGCGCAGCCGCTCGTTGATGGCGTGCAGCGCGGCGAGCATCTGGCGGTGCGGGCAGACCACGCCCTTGGGGCGGCCGGTGGTGCCGGAGGTGTAGATCAGCATCGCCACGGCGGTGTCCGGGACGTCGGCCCGGAAGTCGTCCTCGGCGCCGGCCAGCACCTGCTGCCAGGCCTGTTCGGCCTCGACGGTGCGAGCGGCCCGGCGGCCCGCGCCGGGCGGGCAGATCGCCAGCGCGGCCTCGCAGTCGGAGACGATGTGGTCGACCTGGTGGTCCGTCAGGTCCGGGTGGACCGGGACGAAGATCGCACCGATCCGCAGGGTGGCCCAGAACAGCGCGAGGAACGAACGGTCGTTGCCCCCCGCGTACACCACCCGGTCACCCGCGGCGATCCCCTGCCCGCGCAGCCACCCCACCGCCCGGTCCACGGCGGTCCCCAGCTGACGGTAGGTCACCCCGCCCTCGGCATCGGTCACCGCGAGGTGCTCGGCCCGCTCGACGCGCGGGCGGTCGATGAGGTCAGACACGAGCGCCGCGGCAGGCAGGCTTCGCCCGTCGAGGAGCGGCCCGCCGCGCCCGGCTGGGCGTGCCGCCGGAGCGCCCTCGTACTGGGTGTACTCGGGTGCTTCGGCGGGGCGTCCAGGCGGGATGTGTCGGGCCGCGACGGGGCGAAGGCTGCCTGCCGCGGCGCTGGCATTGGCGGGCTCTCCTCGTCTGGCGGGGGCGGCGAGGCGCTCCTGGGCGCGGGTGATGTCGCGGGCGCTGGTGAGGGACAGGACCTCGAGTTCGGGGTGCTGGCGCTTGAGGATGCTCGCCAGGGTCTTGGCGGGCGGGAGGGAGACGGTCAGTTCGGGGGCGAGCGCGGCCAGCGAGGTCAGGCAGAGGTCCCAGCGGACCGGGCTGACCACCTGGTCGACCAGCCGGCGGCGGATCTCCGCGGGGTCCTCGACCAGTGCGCCGTCCGCGTTGGAGAGCAGCAGCTGCCGGGGCCGGGCGAAGCGCACGGTCTCGGCGGCGGCGGCGACCCGCTGCCGGGCGGACTCCATGTACGGGGTGTGGAAGGCCCCGGCGACGGTGAGCGGCTTCACGGTCGCCCCGGGGGGCGGGTCGGACTGCAGCTCGGCCAGGGCGTCGACGGCGCCGGCGGCGACGATCTGGCCGGGGCCGTTGAAGGTGGCGGCGGTGAGGCCGGCCGCGGTGATCCGGGCGAGCACCTCGGCCGGATCACCGCCGACCACGGCGGCCATCGAGGTGGGCGCCTCGGCACAGGCCTCGGCCATCGCCCGGCCGCGGATCGCGGCCAGCCGGACGGCGTCGGCGGGCTCCAGCACCCCGGCGTACACCGCCGCGGTGAGCTCGCCGACCGAGTGGCCGGCGGCGACCGCGCCGCCGTCCTCGACGAGGCCGTCCAGCGCCGCGTGGGCCAGCAGGCCGGCGGCGACCAGCAAGGGCTGGGTGTGCTCGGTCCGGGCGATCTCCGCGGCCGGGGCCTTGGTGCCGAGGTGGACCAGGTCGCAGTCGGCGGCCTCGGACCAGGCGCGCACCCGTTCGGCGACGGCCGGGTCGCGCAACCAGGCGGCCAGCATGCCCGGGGTCTGGGAGCCCTGCCCCGGTGCGATGAATGCGAACATGTGTTCTAACCCCCTTTCGTGTGGGGCCTGCGCACGGCGGGCCTGGCCCGGTGCGGTTCGGTGGCTACGAGGTGCTTGCGGGGCCGGCCGTGGTTACGGGCGGCCGGTGGACTTGCGGAAGCGGCGGATCGCCAGGAAGGAGAAGCCGGCGAACCAGGCCAGCAGGTTGAAGACCGCGCCGGTGACGCTGGAGTGCTCCCCGTGGAAGGAGAAGCCGTCGTTCAGCGGGTAGCGGGCCAGGGTGGCCACGCCGTACATCGGGGTGTAGCGGGAGACCTCGAGCATGGTCCCGGTGAGCGGGATGAACAGGTTGCCGAGGAAGGCCAGCGCGGTCATGGTCAGGCCGGGCATGTGCATCACCACGTCGGGCTTCATCGCCAGGCCCATCCCGATGCCGAGCGCGGCGAAGACCGCGGCCCCGACCCAGGCGACCAGCAGCGAGACCACCCAGACGTTGGTGTCGGCCTGAGCCCCCGTCAGGGCGCCCAGCACCCCGACGATGGCGACCGGCACGCCGGCCATCAGCACCGAGCAGACCACCTTGACCAGCAGGTAGCCGGGCGGGGTGAGCGGGCTCATCGCGATGGTGCGCATCCAGCCGACCGACTTCTCCACCGAGATGGTGGCGGCCGAGCTGACCGCCGCGGTGGCCGCGCCGTACACCGCCTGACCGATCATCATCCAGGCGGCGAAGTTGCCGTGCGGCAGGCTCGCCCCGCCGGACGGGGCGGTGCGGAACAGGGCCAGGTAGAGCACCGCGGGCAGCAGCACCGTGAAGATGGTGGTCTGCCGGTTGAACCGGCGGCGCAGCTCGTAGCGGACGAACGTCGGGTTCACGCCGTTGAAGGCGGAGGTGCGGGTGCGGGCGGCGGGCGCCGTGACGGCGGCCATCAGATCTCCTTCGAAACGGTACGGCGGTGCTCGGTGATGGCCATGAAGGCCTCTTCGAGGCTGCGCGGGGCCACCTCGATGTCCGTCGCGGCGGTCTCGCCGACCAGCACCCGCAGCAGCGCGTCCGAGTCGGTGCAGGTGAAGTACGTGCGCTCACCGCGGACGCTGCTGGAGCGCACCCCGGGCGTCCGGGAGACCACGCCGGCCTCGTACGGGCTGAGCACCGCGGAGACGGTACGGCCGCTGGTCGCGGCGCGGATCGCGGAGGCCGAGCCGTCGGCGACCACCGAACCTCGGTCGATCAGCACCACCCGGTCGGCGAACTGGTCCGCCTCCTCCATGTAGTGGGTGGCGAACATGACGGTCATGCCGCGGGCCGCGTCCTCCCGGACGGCCGCCCAGAAGTCCCGGCGGGCCACCACGTCCATGCCGGCGGTCGGCTCGTCCAGCACCAGGAAGTCGGGGCGGGACAGCAGCGCCAGCGCGAACCGCAGCCGCTGCTGCTCACCGCCGGAGCAGGCCGCCACCCGGCGGCTGCGCAGCTCGGTGATGTTCGCCCGGGCCATGCAGCGCTCCGGGTCGGCGCCCGGGTGCAGCGAGCCCAGCATGTGCATGGTCGCCTCGACCGTCAGGTCGGGCAGCAGCCCGCCGGTCTGCAGCACCGCGGCCACCCGGCCGGCCCGCACCGCCTGCTCGGGCTCCTGCCCGAACAGCCGCACCTCACCCTCGTCGGGCCGGGTCAGCCCGAGCAGCATGTCGATGGTGGTGGTCTTGCCGGCACCGTTCGGGCCGAGGAACGCCACCACCTCGCCCCGCCGGATCCGCAGGTCCAGCCCGTTGACGGCCGTGAACGGCTCGCCCTTGGCGTTGGTGAACCGCTTGACGACACTGGTCAGTTCAGCGGCGAGGGGAGACGCCGTCTCCCTCGACGCCGTACGGCTCTGGTAATCGATCATCTTCCGAGTCCTCACGTTCCGGCGGAGGTCGCCTTCCGGGAACCACTCTCCGACCCCCGGCTATCGGCCCGAACCGACTCGGCTATCCACCCGCTATCCCGCCTGCGGCGGCCCCTCCACCAACCCCAGCCCCGGCACCGACCCGCACACCACCCACCCGGCGCGCCGACCCTCCGCCAACCCCGCCCCCGGCACCAACCCGCACACCACCCCGCCCCGGCACGCTGGCCACACCGACCCGCCCCGGCGCGCCGCCCCCTCCGCCAACCCCGCCTCGGCGCACCGACCCTCCGCAATCCCCGCCCCGGCGTGCCGCCCCGTCCGCCAACCCCACCCGCGACACCAGCCCGTCTGCCATCCCCGCCCCCGGCGCGCCGCCCCCTCCGCCAACCCCGCCCCGGCGCACCGACCCTCCGCCAACCCCGCCCCGGCGCACCGCCCCTCCGCCAACCCCGCCTCGGCGCACCGCCCCTCCGCCAACCCCGCCCCGGCGTGCCGCCCCGTCCGCCAACCCCACCCGCGACACCAGCCCGTCTGCCATCCCCGCCTCCGGCTCGCCGCCCCGTCTGCCATCCCCGCCTCCGGCTCGCCGCCCCGTCCGCCACCCACGCCCCGGCGCGCCGCCCCGTTCGCCAACCCCACCCCCGGCACCGACCCGTCTGCCAATCCCGCTTGACACTCAAAAGTGTGAGTGGTTGAGTACTCACATGAAGACGGAACGCCCCCGCCAGCTCTCCACCGCCGAGGAACGCCGCGAGACGGTGCTCCGCACCGCAATCGGCGCCTTCGCCGCCCGCGGCTACTGGGGCACCACCACCACCGAGGTGGCCAAGGCGGCGGGCATCTCCCAGGCCTACGTCTACCGGCTCTTCCCCAGCAAGGAGCAGCTGTTCACCGCCGTGGTCGAGCACTGCTTCGTCCAGGTCCGGGCCGCCCTGGAACAGGCCGCCGCCGACGCCCGCGGCAGCTCCGCCCAGGTGGTCCTGGACGCCATGGGCGACGCGTACGCCCGGCTGATCAGCAACAACGACCTGATGCTGATCCAGTTGCACGCCCAGGCCGCCGCGGTCTCCGAGCCGGCCGTCCGGGCCGCCGCCCAGCAGGGCTACGCCCGGCTGGTGGAGTACGTACGCGGGGCCTCCGGCGGCACCGAGCAGGAGGTCCAGCAGTTCTTCGCGCTGGGCATGCTGTGCCACCTGATCGTGTCGATCGGCGTGGACGAGGTGGACGCCCCGTGGACCCGCACGCTCGCCGCGGGCATCACGCACTACTGACGCACCGACACCCTTCGCTTGCCGGCGGGGCTCCACGCCTCGCCGTTCTTTCGGCCCAGAGAGTGAGTGGTCAACCACACTAACCTGCACTCGGAAGGAGTAGCCGTGACCCGCATGCGCCGCCCCGGACCCGCCCTCGCGGCCCTCGCCGCCGGGCAGTTCACCGTCCTGCTCGCCACCTCCAACGTGAACGTCGCACTCCCCGACATCGCCGCCGCCACCGCCCTCACCGGCACCGGCCCGACCTGGGTGGTCAACGCCTACGGCCTGGCCTTCGGCGCGCTCCTGCTGCCCGGCGGCCGGCTCGCCGACCGGCTCGGCCGCCGCCGGGTGCTGCTCGCCGGACTTGCCCTCTTCGCCCTCGCCTCGCTCACCGCCGGCCTCGCGAACGGCGCGACCCCACTGATCGCCGCCCGCGCCCTCCAGGGCCTCGGCGCCGCCGCCATCGCCCCCGCCGCACTCGCCCTACTCCTCGACCTGCACCCGCCAGGTCCTGACCGCGGCCGCGCCCTCGCCGTCTGGGGCGCCGTCTCCGGAGCGGGCGGAGCGGCCGGCGTCCTGCTCGGCGGAGCCGTCGCCCAGAGCTGGGGCTGGCCGTGGATCTTCCACCTCACCGCGCTCGCCGCCGCCCTCGCCTTCACCGCCACCGCCCTGCTCGTCCCGGCCACCCCGAGCGCGCTGCGCACCGACGGAACCTCACCCTCCTCCACGCCTTCCCCCGCTCACCTCCCCCCTCCCGCTCCCACTCCCCCCTCCTCACCCACCCCCGCTCTCCCCTCCCCTCCCGCCCGCTTCGACCTCGCCGGTGCCGCCACCGTCACCCTCGCCCTCACCGCCCTGGTCTGGGCCCTGACCACCGCCCGCACCAGCGGCTGGACCAGCACCCCCGTCCTGACCGGCCTCGCCGTCGCCGCGCTGCTGACCGGCCTGTTCGCCCGGATCGAGCGCCGCCACCCCGACCCGCTGCTGCCGCCCCGGCTGCTGCGGAGCGGCACCGTCGCCGTCGGCAACCTGCTGACCGCCCTGCTCGGCTCGGTGTGGATCGCCCTCTTCTACTTCCTGCCGCTCTACCAGCAGCAGGTGCTCGGCGCCGGACCACTGCTCACCGGCCTCGGCCAACTTCCGCTCGCCATCACGATGATGCTCGGCTCGGCGGCCGCCCCACGGCTCGCCGCCCGGATCGGCGACCGGGCCACCCTGCTCGGCGCGCTGCTCGCCGCGGCCACCGGACTGCTCTGGCTCTCCCGGCTGGACGCCCACGGCAGCTACGCCGCCGACCTGCTCGGCCCGATGCTGCTGATCGGACTCGGCCTGAGCACCGCGTTCGTCCAGCTCACCGCCCTCTCGGTGGCCGGCGTCCCGGCCCGCGACGCCGGACTGGCCGGCGGACTGGCCAACACCACCCGCCAGTTGGGCGGCACCCTCGGCCTCGCCGTGCTCGCCACCCTGGCCGGGGCCGCCACCGCCCACGCCGCCCACCAGCCGCTGCCCGAGGCCCTGACGGCCGGCTACCGCACCGCCTTCGCCGTCTCCGCCGCCGTCCTCGCCGCGACCGCCGGCCTGGCCGGCGCCCTCACCTGCCGCCTGCGCACCGCCCCGACCCTGATCACCCGTCAGCCCGCCGTCAGGAAAGGCCTGTAGCCATGATCACCATCGACCCGACCGCCCCCGTCGTCGTCCTGCTCGCCATCGAGATCGACGCCCCGATCGAGCGGGTGTGGAACCTGCACACCGACATCGACCACTGGGCCGACTGGCTCGCCGACATCGACAGCGCCACCCTCGACGGCCCGCTGGCGACCGGCGCCTCCTTCCGCTGGCACACCCACGGCCTGGACATCACCTCCACCGTCCAGGAACTCGTCCCCGGCGAGCGGATCGTCTGGGGCGGACCGGCCTCCGGCATCGACGGAGTCCACGTCTGGAGCTTCGAGCGCCACGGCGACGGGGTGCTGGTCCGCACCGAGGAGTCCTGGGCCGGCGCGCCGGTCGAGGCCGCCACCGAGCCGCTGCGCGCCGCGCTGCACGACTCGCTGACCGCATGGCTCGCCACCCTCAAGTCCCGCGCCGAGCGGTCCGCCTGACCCGCCGACTCGTCCTCTCACCCCCGGCTCGTCCTCTCACCCCCCGCCTCGCCCACCCGCCACTCAGCTGCCTAGGAGACACCGCCATGACCACCGCCACGACGTTCGCCGACTCCGCCAAGCCCTACCTGATCGGCCACTACGAGCCCGCCGTCGACGAGATCACCGCCACCTCGCTCCCCGTCGAGGGCACCCTGCCGACCGAGCTGACCGGCCGGCTGATCCGCAACAGCCACAACCCGAAGGCCGGCGTCACCCCGTCCCACTGGTTCAAGGGCAGCGGCATGGTGCACGGCATCCGGCTGCGCGAGGGCCGCGCCGAGTGGTACCGCAACCGCTGGGTGCAGACGCCCGCGCTGGACGGTGCGCCCTACCTCACCGAGCACGGCCCGGACCTCACCGCCTCCTCCGCCGGCACCCACGTCATCGAGCACGGCGGGAAGCTGCTCGCCCTCTGCGAGGCCAACCTCCCGTTCGAGCTGACCGCCGAGCTGGACACCGTCGGCGCCTACGACTTCGGCGGCCGGCTGCGCACCGCGATGACCGCCCACCCGAAGACCGACCCGGTCACCGGGGAGCTGCACTTCTTCGGCTCCTCGCCCTTCCCGCCGTACCTGATGTACTACGTCGCCGACCCGAGCGGCCGGATCACCGAGGCGATCGAGGTACCGGGGGCGAGTGCCGCGCTCAAGCACGACTTCGCGCTGACCCGCAACCACGTGGTCTTCGTCGAGGGCAACGTCACCTTCGACCCGGCCGAGCACTCCGGCATTCCGTACTCCTGGCAGGACGGGCAGCCCGCCCGGATCGGCGTCATGCCGCGCGGCCCGCGCGGCGCCGAGCAGGTCCGCTGGTTCCCGATCGCCCCCGGCAGCATGCTGCACACCGCCAACGCCTACGAGGACGCGGCCGGCCGGATCGTGCTGGAGGGTCCGACCGTCGACCGCGAGGGCTTCCGCCTCTCCTGGAACTGGTGGGTCGGCGCGCCGGACCGCGGCAGCGAGCCCAACACCCGTTCCCTGAACCGCCGCTGGGTGATCGACCTGGCAGCCGGCCGGGTCCGCGAGGAGATCGTCGACGACCTGGCGATCGAGTTCCCCACCTTCAACGAGGACCTCCTCGGCGCCGAGCACCGCTACCTCTACGCCGTCTCCTTCCCCGACCAGCACGGCCAGGGTGGCTACGGCCTGGTCAAGTACGACCGCACCACCGGCGAGCGCCTGCTCTCCCCCGTCGGCGACGCCCGGATGCCCAGCGAGGCGGTCTTCGTCCCCGCCGACGGCGCCACCCGCGAGGACGACGGCTACCTGCTCACCGTCGTCTCCGACCTCAAGCAGGACGCCTCCCAGCTCCTGGTCCTGGACGCCGCCGACCTCGCCACCGTCGCCACCGTCCACCTGCCCCGCCGGGTCACCGCCGGCATCCACGGCTCCTGGATCCCCGACACCGCCCTGGGCAACTAGGCGCTCGCTACGGCCGGCCCCGGTGGAGCACCCGCTCCACCGGGGCCGCGACACGCCCCGCACCGGGCCTCTGTCCGGCCCTCGCCTTCGCCTTCGCCCCCGCTCTCGCCCTCGCCCTCGCCCTCGCCCTCGCCCTCGCCCTCGCCCTCGCCGGCACTCTCCGCCTGGCCGCCCTCTTCCCCTTCCCATCCGGCCCGGGTCCCGCGCTTGAAAGCGGGTCGGCCGGTGTTGGATGCTGTCTGCACGCATTCAACTTGCTCGGGGAGAGGCAGAGTTGAACTGGTTGGCGGCGGCGGGGTACGGGGCTGTGGGCGGCGCGCTGGTCGAACTGGTGGTCACCAACGGCCGCCTGCTGGCCTGGCAGGCCGCACGGCACCGCGCCCGCGAACACCCCCGCCGCCGGGTGCCGCCACTGCGGAACTTCATCGACCCGTCCGCGGACGTCGCCGCCGCGCTCAGCCGCATCGCCCTCGGCGCACTCGGCGGCTGGCTGCTGCACTCCCAGATCAGCGGCCTGTACGCCGCCGTCGCCGCCGGAGCCTCGGCGCCCGCGCTGCTGCGCCAACTCGGCACCGCCACCAGCCTGCAGAACATCGTCGGTGGCACCGAGCCGCCCCCGCCGAATCCCCCGGACGACCGCCCGCTGGCCCCGCTCCCCGCCGGCAGCCCGACCGGGGAGGTCGGCCCGTGACCTTCGGCAACCGCTACCTCGGCTCCCTCCTCACCCGCACCCCACAGCCGCCCACGCCGACCGGGCACCGTCTCAGCCGCGAACTCCCCTGGTGGCGCCGCTACCTGGCCTCGCTCATCGACGCCCCGGCCACCGCCCCGGCCACCGACGCGGCCGCACCGCTCGCCGCGACCGCCCCGCGCCGCGCCGCCACGGCGCCGCCCGTCCTGGCGTCACCGCCGCAGCGGCTCCGGAGCAGCGTCGGGGCGGGGGCCATCGCTGTCCCCGGCCGCACCGCCCGGGCCTGGCCGGGTTTCGTCGCCGCCGCGGCCGGCCTGGTCAGCGTCGTCCTGGTCTTCGTGGCCGTCAGCATCTCGCCGTCCTCGTCACCGCCCCCGGGCGCCACGACGATGCCCGCCAACCCCACCTCCCCTCCCCACACCGGCAACCCGCGACCCGCGACGCCGACGCCCGAGCCCTCGCCGACTCCGTCCCGCACACCGTCGGTCCGCCTGGTCTGCGACCAGGCCACGCAGTCCCTGGCCGCCTTCCACCGAACCGCCGACGGCACCCCGGACAGCCGGGCGGACGCGGCCGACCGGGCCGTCGTCGAGCTCGACCGCCTGCTCCCGATTGCCTCGGCCGCCCTCTACCGACTGATCGCCGACCTGTCCGACGACCTCGGCCAACTGCGCGGCGACCAACTACGCGGCGACCCGTCCGTCCGGCTCGCGAAGATCGACGCCGACGCCGCCCAGCTCGGTCAGACGTGCGGCGCCCTCACCCGTCCCGCCGACACCTGAGCCCGGCTCAGGTCCACTGCTCGGACGGCTTCACCCCCGGCACCGGCTTGCCGATCAGCGCGAGCGGGACGAAGAAGTTCACCTGCCCGATCGCGAGCACCAGCGTGGTGAGCGCCTTCGGGTCGTAGAGCGCGGCCGCCTCGGCGTACAGCTCGTCCGGGACACGCTCGCCGCGCTGACTCGGCGTCAGCACCGCCTCGACCAGCGCGAGCGCCACCCGCTCCGCAGGAGTGAAGTACGGTGCCGTCCGCCAGGACGCCACCGCGGTGATCCGCTCCTCGGTCTCCCCCGCCTTCCGCAGCATCCCGGCGTTCAGCATCACCAGGTAGGTGCTCTCGACGAGTTGACCGGCCCGCAGGTGCATCAGCGCGATCGTCGTACGCGGCACCGACCGGTTCCCCGTCGCCCGGAACAGCCAGCCCGACAGCTCCTCCAGCTCCGGCACCTGCGCCACCGGGTCCGACATCCGCGACCGGAGTTCCTGGGCCTCGACGCTCTGGGTGGAAACAGTGTTCATGGGTCATCCCTCTCTCGGGTGCGTTCCTCGCTCTCACCGCACTGACCCCGCCCAGCCACCGAATGTGACACGCGCCGCCGACCGCATGCCGCGGCCCCCGCTCGCCGCACACGCATCCGGGGGACCCGCGCTCGGCGCACCCACATCCGGCGAGCACGCGTTCGGATACCCAGGCCCAGCTGGACGCCGCCGCGGCGGCTGGCGCCCGGGCCGCGCTCGGCGCCGCGCTGCCGAAGGGGACCTGACCATGAAGGACTCGACTTGCGCGTCGTCCGTACCGTCTTCGCGGTCGTGGTCGGTGCCGCCGAGGGCATGCCGCTGCTCGTGCACAGTGCCGGGATCCGGGACACCGTGCCGGGCCTGGGTGTCGTGCTCGCGGTCTCCGGTTCCGTTACCCGGCTGCTCGCGCTGCCGCTGGTGGCCGGCTGGCTGCCGTCCTGGCTGCGGGCCTGGCTGCGGGCCGCGCCGGCCAAGGCGTCGCTGCCGCTGATCGAGCCGGTCCCACCGCTCCCGCCGGAGGCCACGTGACGTCCCCACCGCAGGATGGCGGCGTCTCGGTCGCCCTGGAGCTCGCCGAGCTGCGTAGGAGCGTGGACGTGGGATTCGCCCACACGGACGGGCAGTTGAACCTGCTGCTGCAGCGCGCGGACCAGACCGACGCGCGGGTCGCGGACCTGGACAAGCGGGTGGACGGGCCGGAGCGCAACCACTTGCCGCTGCCGGCCCTCGGCGCGTTGACGGGCCTGGCCGCGCTGGTCCTCGCCGCGATCACTCTGATTCAGCACTGAACACGCCCCGCCCCTCGGCTTCGGTCGACGGGCGGGGCGCTTCGTCCTGTCCGGGGTCAACGGCCGTACCGGACAATGCCCGTGGGATGATCACGGGTATGAGCGAGTGGACCGTGTACGGTAGCCGCCCCATCTACACCAGCCCTTGGGTGAACTTGGAGCTGGTCGACGTCGAACCTCCGGGCCAGCCGCGCTACGAGCACCATCTGGTCCGGTTCGCGCCGGTCGCTGCCACCGTGGTGCTCAACAACCGCGACGAGGTGCTGATGATGTGGCGCCACCGCTTCGCTACCGACACCTGGAACTGGGAGATCCCGTCAGGCATCGTCGAGGGCGGGGAGACCTTGGCCGCGGCAGCCGCCCGGGAGGTCGAGGAGGAGACCGGCTGGCGCGTCACCGCAGTCAAACCGCTCGCCTATAACCAGCCCATCGGCGGGATGAGCAACGCCGAGCACCACGTCTTCCTGGCCCGCAGCGCCGAGTTCATCGCCCCGCCCGTCGACACCCACGAGGCCGACCGGATCGAGTGGATCCCGCTCGAGCGGATCCAGGACATGATCGACCGGCGCGAGATCGTGGCCGGCGTCGCCGTCACCGGGCTGCTGCAGGTACTGGCCCGCCGACCCTAGCCGGGGAGCGCCAGGAACTCCGACTCCTCGATCATCTCCCGCAGTCCGGCCACCATCGGACTCCGGACGCCGCGCATCGGCACGTTGGCGGCGACCTCCCGGGCGCGGGCCAGGACGATGCCCGTCCGGTGCTCGGCGGGCAGGGAGTCCAGCGCCATCGTGCCGACCTGCGCGCCGGTGCTGATCTCGCCGACGCCGATCAGGCCGGCTGCCTGGTCGAGCGCGATCAGCGCCCGGTCGAGCCGCTCGGCTGGGGAGTACATGGCCAGGGCCTCGTCGAGGGCGAGCTGGGCGCGCCGGGTGTCGCCGAGAGCGGTGTGCATGCTGCCGATGTGCCAGCGGAGTTGGCGGGCGGTGTAGCCATAGGCGAGGTCGCTGGTGTGCCGGTCGTCGAGGCGCTCGAAGGCGCGCTCGGCGAGCGCCATGGCCGCGCGTGCGTCGTCGGCGCGGCCCAGCCGGGCCAGCGACCGTGCCTCCAGGGCCGGCGCCCACGCGGCGGTCGCGCAAGCCGTGGATCCGGCCACCAGGCGGGCCCGCTCCGCGAGCTGGGCAGATGCCGCTGGGCTGCCGTAGTAGAAGGGGATGACCGCCTCGCGGGCCAGCAGCCACGCTCGCAGCGCGCGGTCGCCCGTCTCCTCCGCAGCGAGCTGCGCGCACCGGAACCACTCCCTCGCCTCGCGGTGCGCGCCGAGCGCTACAAGCGCCATCCCGGCCGCGCCAGCGAGCTGGGCGGCCACGTGGCAGAGGCGACTACGCCGATCGGCAGGCTGCCGGTGCGTCAGGAACTGCTGCACCTCGACGAAGTCGAGCACTGCGCCACCGAGCATCTGCCCCGGGGGGACGACCTGGTACGACTGGCCGTGCTCGGCGGCCGACCGCTCCCACTGGTCGATGGTGGTCTCGGCCAGCCCGTCGGCGAGGGTTTCGGACATGCCATGCCGGGCGGCAGCGAGGGTGTCGAGAACCTGTCCCGACAGGGTCACCCCGAGCCCGTCGAGCAGGCCGTGCAGTATCGCCCGCTGCTCGGCAGGCGCCTGATGCCCGCGTTGTGCGATGCGTCCAGCGAGCGGCGCCGTGTTATGGGCGACGCCTTGCTGGCCGGCTGGGGTGTAGTCCCGCCCGAACCCGAGTCGGTCGGGACGGGTCTGGTACAGCTCGCACAGTCCGTCGAGGTGGGAGTCTCCGGGGCGGACCGCGCCAGTCTCCCAACTGGAGAGCTGCTGCACCGTCACGGGGCCACGGGCCGCACGATATGCCGCCGCTGCCTGGACGAGAGTCCAGCCGCGGGCGAGCCGGTGAGCCTGGGTGAGCGACACGTCGGCAGCCTGGGCGATCCGGGACGCGAGGTCCCACGCCGTCCAGCCCTCCGTCTCGGCGGTCGCACGTAACTGGGCGGCTGTGCTCCGGGCCGACGGGCTCATGCTCACTCCTGCAGCGGTAGTGGCGGTGACACCACGGTAGCGCCGGGGGCTGGCACGCATGGCCGCCTTCACGGGCTGACGGTGAGAACCCTGCTGAAGCATCATCACCACACCGTGAGAACCCGCGGTTGTCATGACGGGACCGTCATTGCCTGCCCCGCAGTCCTGGTCGAACCTGATCGCGATGCGGTCAGCTCGCAAGGAGGAACCCATGGCCGAGACCAGAGAGCACCCCTGCCTCGCCCCCCTGCCGGGCGAGGAGCCGCGGCACCGGCCGTGCGGCACGTGCGGGCGCTGCGTGTCCGGAACTGGCCGGGACCGTAACCCGAACACCACCGACTGCTACGACGACTACCTCACCGCCGCCACGACCTGGCGGTCGGCGTGAGCCGGGTCTCTGCGGCACCAACGCGCCCAGCGGTCACCGTGGGGATCACTGGGATCATGGAGCCCCGCGAGTTCCCCACGCTGCCCGCCGCACTCAGAGTGCTGTGGGATGCCCTGCGGGCGCTGCCGATGGGCAGTGGCCAGTACGACGCGTACCAGTCTCTCCTCTGCGGCGAGGACGCTGCGGAGACCGTCACCCTGCTGTTCGACCGACGGCCAAGTGTGACGTACTCCGTGGTGATCGAGGGGCGAACGCACGCCGTGGTGATCTCACGTCAGGCGGGCGCGTGACGTCCACCATCGCCACGGCGGCATACCGCGAGGTCGTGCTGGACGCCGCATGCCAGTACGTGCGCGGCACTGGGTTCGACGTGGCGATACGGCAGATGCGCTGCCGGTGCTACTACCTGATGGCCATGGCCGACCCGAACTCGCCATCCGACCACGCCGCCATCCTCCAGCTCACGCAGGCTGCTGGCAGGTTGGCGATCAGCGCCAGCAGCGACACCGACACGTTGAGCAACGTCGTGGCCGTGATCGCTGAGCCAATGTGTTCCAGTCGGGAACTCCCGCCCGGGTGGCCGGTGTGAAGGCACCGCAGGCGCCGCCAATTCAGGCGTCCGGGTTCTGTGTGCGGTGCGGGCAGTACGCCCGGGGCGAGCTGGTCGCCTCGATCAACCGGTACGCGGAGTCGATCCGGAACCACCCAGGCTGCCGGCCGGACGCCCGACCGTCGCACCTTCGACGCACCGGCCGCCTAGCTCAAGGCGACTCATACACTAGTTCGATACCATGCGAACCGAACGGATCGAGGGCTGCAGCCCCGACGCCGTCCGAACCTCCGCTCCACCAGCGCGACCTCATCGGCCCGGCTGCCCTTCAAGCGGTCGGGCCGACGCACACCACCGGCGTTCGAATGAAGACGGCCCCTCATCAGGCTCAAGTAGCTGATGAGGGGCCGTCTTACTGTGGTGGGCCGCCAGGGGTTCGAACCCTGAACCTACGGATTAAAAGTCCGCAGCTCTGCCAATTGAGCTAGCGGCCCGGTGGCCGGCGGTTGTCCGGTGGGACAGCGCCTGCCGGGGTGATCCTACCTGGTGACCCGTGGCGGATGGCCAGCGGATTGCCGGGGCGGGTCGCGGGCTCGGCGAGGTGTCGACGGTGGGTCAGGGACCAGGTCGGGTCGCAGGTCAGGCGGTTGGGAGGTGGGCGGCGCGGACGCGGCGGAGCCAGTCCTCGACCGGGCGTTCGTCGGGGGCGTCGGGGAGGACGCCGGGGCGGGCGAGGCGGTGTTCGGCGTCGGCGAGCAGCGCGGCGGCCTCCTGCGGGTGTTCCGCGTAGCGTTCGCCGAGCTCGCGGACGCCGTCCGGGTCGGGCAGCCGGATCTCCAGGCGGCCGGTCTCGTGGAGGTGGACGCCCTGGCGGACCAGCCGGACCAGGTGGCGGGCGTTCTTCGCGGCCTTGGCCCGGCCCCGCGGGTCGGCGGTGTCCCGGGCGGTGAGCTTGCGGAACTGCTGGCCGGCGTAGCCGAGATAGGAGTTGCGGACCGCGCCCGCGCTCAGGAAGCTGCTCCGGATGGCGATCAGCTCCTCGCCGAGCGGCGTCCGGACTTCGTACAACTCCTCGGGCAGCCAGGCCAGTTCGGCGGCGGTCGGGTTGCCGCCGAGCGCGAGGCGGCACCACTTGGCGGCCTCGTGCAGGGTGCGGTCGGGCGCGGTGGTGACGTGCGACTCGGTGGGCCGGTGCAGGCCGTGGAAGGCGACGGTGGGTGCGGCGAACAGGCCGAGCCGGTCGAGGTCGGAGCCCGCGTGGGCGAGGCCGTACGCGGTGGAGCCGACGATGCCGGAGAGCAGGACGTGCACGGGTGGTCGCCTCCCAACGGACGGGCCCTCGCGGGCGTCACGGGCGTCACGGGCGTCACGGGCCTCGCGCGGCCGCAACGACCCGCGACGGCCCGCGGCGACCCTCGACGGCCCTTGACGGGCCTGGATTCGGTTCCGGCAGTCTGACCGCTCCGCACCCGGACACGCGAACGATTTCCGCCCCCCGTCGCCCCCGTCCGCCCGCCCCCCTCGCCCACGCTCCCGACACGGCCCGGGGCCGCCGCTACCGGCCGGGTGCCCGCCGCCGCCGGATACTGGGCGCATGGCGAACGGCGAGATCCCAGCGGCGAAGCTGCGGGCCTGGTGGGCGCAGCGGCAGTGGTTGGACGGCGGCCGACGCGTGGGGGCGTCCGCGGCCGAGGTGTTGGCGGCGACGGGGTGGGCCCGGTCGGTGGGCGGGGCGGCGCCGTACCTGGGGCTGTTCGCCCGGGCGGGCCTGGGGCGGGCGGCGGTGGACGCGGCGGTGGCGGCACTGGAGGTGCACGAGCTGCCCTCCGCCCGGGGCTGTACGTACGTGCTGCCGGCGCGGGACTTCGCGCTGGGCCTGGCCGCGGGCGCAGGTGCGCCGGAGGCGGAGCTCACCGCGGCGGCCAAGCATCTGGGAGTGACCCGGGACGAGGTGGAGCAGCTCTGCCTGACCGTGCGCCAACTCCTGGACGACGAACAGCCGTTGGATCCATCGGCGATTCGCGCCGGAGCGGGCCCGACCGCCCGTTCGCTCGGGGAGCCGGGACGCAAGCGCGGACTGTCGACCACCCTGCCGCTGGCGCTGGGCCTGCTGCAGGCTCGCGGGCTGATCCGCCGAGTGCCGGTCAACGGCCGCCTGGACCAGCAGCGTTACGGTTACGTGCGCTGGGAGCAGCCGGTGCACGGTTCGGCGGCGGAGCTGGCGGAGCGGTACTTCGCCTGGGCGGCGCCCGCCTCGGTGAAGCACTTCCGCTGGTTCTCGGGCTTCACTGCGGCCACCGCCAAAGCCGCACTGACGCCCCTGGAACTGGTCGAGCTGCCGGGCACCGACTTGCTGATGCCCGCCGAACTGCTGGACGAGTTCCAGCAGTTCACCATCCCGACCGAGCCCTCGTACGCGCTGCTGGCCGGTATCGACGGGTTGCACCTGCTGCACCGCGACCTGTCCAGGCTGGTCGACGCACTCGACGCCGGCCGCCCGGTCCCGGCGTCCCGGACCGGGCGGAGCTTCGGCGGCGAGGCCGACCCGCAGACCCACCTGGTGGTGGACCGCGGGCGGATCATCGGCTTCTGGGAGTACGACCCCGAACAGCGCGAGCTGGTGCACCAGTTGTTCGTACCGAAGGACGCCGCGCTGCAGGAGGCGATCGAGCGGACCGAGGCGTTCGTCCGCGACGAGCTCGGCGACGCCCGCGGCTTCAGCCTGGACTCGCCGAAGAGCCGCGCCCCGAAGCTCGCCGCCCTCCGCGCGGCGGCCGACACCTGACGCATCGTCGGCCACCACGTGACGGCCCGCCCGCAGACGCCTGATGTCCCGCCGGTCCCCGTGCTAGCTCGCGTCCGGGAGTTCCAGCGGCAGGTGGTCGAACCCGGCGGTTCCCGGGCGGCCGGTGGCGAGGCCGGCCAGCAGCTCGGGCGGCACCGCGGCGTAGACGGTGCCGTAGTGGTGCTCTCCGAGGGCGGGGTCGTTCGCCCAGGCGGGCTGCTCGTCGGCGGGGCGGACCGCGAAGCGGCCGTCGGCGCCGTTCCGGTTGCCCCGGGCGTCCAGTCGCACCCAGGACGAACTCTCCGGCCAGTACACGGCGTTGAGGCCGTGCAGCACCTCCAGCTTCTGGTAGCAGAGGCCGGTGGGGATGCCGTTGGCGCGCAGCAGCGCGGCCAGCAGGTGGGCCTTGCCGTGGCAGATCGCGTTGCCCGCGGCGAGCACGTCCGAGGCCCGGTACGCGGCGCTCCACTCACCGATGTCGGCGGAGTGGTCGATCTCGTCCCGGACGTAGGTGAACACCGCCTCGGCGGTGGCCTCCGGGTCGGAGCGCCGCAGCGCGGCGGCCCGTTCGCGGATCAGCGGGTGGTGGTGGTCGACCACCTCGTCGGCGGCGAGGTACGCGGCCGGGTCGGCGTGGTCGGGGCTCAGCGGCCCGTGCGGGGAGGCGGGTTGGTCCATGGCGCCGATGCTGCGCGGGCGGACGGGTCGACTGCAAAGGCATTTCGCCCCGTGGACCACGGCATCGACTACGGTCGGTCGTACCTCAACGGAGGTGCTGCCCCGACAGGGGACCGGCCTCACCGGAAGGAGCAGGCATGACCGACGAGGTACTCGTGGTCACCGGCGGCGGACACGGCATCGGGGCGGCCACCGCGGTGCTGGCGGCGGAGCGCGGCTACCGGGTGTGCGTCAACTACCGGGCCGACCAAGGCGCGGCGGACGCGGTGGTGGAACGGATCCGGGCGGCGGGCGGCACCGCGGTGGCGGTCCGCGCGGACGTCACCACCACCGCCGAGGTGGAGCGGCTGTTCGACACCGCGGAGCGCGAACTCGGGCCGGTGACCGCGCTGGTGAACAACGCGGGCACGCTGGAGAAGCAGAGCCGGCTGGACCAGCTCGACGAGGACCGGCTGAACCGGATCTGGGCCGCGAACATCACCGGCCCGTTCCTGTGCGCGGCGGCGGCGGTGCGCCGGATGTCCACCCGGTACGGCGGGCGCGGCGGGGCGATCGTCAACGTCGGCTCGGCGGCGTCCCGGCTCGGCTCGCCGAACGAGTACGTCGACTACGCGGCGTCCAAGGGCGCGCTGGACTCGATGACCCGCGGCCTGTCGCTGGAGGTCGCCGCCGAGGGCATCCGGGTCAACGCGGTGCGGCCGGGGCTGATCCACACCGGCATCCACGCGCTCGGCGGCGAGCCCGGCCGGGTCGACCGGGTCGCCCCCCACCTGCCGATGCAGCGCGGCGGGCAGCCCGAGGAGGTCGCGGAGGCCATCCTCTACCTGCTCTCCCCCGGCGCCTCGTACGTCACCGGCTCCTTCCTGGACGTCGCGGGCGGACGCTGACGCCACGACGCCCGGGCTCGTCCGAGTCCCACGGCGCCGGGCTCCGTCGAAACCCACGCCGGCGTGAACATCACGGAATCCGGCGGTACCGGTTCGGTCAACGCGGGGGCGCGCGGGCCCGCCGCGCGCCTACCGTTGCCCGCATGACCGACAGAGAGCTGGACGCCGCGCCCTTCCTCGCCATCCCCGACGTGCCGAACTTCCGCGACGCCGGAGCGGGGGTGTTCCGCCCCGGGCTGCTCTACCGGTCGGCGACCCTGAACCGGCTCACCGAGGAGGGTGCCGCCAAACTCAAGGAGCTCGGCGTCCGTACCGTCGTCGACCTGCGCAGCTCCGTCGAGCTCGACCACTGGCCGGACCGGCTCCACGGCCTGGACGTCGACTACCGCCACCTGCCGCTGCTGCCCGACCCGGCCACCACCGACCGGGCATGGCCGGAGGACCAGGCCGCGCTCTACCCGTTCATGGCCGAGGTCGGCGGCGTGGCCATCGCCGGCGCCGTCCGCGCCCTCGCCGCCGGCGGGCCCGTGGTCGTCCACTGCGCCGTCGGCAAGGACCGCACCGGCCTGACCATCGCCGTCCTGCAGTCCCTGGCCGGCCTCCCCGCCGCCCGGATCACCGAGGACTTCGTCCGCTCCAACACCGGCCTCGGCCTCGACGGCGGCCCGATCCCGTACACCGACGAGGCCGGTGTCGAACGCCTCTCCCGCCCCGTCGCCGCCGATCATCTCCACTCCGCCCTCACCCGCATCCAGGACCTCCACGGCTCGCTCGAGTCCTACCTCCTCGCCCACGGCACCACCGAGGAGGAACTCACCACCCTCCGCACCCTCGGGCCCGCCTGAGCGACCCGCCAGAGCGACCCGCCAGAGCGACCCGCCAGAGCGACCCGCCAGAGCGACCCGCCGAAGGGACCCGCCGAAGGGACCCGACGGAGCGTCAGGAAGCGGACGTCCGGCGCTCCTCCGCCGCGAAGGCCGCGGCCAGGATGGCGGCGGTGGCGAGGAGTTGCGCGACGGCGGAGAGCTGGGTGCCGAGCGGGACCGCGGCGAGGACGAGGGCGGCGGCGAGCAGACGGGTGTGATGGGGGGTCAGGGCAAAGGTGCGGCGGATGGCGGTGTTGGCGAGCAGGAAGAGGGCGGTGCCGCCGGCCAGGGCGAGGGCTTCGGGGAGGTGCAGCGGGGCGCCGGGGTGGGCGGTGGCGGACTTGGCGCCGGTGGCCAGCAGGATGACCCCGAGCAGGAGGGCGTAGTGGCCCAGGTTGTAGACGCGGACGGCGAGTTGGTTGCGCCGCGCGTCGTCGAGGGCAGCCATCGCCGCCGCCGCGCGCTCGTCGTCGTCGGCGCCGAAGTACGCCCACCAGAGGCCGACGCAGACCGCGAGGGCGAGCAGCGCGGTGCCCACCAGCAGCGGGGTGAGCTCGGTGTCGCCGACGCCCACGCCGATGGCGATCACGGACTCGCCGAAGGCGATGATCACCACCAGGCCGTGGCGTTCCACGAAGTGGTCGGCGCGCAGCCGGAACCGGGGTAGGTCGACCAGGTACGGGTTGGCCAGCTGGATGCCGAACGCGGCGGTCCAGAGCAGGAGTTCCGCCCCGCCCTGGAGATGGCCGCCGATGATCACCAGCACGGCGATGGCCAGGTTGAGCCCGCCCATCCGGGCCACCGCGCCGGGCCGCACCCCGGCGGTGGCGAACATCCCGGTGTGCACGGCGACCACCAGCAGGTAGGCCCAGCCGAAGACCTCGCCGGCGCCCTCGAAGGCGCGCGGCACGCTGAGCGCGATCACCAGGAAGCCGACCATGCCGAGCAGCATCAGCCCGCGCCGCGGGTGGGTGCGCGGTGGCAGCGCGTTGGCGACCCAGATGAAGGCGTCGTACATCCACCAGATCACGGCCAGCATCACCAGCACCCGGGCGAGGCCGCCGGGTGTGAGGTGGTGGGAGAGACTCCCGGTGAGCTGGGTGATCACGAACACGAAGACCAGGTCGAAGAAGAGCTCCAACGGGCTGGCCCGCAGCTCGTTCTCCCCCGCCTGCACCGCCTCGGCGTCCCCCGCCTGCGCAACCTCTCGGTACGTCACGGCCCGAGTATCGCAGTCGCCCGCCACCGCCCCGCGGGGCGGCTCGTTAGCACCGTTACCGTGGACGAACCGTTCCGGCAGCCGCTCCACCCGCCCCACCCCCCAAGCATTCCGTGCCCCACTCCGGACACCCCGTCCCGTGCACCCCACCCTGTGAGGAGTCGATCCCATGGCCCGTTTCCCCGCCACCACCGCCGTCGCCGCCGTCGGACTGCTCGGCGGCTACGCCACCGCCCGGTTCAGCGGTCGCCGCGAACTCGGCGGCGCGGTGCTGGCCGCCGCCGGGACCACCGCCGCGGTGCGCTGGCAGCGCCGTTCCGGCACCCCCGCCGCGGCCGGCCTGACCGCGCTGTACCTGGCCGCGTTCGGCGGCTCGCACCCGCTGGCGAAGAAGATCGGCGCCTGGCCGGCCGTCCTCACCGTCACCGGCGTGGTCGCCGCAGCCTCCGCCCTCGCCACCCGCGACTGACCGGACAACCGGCCGGCCCACGAACCGACCGCCCGGAGAGCCGGCGGACCGCTGGCTGACGCAGCGTCAGGAGCCGAAGCGTGCCTCGAACGCGGCCCGGTTCGCCGACACCGGCGTGCGGTCCCACACCGCGAACACCACCCGCTCGAACGCCGCGCCCCGGCGGTCCAGGGCGTGCGCGAAGGCCTCGGCCACCTCGGCCGGGTCGTTGCGGAAGACCCCGCAGCCCCAGGCCCCGAGCACCAGGGTGCGGACCTCGTGCCGGGCGGCCACCGCGAGGACGCGTTCGGCGCGCTCGGCCAGCACCCCGCGGACGTCCGGCGGCGCGGCGGGCGAACGCAGCGCCAACTGGCCCGCGTTGGGCGCCGGCGAGGTGAGGAAGCCGACCCGGTGGGGGCGGTCCAGCAGCCTGCCGTGGTCGTCCCGGATCACCGGCACGTCCGGCGACCAGATCACCCGGTGGCTGTAGTGCAGGTCGGTGGAGGCCCGGTGCGCCTCGTAGTAGTCGGGGGCCTCCAGCAGGCAGCGGTACAGCAGGGCGCTGCGGCAGAGGTCCTCCTCCTGCGCCTTCGCGCCGCGCAGGTACCCGCCGCCGGGGTTGCGCGCCGAGGCGAAGTTCAGCACCGCGACGCCCGGCCCGCCGGCCTCCACCAGCCGCCGGGCCGCCTGCATGCTGCCCTCCGCGGTCACCTCGACCGTCCCGGCGAACCGTCCGCTCCCGGGCCCGAAGTCGGCCTCCGGCGGGTAGGACACCGTCCCGGCCCGGGCCGCGGCCAGCTGCTCGGCGATCTCCACCGCCACCCCGGCGTCGCTCCGGTAGCCGCCGCGGTCGGCGATCTCCTCGTTCTGCGCGGCGACCTCGCGCTGCCTGCTGCTCATGCCCCGGACCGTAACCGGGCCCGGCGACCCGCCACCACCGCATTTCACCGACGCACCGGCCGCCCGGGAAAAATCTTCGGCGGCGTTGTCGAGAACCCGCGCGCTGCTCCGTCCCCGGGGTGAAGGCGACCACAATGGGTCGCACCGCACCGAGGAGAGACCATGGCCAAGTACCTGCTGCTGAAGCACTACCGCGGCGCCCCGGCCCCGGCCGGCTTCGTGCCGATGGACCAGTGGACGCCGGCGGAGATCTCCGCGCACGTCCAGTACATGCGTGACTTCGCGGCCAAGCTGGAGCAGACCGGAGAGTTCGTCGACGCCCAGGCGCTCGCCCCGGAGGGCACCTGGGTCCAGTTCGACGGCGAGGGCCGCCCGCCGGTCACCGACGGGCCGTTCGCCGAGACCAAGGACCTGATCGCCGGCTGGATGGTGATCGACGTCGACAGCTACCAGCGCGCCCTCGACCTCGCCGCCGAGCTCTCCGCCGCGCCCGGGAAGGACGGCAAGCCGATCCACGAGTGGCTGGAGCTGCGCCCGTTCATGTCCGAGCACCCCGGCGTCACGGAGTAGCCCCACCATGGACGAGGCCCTGCTGCGGAGCCTCACCCCGGGCGTGCTCGCCGTCCTCGTCCGCCGCGGAGCCGACTTCGCGGCGGCCGAGGACGCCGTCCAGGACGCCCTGGTCGAGGCGGTCCGGGTGTGGCCCGCCGACCCGCCGCGCGACCCCAAGGGCTGGCTGGTCACGGTGGCCTGGCGCAAGTTCCTGGACGCGGCCCGCTCGGACACCGCCCGCCGCCGGCGCGAGGACCTGGTCGACGAGCAGCCGCTCCCCGGGCCGGTGTCCTCGGTGGACGACACGCTCTGGCTGTACTTCCTGTGCGCCCACCCGTCGCTGACCCCGCCCGCCGCGGTCGCTCTCACCCTGCGCGCGGCGGGCGGACTGACCACGCGTCAGATCGCCGCCGCGTACCTGGTCCCGGAGGCGACCATGGCGCAGCGGATCAGCCGGGCCAAGCGGACGGTCTCGGCGGCGCGCTTCGACCGGCCCGGGGACGTCGCCACCGTGCTGCGGGTGCTCTACCTGGTCTTCAACGAGGGCTACTCCGGGGACGTCGACCTGTCCGCCGAGGCGATCCGGCTGACCCGGCAGCTGGCCGGCGCGATCGACCACCCCGAGGTGGCGGGCCTGCTCGCCCTGATGCTGCTGCACCACGCCCGCCGGGCCTCCCGCACGGCGTCCGACGGCGCGCTGGTGCCGCTCGCCGAGCAGGACCGGACCCGCTGGGACACCGGCATGATCGCCGAGGGCGTCGCCGTCCTGCAGGCGGCCCTCGCCCGGGACCGGCTCGGCCAGTACCAGTGCCAGGCCGCGATCGCCGCGCTGCACGCGGACGCGTTCGCCGCCGAGGAGACCGACTGGGTGCAGATCGTCGAGTGGTACGACGAGCTGGGCCGGTTCACCGACAGCCCGGTGGTCCGGCTCAACCGCGCGGTCGCGGTCGGCGAGGCCGACGGGCCGCAGGCCGGACTGGCCGCCCTCGACGCCCTCGACGACTCGCTGCCCCGGCACACCGCCGCAGCCGCCTACCTGCACGAACGCGCCGGCGACCGGGGCACCGCCGCCCGGCTGTACGCGGAGGCCGCCCACCGTGCGCCCAACCTCGCCGAACGCGACTACCTGACCCGCCAGGCCGCCCGGCTGCACTCCGCCGGGTAACGCGGACGGGCCCGCCCCACCGAAGTGGAGCGGGCCCGTCGGGCGTGCTGTGACGAGGTGTCAGTTCTTCCAGCGCGGCTTGCGCTCGCCACCGTTGAAGCCACCGCGGTCGCCGCGGTCGTCACGGTTGAAGCCACCGCGGTCGTCACGGTTGCCGCCGAAGGAACGGCCACCGCGGTCGTCACGGTTGAAGCCACCCTGCGGACGCCCACCCGTGCGGTGGTCGTCGCGGCGCACGAACGGACGGCCGGCGCCGCGCTCGCCGCGGTCGTCACGGTTGCCGAAGGACGGACGGTCCGAGAAGGAACGCGCCGGACGGTCACCGAAGGAGCGGCTGCCGCGGTCGTCACGGTTGAAGCCGCCACGCTCACGGTCTCCACCGAAGGAGCGGCCGCCACGGTCGTCACGGTTGAAGCCACCGCGGTCGTCGCGGTTGCCGAACGAGCGGCCACCGCGGTCGTCACGGTTGAAGCCGCCACGCTCACGGTCTCCACCGAAGGAGCGGCCGCCACGGTCGTCACGGTTGAAGCCACCGCGGTCGTCACGGTTCCCGCCGAAGGAGCGGCCACCACGGTCGTCACGGTTGAAGCCGCCACGGTCGTCGCGGTTGCCGAAGGAACGGCCGCCACGGTCGTCACGGTTGCCGAAGGAACGGCCACCGCGGTCGCCACGGTCCTCGCGGTTGAAGCCGCCGCGGTCGCCGCCACGGTCCCGGTCGCGGTCCCGGTTGAACGCCGGGCGCTCGGTGCGGGCCTCGCGGTAGGACGGCGCGCGCTCGTCACGCTGCTCGGCCGCCGGGGCCTCGCCGGTGGTCGGCTCCGCGGCCTCGACGACGGCCTCGGCGGCGACGGTCTCGTCGGCGGCCTCCGGCTCCTCGTCCTCGATGCCCAGGTCGGCACGCTCGCGGGCGGCACGGGCGGCCAGGCGGTCGGCCTCCTCGCGCAGCTCGTTGGCACGGCGCTGGGCGCGCTCCAGCTCGCGGGCGAGCTCGGCGACCTCGCGCTCGGCGGCGCCGGCGATGCCGGCCGCGCTCTCGGCCTGCACCTCGACCAGCGAGCGGGCGCCGGTGATCTTGGCGACCTCGGCGTCGAAGGCGTGGTCGAGGATGTGGCGCGAGGCGTCCACGCCCGCGTCCTCCATCAGGCGGAAGACGCCGCGGCGCTGGTGCGGCAGCACCAGGGTGACGACGGTGCCGGAGCGGCCGGCGCGCGCGGTGCGGCCGGAGCGGTGCAGGTAGTCCTTGTGGTCGCCCGCCGGGTCGACGTTCAGCACCAGGTCGATGCCGTCGACGTGGATGCCGCGGGCGGCGACGTCGGTGGCGACGACCACGTTGAGGTAGCCGTCCTTGAAGTCGCCGAGGACGCGGGTACGGGCGCCCTGGGTCATGCCGCCGTGCAGCGCGTCGGCCTTCACCCCGGCCTCCATCAGCTGCTGGGCGACCCGGTCGGCGCCCATCTGGGTGCGGACGAAGATGATCGTCCGGCCCTTGCGGGCGGCGATGGCGTTGGTGATCGGCGCCTTGTCCTTGGGCTTCACCACGAGGATGTGGTGGGTCATGGTGGTGACCGCGCCGGCCGACGGGTCGACCTCGTGGGTGACCGGGTTCTTCAGGTAGCGCTTGACCAGGGTGTCGATCTCGTTCTCCAGGGTGGCGGAGAACAGCAGGCGCTGGCCGCCGGCCGGCACCAGGTCGAGGATCTCGGTGACCTCGGGCAGGAAGCCCATGTCGGCCATCTGGTCGGCCTCGTCCAGGACGGCGATCTCGACGTCGTCCATCTTGGCGGAGCCGCGGTTGATCAGGTCGCGCAGGCGGCCCGGGGTCGCCACCAGGACGTCCACACCGCGCTCCAGCGCGTAGATCTGGTTGGACATCGAGGTGCCGCCGCAGACCACCTTGAGGCGCAGGCCGAGAACCGAGCCGAACGGCTCCAGCGCGTCGGCGACCTGCATGGCCAGCTCGCGGGTCGGGACCAGGATCAGGCCGCGCGGGTGCTTGGCCCGGGTGCGGTCACCGCCGGCCAGGCGGGTGAGCAGCGGCAGGCCGAAGCTCAGGGTCTTGCCGGAGCCGGTGCGGCCACGGCCCAGGACGTCCTTGCCGGCCAGCGCGTCCGGGATGGTCGCGGCCTGGATCGGGAACGGGGTGGTGACCTCGCGCTTGGCGAGGGCGCGGACGACCTCGTCCGGCAGGCCCAGGTCACCGAAGGTGAGGGTGGGCTCGGCGGCGGCGGTGTCGGTGTCCGCCTCGCCGTCCGTGTCGGCGTCGGCGTCGGCGTCGGTGAGCTCGGCCAGCTCCGCGTCGAGCGCGTCGGTGTCGAGCGAGGTGTCGAGGGTGTCGGCGGCGTCAGACCCGTTCGCGGGCATGGCGAAGCGGGCGTCGTCAACGAGAGACATGCAAAACCTTCCGGAAGTGGCACGCGCCAAAGTCCGGGGTTCTGTTGAAAACCGCCTCTATGCGGTCAGCCACGGATCGCCGGAACGCGCCAAGGGCGCCCTGAGAGTGTGAGAGGCGCCAGCCAAATAGGATCAAACGAACGATCTACCACCATAGGGGAGCCTGGGGATCAGAGGCAAATGCCCTGGCCAGAGCCCTCGAATGAAGGTTCAGTGCCCGCTGGGCGACTCGCTGGGCGCCGCGCTGCCCGGTCCGCTGGGCGTCGCACTCGGCGCCGCGGAGTGCGAGGGCGCCGGGGAGCTGGGCTGCGGGCTCGACGAGGGGCCCGTCCCGGCGGACTGGCTGGGGGCGGGCGTCCCGGGCCCGGCGCTCGGGGTCCCGGACGGCGCGACGCTGCTGCCGCTCGGCGCGGGCACCACCACGGGCGCGCCGGGCAGCCCGGCCGGCGCCGGGGTGGCACCCGGGGGCTCCGCCCCGACGGCGGGGCTGGTGCCGGGTGACGCACCGTCAATGCTCAACGTCCCGCCGCGTTCCCCGCGCTGGCCGCCCTGGTGGGCGGACGTCCCCTGCCCCGCCTTCGCGCTGGCCGTGCCCGTGCCGGACGGCCGCGCCTCGACCGGCCCGTCCGGGGTCTGCGCCCCCACCGACATGCAGCCGCTCATCCCGAGCGCGGCGAGCGTCGCCAGCACCGCGCCCGTCGTCATCCGTCGACGCGCCGACCCAACCGCCATCACCGAGCCACCTTCCGCACGGCCGACCGTTTTCGGTGCCCAACGCTCGGCGGTGCCGCCGGGACACGGGTGACGCCCCAGCATCCGCCGTCCGGGGGTCGTCAGCCGCGGATCGTCAGCCCCAGATCGCCCGGCCGAGCGCCGCGCCCGCGTACACCGCCGCCAGGCCGCCGCCCAGCGAGGCCGCGACGTTGGCCAGCGCCGCCCCGCGGGAGCCGTTCTCGGCCAGCCGCAGGGTCTCGAACGAGAAGGTCGAGTACGTGGTGAGCGCCCCGCACAGCCCGGTACCGAGCAGCAGCCGGACGTCGGCCGGGGCCTCCGCGACGAGCAGCCCGAGCAGCGCGCAGCCCAGCACGTTGACCGTCAGCGTCCCCCACGGGAAGCCGTACCCGACCCGGGAGTGCACCGCCCGGTCGGTCAGGTAGCGCAGCGGCGCCCCGAGCAGCGCGCCCGTGGCGACCAGCAGCCAGTTCACGCGCCCGCCTTCCGTTCGGCCCGGGCCAGCAGCGCCGCCCGGGTCGCCGAGGCGGCCGTCCACACCGCGCCCAGTGCGGCCAGCAGCGTGCCGCCGAGGTAGAGCAGCGCCTTCCCGGGCAGCCCGTGGTCGAACAGCAGTTGGGCGTCGACCGCGTACGTCGAGAAGGTCGTGAACCCGCCGAGGATGCCGGTCGCCAGGAACGGGCGCAGCAACGGGTGCGGCGGCCACGGCCCCTCGGTGAGCAGCACCAGCAGCACCCCGATCGCCGCGCACCCGACGGCGTTCACCAGCAGCGTCGTCCACGGGAAGGCGTCGGGTGCGGTCCGCCACAGCAGTCCCGCGCCGTAGCGCGCGCACGCCCCGAGCAGCCCGCCGGCCGCCACCACGCCGACCGTCGGGCCCTGCCCGCGCAACAACGGCGGTCTCGGCTCGGTACTCATGTCCCCCAGTCAAACACCCGCCGCAGTCGGCCCTGCCGCCCTCCCCCGCCCGCCGCACCATCTGGCATCCCGTCACCCGACTGCCCACAATGGGCGGGTGGAGATGACCCGGGACGAGTTCGAGGCGCTGGTCTCCGACGCGCTCGACCAGATTCCCCCGCAGCTCGCCGCGATGATGGACAACGTCGCGGTCTTCGTCGAGGACGAACCCGATCCCGCCACCCCCGACCTGCTCGGCCTCTACGAGGGCATCCCGCTCACCGAGCGCGGCGAGTGGTACGCCGGCGTCCTGCCCGACCGGATCATCGTCTACCTCGGCCCGACCCTGCGGTACTGCGACACCGCCGAGGAGGTCGTCGCCGAGGTCCGCACCACGGTGATCCACGAGGTCGCCCACCACTTCGGCTTCGACGACGACGAACTCCACGACCTCGGCTGGTCCTGACACCCCCGCCAGCACCCCGCCGCGCCGACGACCGGAAACCGTTTTGGCGTTCCGCCCGGCATCCCATATGCTTCTCGACGTCCCCGAACGCCGGATACACCGGCCGGAAGGGCCCGCAAGCCCTCATCGTCTAGTGGCCCAGGACGCCGCCCTTTCAAGGCGGTAGCACGGGTTCGAATCCCGTTGGGGGTACGCAGTACCGTAGTAAGGTCCTGTGCGGAGCAATCCACACAAGGTCCCGTGGAGCAGTTGGTTAGCTCGCCACCCTGTCAAGGTGGAGGTCGCGGGTTCAAGTCCCGTCGGGATCGCTCGTCTCGTCAAGAGGCGGCGTAGTACGGCCAGGTAGCTCAGTTGGTACGAGCGTCCGCCTGAAAAGCGGAAGGTCGCCGGTTCGACCCCGGCCCTGGCCACAACGTTTGACCAGCAGAAAGCCCCCGAGCGCATCGCGCTGCGGGGGCTTTTTCATGCCGATAACACTTCGCAGGAGCGCTGTCGGCCCCGGCACCGGACTACTCTGAGGGTGTTGCCCGGCGCACCCCAGGAGACACCGCGCATGAACCCGGAGCACTTCGCACTCCTCGATGAGGCCCGACGGAGCCTGCCCGACGGATTCAAGGTGGAGATCTCGGGCGACACCATCGTCATGATGGTCAGCCCCTCGGGCATCCACCAGCGGAACCTGCTTCTGGTCCGCCGCCAGTTCGACAGGCACGCCCCGGTCGATCTGCTGCCGAGCGAGAACACCGACCTGGTGTCGCCCAACGTCGGCAAGAGCCGCAACCCGGACCTGACGTACCTTCCGAGCAAGGCGCTGGAAACGTCCGACAACCAGGTCCCGTCCGAGTTCGCCGCTGTCGCCGTCGAGCTCGTCTCCCCCTCGAACCCGGAGAACGACTGGGTGGGGAAGGTTCGCGACTACCCGTTGATGGGCATCCCGCTGTACCTGCTGGTCGACGCCAGGCAGAAGACCGTCACCCTGTTCAGTCGGCCCGACGGTACGAGGTACCACCGCCGTGAGGACATCGAGTTCGGCGAGACTCTGCGCATCCCCGAGCCGTTCGACTTCGACCTGATCACGAGCGACCTGCTGCCGTACTGACCCACGCCGGCTTGCGCTACCCGCCACTGGTTGACGCCCTGGCCACCAGGTTTGACCAGCAGTCAGCCCCCGGGCGCACGGCGGCGGGGCCGCAGGCTGGTGTGCCTGCGGCCCCGCTCGGGTTTACGGGTCAGGAGGGGTCGCCGTACTGGAGACCGCGTCCGTTGGTGCCGACGTACACCCGGCCGTAGGTGTCGGGGTCACCGGTGACGATGCGGCTGCCGGCGAAGTTGCCCCACTGGTGCGCGTCGTCGTTGATTCGGACCCAGCTCGCGCCCTGGTCGGTGGAGCGGAAGACGCCGGCGACGCCCTTGACGGTGCCGATCAGGTACAGCGCCTGGTACGAGGTGCCCGGTGCGGCCTTGCCGAAGCCGACGGCGGAGGCGGACTCCACCGAGGACAGCCTGGTGAAGCTGCGGCCGCCGTCGGTGGAGTGCAGCAGGCCCGTGCCGTCGCCGGCGAGCCACAGGTCGCCCGCGATGCCGGGGACGGCGCTGAGCTTGCCGCCCGGCAGGTTGCCGGCGCGGGCGGTGAAGTTCGCGCCGCCGTCGGTGCTGGCGTAGAGGGTGCCGCCCGACAGCGAGTAGAAGGTGGTGGCCGAGGACCGGTCGGCGACGACCACGGCATCCTTGCCCAGGCCGTTGACCCGCGACCAGCTCGCACCCCGGTCGGTGGAGCGGTACGGGGCCTGGCCGGCCTCGGTCCAGACGAAGCTGGATCCGTCCGCCGCGATCGCGATGTGGCCGCTGTCCGCGCTGGGCACCGGCTCGCCCTTGAAGCCGTTCCAGGTGTGGCCGCCGTCGGTGGAGAGGGCGCCGTCCTGCGCACCGCCCCGGCCGACCCGGACCACCAGCGAGGGGCTGGACTGGGCGTAGTCGACGGAAGTGCTGTTGTAGATCGTCGGGTTGACCAGGCGGTTGGTGGGCTCCTTCGTCAGGTCGTCGTACACGAAGCCGCCCTGGTCGCCCAGCGAGGTGATGAGGGCGGCGGCGCCGGGCGGGGAGACCGCGTCGTAGTACGCCGTCTCCTCCAGCCCGCGGGCTCCGATGAACCAGTGGCTGGTGCCGCCGTTGTCGGTCGCGTTGGCGTCCTTGCTGGCCCAGATGCCGTTGCCGGTGCCGTACATCACGTGTCCGGAGTCGAACGGGTCGATGCTCAGAGCGGTCATCCAGTGCCCGATGCCGGTGCCGAGGTACGGGGCGATGGAGGCGTCCCGCACGGACCGGTCGGACTGGGTCTTCCAGGTCGTACCGCCGTCGGTGCTGCGGTAGACCTCGTCCTGCGGCCACCAGCGGTCCAGCGTGGTGACCATCACCGTGGACGGCTTCTGCGGGTCGACGGCCAGACCGGCGAACCCGTAGCCGCCCTGGGACGGCGAGATGTTCTTCCACGCCCCGCCGGAGGTGTTGTACTTCCACACCGAACCCGCCGTCACGTCGTTGGGGCCGGGGTTGTTGGAGTACGTCAGGTACAGCGAGCCGTCACCGGAGCGCACTCCGTGCTGCGGCACCTGGCCGGTGGGCTGGCCGGAGACGGCCTGCCAGCTGTTGCCGCCGTCGGTGGAACGGTACAGGTTGGTGGACCGGTCGGCGACGCCGACGTAGACCGTGTTGCTGCCGGACGGGCCGTACGTCACGAAGGAGATGCCGGTGCCGAAGCTCGCCCCGTCCTTGACCGGGAACGAGGAGACCTGATTCCACGTCACACCGTGGTCGGTGCTGCGCCACAGGCCGTTCTTGCGGGTGCCGAGCAGCAGGTTGTCGTGGTTCGCGGGGTCGATCACCAGGCGCTCGCCGGCCCCGCGGCCGTCCTCGTTGCCGCCCAGCTTGAACGGCAGGTCGGTGCGCTGGAAGGTACGGCCGCGGTCGGTGGAGCGCAGGATCGCGCCGTTGCCGGCCCAGTCGTTGGTGTAGGTGCCCGCCGCGAGGTAGAGCCGGTCCGGGTCGACCGGGTCGGTGGCCAGCGACTCGATGCCCAGCAGGTTCCAGTCCTTCTGGCCGATCCAGTCGGTGAGCGGTGTCCACTGCTCGGCGCCGACGTCCCAGCGGTACGCGCCACCCATGTCGGTGCGCGCGTACAGCAGGCCCTTCTCCTTCTGGTTGAAGACCAGGCCGGTGACGTAACCGCCGCCCGCCACCGGGGCGTTCTGCCAGGTGTACGCCCCGGACCCGGGCTTCGCGCTGCTGTCGGCCACCTTCACCAGCTTCCACTGCTGGTTGGTACCACCCCACCCGGGCCACTGGATGATCTGCGTGCCCCGGTCCGTGGAGTTGCCCATGACGTCCAGGACCTGACCGCTCCTGCGGGAGGTGAAGGTGACGGCGTCGGAGCCGCTCACGTCGTCGATCCGCCACTGCTGGGACGCGGCGGACCGGTCCGTCTGCTGCTCGGCCACGGCCGCCTGGGCGGTCGAGTCGCCGGCGATGCCCAGCACCTTGCCGCTGTTGCGGTTCACCAGCTCGAAGTAGCCGTCCCTGGTGGGCTTCAGTTTCCACTGCTGGTTGGCGGTGTTCTGGTCGGTCCACTGCTGGATCCGGGTGCCCTCGGCGGTGGAGAAGGCGTTGACGTCCATCACCTGGCCGCTGCGGACCGAGAGCAGCCGGTAGTAGGCACCTCCGTCGACCATCGCGGCCTGCGAGTCCTCGTGGGTGAACAGGAGGTACGACGCGCCGGCGAGGGGCACGCTGAGCAGCAGAGCGGTGGCGCTCAGGCGACGGCGGTGACGCCCGCGGCGCCCGCCGTTCGGGGGGTTGCTCATGGGTAGGGGTTCTCCTTGCGGACTGTGCACGAGAGAGGGACCGATCCGGCCACCGGGACTGGCCGGGTCTACCTCCTTGTGGTCACGGGCGCCGCAAAGGTTGCCGCGAGCCGGGGACTTTCCCGGATTGGCGGGGCATCAGTTCCCGTGCGGGCGGCGGAGGAAGAGGCGTCCGGCCAGGTCGATGCCGGTGACGGCGCCGGTGGCGGGGTCGCGGGTGAAGAAGCCGCGTTGGCCCTGGAAGGCGCCGGCGGTGATGAGGTAGTCGTCGTCGCGGCCGGGGAGCAGGGCGAAGGGGAAGGGCGGGTAGTCGGCGGGGAGTTCCTTCGCGGAGGCGGCCCGGAGTTCCGGCTTGATGAGCACCTCGAGTTCCAGGCCGGTGTCGTCGGCGCGGACGGCGAGGGTCATGGAGTCGGTGTCGTAGTCGCCGAGCAGGTCGGCGGCGCGGGCCGGGTCGTACGGCAGCGGCTCGGGGTCGCGGTCGACGACGCCGAGGTGGTGCTCGAGGGTCCACCGCAGCACCGCCCGGTTGAAGGCGACGCCGCCGGGGCCGCCGTTGGCGAGGACGGCGACCGCGAAGCCGTGCTCGGGGACCATCAGCAGTTCGGCGAACTGCCCGTTGGCGGAGCCGCCGTGGCCGAAGGTGGCGACGCCGTCGATCTCGCGCAGGAACCAGCACAGTCCGAAGGCGTCGCCGAGGGTGCTGCCGCGCAGGGCGACGGTCTGACGCTGCATCGACTGCCGGGTGTCGTCGGGCAGGACGGCGGCGTCGCCGTCCAGGTGGAACCGGGCCCAGCGCAGCAGGTCCGCGGCGCAGGACACCGCGCCGCCGCCGGGGTTGTTGCCGCGGGTGTCCTTCCACTGGCGGGCGACCACGGGGACGCCGTCGGCGTCGGCGTTGTGGCCGACCGCGAAGCGGCGGGTGAGCGCGTCCTCGGCGGTGAACACGGTGCCGCTCAACTCGAGCGGGCCGAGCAGCAGTTCGGCGACGGCGCGCTCGTAGCTCCGGCCGGTGACCTGTTCGATCACCCGGCCGAGCAGGTTGTAGCCGGCCTGGCTGTACGAGGCGCGGTCGCCGGGGCGGCCGATCAGCTCCAGTTCGGGCAGCCGCGCGACGTACCCGGCCAGCGCGTCGTCGCCGTCGCCGGTCTCGACGATCAGGCGTACGCCGAGTCCGGCGGTGTGGTTGAGCAGCCGGCGCACGGTGATCGTGGCGGCGGTCCGCTCGTCCGCGAGGCACAGCTCGGGCACGTACCGGCGCACCGGGGCGTCCAGGTCGACCAGGCCGTCCGCGACCAGCCGCAGCAGCGCCGTCGCGGTGAAGCTCTTGGTGACCGACCCGATCACGAACAGCGTCCGCCCGTCCACCGGCAGCGGGTTCTCCACGCTGGTCACGCCGTGCCCGACGAACACCTCCCGCCCGCCCACCAGGACCCCGACCGCCGCCCCGGGCACCCCGTGCTCCTCGGCGGCGGCCCGGACGAACTCCTGCAGTGCGGTGGCGTCGTACGCCATGGCTTCCCCCTCGTGTCGTCGCGTCTCCTGCTGACGCCGACCACGCTAACGCGCGCGTTGAACTAAGTTCAAGTACTTAGTTCAAGTCCGGACCCCAGGACGCCTTTCTCCGTGACCACCGGTCGCCGCGGCTCCCGCGGGAGAAGAATCGCGCGGCAGTCTCAGGCCGAGACCAGCGGCATCAGGACTTCGTCGACAATCGACCGCAGGTGCGCGTCCGGCACCGTCGGGGCCTGGTGCACCACGTAGTGCACGATCATCGCCGGGCCGACGGTCGCGACCAGTTCGGAGTCCGCGCCGGGCCGCAGTTGCCCGCTGCGCACGCCGCGGGCGAGCACCTCGGCGATGCGGGCGTCACAGGGGTCCATCACGCGCCGGCCGACGACCGTGTGCATCAGACCGCCGGCTCCGGCGGCCTCGCTGCGCACGACCTGGAAGACCGTGCCGTGGGTGAGCGAGATGGCGTCCCGGATGCAGCCGAGCAGGGTCAGCAGGTCGTCCCGGACCGAGCCGCCGAGCCTGAGTTCGGCCGGGTCGGGCAGGACGCTGCCGAGCGCGGCGGCGACCAGTTCGTCGCGGTTGGCCCAGCGGCGGTAGAGCGCGGCCTTGCCGGTACCGGCGGCGGCGGCGACTCCTTCCATGGTCAGGCCCGCGTAGCCGACGGTGCGGAGCTGGTCGAGGGCGGCGTCCAGGACGGCCTTCTCCAGCACCTTTCCACGCCGTCGCGTACCGGAACTCCCGCCCGCTTCACGAGGGTTGACAACGTCCATGCCCGCGACACCTCCGGATCCGTCGCCACGGACAGCCCTCGCCGACAGCCCTTGCGGACCGCCGCCCGAGCTCCCTACAGTGAACGCGACCGTCTACTTTCCAGCTTGAGCTTTCGCATTTTCACCCACGGGGGAGGACTGTGTCCACCACGTCGACGCCTACCGGCAAGACGGGCGCACAACCAGCTTCGAACTCACGACGCAAGCCCGGAATCGCCCTTCTGGTGATCGTCCTGAGCCAGTTCATGGTGGGTCTCGACGCGACCGTCGTGAACATCGCCCTGCCGAAGATCCACGCCGACCTGGGGTTCTCGGCGACCGGTCTGGCCTGGGTCAGCAGCTCGTACACCCTGGCCTTCGGCGGCCTGCTGCTGCTCGGCAGCCGCCTCGGCGACATCCTCGGCCGCCGCCGGGTCTTCATCGCCGGCTTGGTCCTGTTCGGTGTCGCGTCGCTCTTCGCCGGCCTGTCGGACTCCGCCACGATGCTGCTGGTGTGGCGCGTGGTCCAGGGCGTCGGCGCCGCGGCCGCCGCCCCGAACTCGCTGGCCCTGGTGGCGAGCAACTTCGAGGAGGGCCCGGAGCGCAACAAGGCCTTCGGCGCCGTGGCCGGCTCGTACGCCGCCAGCCTCGCGCTCGGCCTGATCGCGGGCGGTCTGCTCACCTCGGAGGCGTCCTGGCGCTGGGTGATGTTCGTCAACGTCCCGTTCGCCGTCCTGGTGCTGGTCCTCGCCCCGCTCCACGTGATCGAGGCCGACCGCAACCCGGGCAGGTTCGACCTCGGCGGCGTCATCCTGTCGGCCGGCTTCATGACCTCCCTGGTCCACGGCCTGCTGCACGCGGCCGAGCACGGCTGGGGCAACGGCACCACCCTGGGGTCGCTGGCCGCCGCCGCGGTGCTGCTGATCGGGTTCCTGCTGGTGGAGAGCCGGGCCGCGCAGCCGCTCCTGCCGCTGCAGCTGTTCACCAGCCGCAACCGGGCGGGCGGCTACGTCAGCCTGGTCGGCCTGGTCGCCACCATGTCGGCGATGAACTTCTTCGTCAGCCAGTACCTGCAGGACGGCCTGGCGTTCAGCCCGATGACGGCCGGCTTCGCCTTCCTGCCGATGGCCGCGGCGATCCTGGCCTCCGGCGGCCAGGCCGCCAAGCTGCTCGGCAAGGTCGGCGCCAAGCCGCTCATCCTGGTCGGCTCGCTGCTGATCGGCGGCGGCATGGTGTGGATGTCGCTGGTCTCGGACTCCACCACCTACCTGACCGGTGTGCTCGGCCCGATCCTGCTGTTCGGCATCGGCGCCGGCCTGGCGTTCACCGCGCTGTCGGCCACCATCCTGGGCGACGTCTCCGGCGAGCACGCCGGCTCCGCGGCGGGCGTCCTGGAGGTCATGCAGTGGATCGGCTTCACCCTGGGCATCAGCGTGCTGATCACGATCTTCGGTTCGGCCGGCCGTGACGCCGCCGCCAAGGTCCCGGGCGACGCCAAGCACGCGCTGGTGGAGGGCCTGGGCGCCGCGTTCACCGCGTCGCTGGCCTTCGTGGCCGTCGCGATCGTGGTCGCGATGCTGGCCGTCAAGCCGGCCGCGGCGCCCGCCGGCCCGGTCCGCCAGGACCCTTGAGCGCCGGCTCACGGACGACTCACGGCCGGCTCCGACTTCCCGCTCCGGAAAGCGACGTGACGCATGATCAACCCCACACTGGGCACCGGGAACCTCGGCCTGTGGACGAACCAGTTCGATGCGCTGCCGATCGCGCAGGCCGTCGAGGCGACCCGCGAGATCGAGGACCTCGGCTACTCCGCGCTGTGGCTGGGCGAACTGTCCGGCCGTGAGGCGATGACCCAGGCCGCCCTGCTGCTGGGGGCCACCGACCGGCTGACCCTGGCGACCGGCGTGGCCAACGTCTACGGCCGCGACCCGGTGACCATGGCCCAGGCCCAGCGCACCCTGCTGGAGGCCTTCGGCGACCGCTTCGTGCTCGGCCTCGGCATCAGCCACCCGTGGTTCGTCGAGCAGGTCCGGGGCCTCGCCTTCGGGCCCCGGGTGCCCACCATGCGCGCCTACCTGGACACGATGGACGGCTCCCGGTTCGGCCCGCCCGGCGCGCCCGAGCGCGGCCCCCGGGTGATCGGCGCGGTCGGCGCGAAGATGCTCGCGCTGGCCGCCGAGCGTGCCGACGGCGCGCTGCCGTTCGGCGTTCCGGTCGAGCACACCGCACGCACCCGCGCCCTGATGGGGCCGAAGCCCTTCCTCGGCGTCATCCAGGCCGTGCTGCTCGGCCCGGACAACGCCCGGACCCGCCGGCAGGCCCGCACCTACGTGGCGGAGTCGCTGCCGAACCGGGCCGACATGCTGCGCGAGCTCGGCTACTCGGTCGACCTGGCCGGGCCGGGCGCCGACCGGCTGGTGCGGGCCATGGTCGCCTGGGGCGACCGGGACGCCATCGCCGGGCGGGTCCGGGAACAGCTGGCGGCGGGGGCCGACCACGTGTCCCTGTCCGTGATCGGCACCCCGCCCGACGTACTGCCGCGGCGGCAGTGGCGCGAGCTGGCCGGCCTGCTCGACTGACCGGCCCGCTCAGTGCGGGCCCAGGCCGACCGGGCGGGGGAGATCAGCCCCGCAGCTTCTTGCGCGCGTTGCGCACCGCCCGGTGCGCCCGCTGGACCAGGGACAGGGTGCGCAGCCGGTTGGCCACGGTGAGGCGGTACTTGAGGCGCAGGAAGCGCGGGAGGGCGGCGACCCGGTCGGGGCCGATCGCGCTGAGCAGGCGGGTGACGTGCCGCTGGTAGGCGTGCCGGTAGACCCGGTCGCCGTCGGGGACGGTCCAGAAGAACATCGGGAGCTCTTCGACCAGGGTGTTGTGGTCGTAGGCGCGCAGGTGCTCGCGGAAGACCGGCTCGGGGCGGTCGAGGAGCCAGCCGCGGACGAGTTCGATGGAGCGGACCCGGTCGGCGAGGCCGCGCGGGTCGGTGCGGCGCTGGGTGATCGACTGGTCGCCGTCCTCGCGGATGCGCCAGTGGTAGATCGGCTCGGCGAGCACGTCGACCCGCTCGGCGAGGAAGTGGTGCGGGACGCTGACCGGGGCGTCCTCGTAGAGCATGCCCTCGGGGTAGTCGAGGCCGGCCGCGGCGTAGAAGGAGCGGCGGTAGACCTTGTTCCACGCGGTGCGGTCGGTGACCAGGGCGGGCAGTTCGCTGATGTGGGTGCGCAGCCGGGTCTCGGCGAACGGGCGGCGGTGCACGTGCGAGGGCTCGAAGCCGGTGGAGCGCAGGCGCAGGGCGTTGCCCGCGGCGAAGTCGGAGCCGGTCCGGTCCAGCGTGGTGATCATCAGCTGGTAGGCGTCGGCGGGCAGGGTGTCGTCGCTGTCGACGAAGGCGAGGTACTCGGTACCCTCGGCGAGGTGGCGGACGCCGGTGTTGCGGGCCGCGCCGAGGCCCTGGTTCTCCTGCTGGACCAGTCGGAAGCGCTTGTCCCGCTCGGCGTACCGCTCGGCGATGGCCGCACTGGTGTCGGTGGAGCCGTCGTCGACCAGGACGCACTCGAAGTCCGTGAAGCTCTGGGCGGCGATCGAGTCCAGGCAGTCGGCGAGGTAGCGCTCGACGTTGTACACCGGGACGACGACGGAGAGACGGGGGGCCATCGGCTGCGCGGGCCTTTCGAGCGGGGGCGTCGGTCCGAACGGGTGGGCGGACGCCGGGTGTGGTCGGGACCAGGGTTGCGGGTGCGGACGGCCGGTGGGGAAACGGCGGGTGTCGCGGAGTTGGCGGAGCAGTGGCCACCAGAGGGCGCTCCGGAACAGCCTGACACACAGTGAAACGCGCAGGGCCGCCGAACGGTTCTGGGCGCGCGGGCGCACACCGGGGGAACAGGCGCCGCTGCCCACCCCCGTGGGGCAACGGCGCCCGAGCATCCGATCGCCGATCCTGCCGAGAGTGTCGACGGTGTGTCAACTATCGTGGATTCACGGCCGCCCGTCGAGGGCGCCGACCCGTCGCGCGCCCACGATTTCGGCACGATTTCCCCAACGATCGTGCAGATCGGGACCTTCGAGGGATACGCCCGGGGGTAAGGACGTTCTATGATCCGGCACATGCCCACGGACTCCCCCCGCAGCGAGGTTCCGGACTTCGCCAGCCGCTTCCGGCGCCTGATAGCGGTGATCTATCCCAAGGACCTCGGCCGCCCCTGGCGCGACTCGGAGATCGCCGAGGGCACCGGCCTGAGCGGGACCTACATCGGGAACCTGCGCAAGGGCACCCAGAAGCCCAGCCTGGAGAACGCCGTCCGGATCGCCAAGTTCTTCGGCGTCCCGCTGGACTACTTCTCCGACTCGGAGACCGCCCGCGCCGTGGAGCAGGACCTGCGCAAGATCGAGGCGCTGCGCGACTCCCGGGTGGAGCGGATCGCGATGCGCGCAGCCGGGCTGCCGCCGGAGATGCAGGACGCCGCACTCACTATTGTGGAGCAGTTGCGCCGGGCGGTCGGCCTGCCCTCGGGGCAGCCGGACGACACCGGCCCGGCGACGTGACGGAGCACCAGGAACTGCCGCTGGGACACTGGCGGCAGGCCGAGGGGGTGGACGTGCAGGGGTTGGGGAGCGGGCTGGGGCGGACCCGCCGGCGGATGCGCGCGGTCGCACGCGGGCTTCAACTGCCGCCGCTGAGCACGGTGGAGGAGCTGTGCACGGCGGTCTCCGGCCATCTGGACCGGACCATCCGGGTGGCTCCGCGCCGGATGCGGGTGGGCGAGCCGTCCGGGTTCGTGGAGCGGCTGCCGGACGAGGACGTGATCCACGTCGAGCAGGAGACCTCCGGACTGCACCGGGCGCACATCATCTGCCACGAGCTGGCCCACCTGCTGTGCGGGCACCTGGCCGAGCCGGCCGGCCCGGACGAGGACCCGGCCCGGGTCGAACTGCCCACCATCGACCCGGACATGCTCCGGCTGGTGCTCGGCCGCTCGCACTACGACGACGCCGCCGAGGAGGAGGCCGAGGTGCTGGGCGCCGAGCTGATGCGCGTCCTGGTGCTCGCCCCGGGCGCCGGCACCACCTCGCAGCTCGCCCCGGCGCTGGAGCACCGCAAGGGTCAGCATGTCTGAACTGCCTTTCAACTTCGTCTACCTGGGCATCGGCTGCGCGGCCTGGGTGGTGGCCGGACTGAAGCTCCGAGCCTGGCGGCGCGACCCGTCGTTCGGGCTGCTGGTGGTGGCGCTGGCGATCGCCTCGCCGTCCACCGCCTTCGTCTTGGCCTCCCCTTTGCTGTACCGGGCGATCGGCCACCTCAGCGGCGTCGGCAACCTGGCCACCCTGCTGGTGTACCTGGGCATCGTCGGGTTCTCCGCCGCCACCGTGGTGCTGGCGCTGGTGTGGACCCCGCCCGAGGAGCGGGCCGGCACCGAGATCTGGGCGCCGCTCTCCGACGGGCTGCGCCGCCGGGTGCGCCGCCGCACCGCGGTGTTCGCCGTCCTGGTCCCGGTGCTGGCCGCGCTGTTCCTGGCCGGCGGCCCGTACACCCCGGAGACCCCGCTCACCTTCGACACCACCTTCGCCCCGCGGGCCGCCACCGCGGTCTTCCTGGCGCTCTACCAGGGCCTGTTCGCCTACGCGCTGATCGACATCGGCCGGGTCTGCCTCGGCCACGCCGCCCGGCTCCCCGACGGCTGGCTGCGCCGCGGCATCCGGCTGATCGCGGTCGGCGCGCTCACCGCCTGCGGGTACGTGGCGTGCAAGATCGCCGCGATCGCGCTGGCGTACTTCGGCGTCGGCGGCGCCGAGTGGCTGAGCACCGCGCTCGGCCCGGCCTTCGCCGCGCTCGGCGCGATCGGCATCACCTGCGGCTTCGCCGGTCCGGCGGGCGCCGCCTGGACCCGCCGGCGCAGCGACTTCCGGGCGCTGCGGCCGCTGTGGGACCTGGTCTACCGGGCCGACCGCCGGCTCGCCCTGGAGGGCCCGCCGTCCCCCGCCTGGCTGGAGCGCGCCGCGCTGCGCGACCTCGAGTGGCGCACCACCCGGCGCGGACTGGAGATCCGGGACGGCCAGTTGACGCTCCGTCCGTGGATCGACCCGGCCGCCGTCCGGGCCGCCGAGGCGGTCGCCGACCGGTCCGGGCTCGACCCGCGGGAGCGGGACGCGCTCGTGGTCGCGGCGGCGCTGCGCGCGGCGGTGGCGGCGCTGTCCGCCGGTGCGGTGCCTCGGCCGCGCGAGGAGCAGCAGGTGCTGCCGGGGCTGGACGCCGAGCCGGCCCAGGAGCGCGCCCACCTGGTGCTGGTGGCCGGGTACCTCGACTCGCCGCTGGTGGCCGAGGCGCTGTCCGGTGCGGAGGCCGTGGCCGGGTGAGCGGACAGCCCCACGACCGCGCCCGGCACCGGGACGCCTTCGCCGAGTTGGTGCTGCACCGGGCCCCGCAGCGGGCCCGGGTCGGCCTGACCCTGGGCTTCGTGCGGACCTTCGCCGTCCCGGAGATCGCCGAGGTGCTGGTCGGCACCGGGAAGCTGACCGCCGAGCCGAAGGCCCGGGCGAAGGCCACCGGCGCGGTGATGTTCTCGCTGATCGGCCACGGCGTGGCCAGCCCCGAGGGCAGGCGGCTGGTCGCCGAACTCGCGGCGCTGCACCGCCGCCTACCGGGCGCCGGCGGCGACCTGATGCGCTACGTGCTGGCCTGCTTCACCGTGTACCCGGTCGAGTTCACCGCCCGGCACGGCGGGGTCCGTCCGGCCGAGCGGACCGCCGCCTTCGCCTTCCAGGCCGAGCTCGCCCGGGCCCTGGAGCTGACCCCGCTACCCGGTCCGACGCTGGCTCAGACCCGCTGCTGGATGCGGGAGTTCGAGGACGCCAGGTTCGCCCCGAGCCCGGCGGCCCGGCTGCTCTGGCAGGCCACCTCCGGCCTGCTCGCCACCCGCCTCCCCGGCCCCCTCGCCCGCCACGCGCCGGCCTTCGCCGCCGCCCTCCTCGACGCCCCGCTGCGCCGCGTCCTCGACGTCCCCCGCCCCGCCTGGCCGATCCGCACCGCGGCCGCGGCGGCCTTCCGGCTGATCCGCTGACCTGACGCGTCCTCGGCCGCGGGTCTCGCGGCGCGGCCACCGCAAACGGGTAAACTACACGATGTAGTGCAAGTGCCCGTCACCCCCGGAGGCCCCGATGACCCAGCCCCCGCCCGCCCGCCGCGGCATGCCCGAGAAGCGCCTCGCCATCACCCGCGCCGCCCGCACCGTCTTCGGCCGCGAGGGCTTCACCCGGTGCAGCGTGGACGCCATCGCCGCCGAGGCGGGCGTCTCCAAGCGCACCGTCTACAACCACTTCGCGGACAAGGAGCAGCTCTTCCAGACCGTGATCCTGGAGGGCGCCACCGAGGTCGCCGCCGACCACGCGGCCCTCGCCGACCGGCACTTCCGCAAGATCGTCGACCTGCGCGCCGACCTGACCGACTTCGCCAGCGACCGGGTGGCGGGCCTGACCGGCTTCGCCGAGCACTGGGCCCTGGTGCGCACCATCGAGGCCGAGGCCACCCACATCAACCCGGCCGTCCTGGACGCCTGGCAGGAAGCCGGCCCGCGCGAGTCGTACCGCGAACTCACCCGCTGGATGGCCGAGTTCGCCGACCGCGGGCTGCTGGAGATCGCCGACCCCGGGCAGGCCGCCGGCCACTTCAGCCAGCTCACCTTCATGGCCGTCGCCCAACTCACCTTCTACGGCGCCCTCCCGCTCGACGAGCGCCGCGCCGACGAGCTGACCGCCTCCGGCGTCGACGCCTTCCTGCGGATCTACCGGACCGAAAAGTAAACTGCACGGTGCAGTAGAAAGATTGCACTAACCGGTGTACCTTCGTTCCCGGGTCGATTGTCCGACCCGTCCGTCCGCACCAGAAGGAGCACCTCCCATGGCCACCGTCCCCGCCGGCACCGCGACCGTCTCCTACCGCACCGAGGGCTCCGGGCCGGGCCTGGTCCTGGTGCACGGCACCGGCTTCGGCGCGGAGGGCACCTTCGGCCACCTGGTCGAGCACTTCTCGGCCGATCGCACCGTCGTGCTGCCGGACTTCGCCGGCTCCGGCGAGACCGTGGACGACGGCGGCGAGCTGACCGTCGAGCTGCTCGCCGGGCAGGTCATCGCGGTGATCGAGGCCGAGGGCGGCCCGGTCGACCTGGTCGGCTTCTCGCTCGGCGCGGTGGTCTCCGCCACCGTCGCCGCGCTGCGGCCCGACCTGGTGCGCCGCCTGGTGCTGACCGCCGGCTGGGCCCGTCCCGACGACGTCTACCTGAGCACCCACATGGCCACCTGGGCCGGGCTGCAGGGCGACCCGCTGGCCTTCGGCCGGTTCGGCACCCTGACCGCCTTCAGCCCGGCCTTCCTGAACACCATCGGCGCGGACGCGGTGGCCGGCATCGTCGCCGGCAACCTGCCCTCCGACGGGGCCCTGCGGCACATCGCGCTCAACCGGCGCGCCGACCTGCGCGAGCTGCTGCCGCGGATCACCGCCGAGACCCTGGTGATCGGCTGCACCAAGGACGGCACCGTCCCGTTCGCGCTGACCCGCGAGCTCGCCGACGGCATCGCCGGGGCGCGCTTCGCCGAGGTGGAGAGCGGCCACGTGGTGGTCTACGAGCAGCCGGAGACCTTCGTGAAGCTGGTCCGGGAATTCACCGCCTGACCCGCTGCGGAGTTCCTGACGGTCCGCCAGACGGTGACTCCGGGGCCCTCGTTGGCGGTCGGGATTGGTATGTTCTCCAACCGTCCGCCGCCTCGCGCGGCCCACGATCCGTCAGCACCAGGGGGAACCACCGATCATGCGCACCCGCCCGTTCCTGACCGCGGCCGTCCTGCTGGCGGCCACCCTCGGCGCCGCCGCCTGCGACCCGTCCGGCCCGGCGCCCGCCGCCTCCACCCAGGCCGCCCCGCCGGCCGCCTCCAGCGCCCCCGCGTCCGCCTCGCCGGCCGCGAGCAGCGCCGCGCCCGCCAAGTCCTCCGCAGCCCCGGCGGGCGGCGGCCCGGTCAGCGCGGCCGACGAAACCGCCTTCGAGCGGGCTTCCCAGGACGTGGGCGGCTGCCAGGCGTACTACAAGGCGCACAAGGTGATCGCCGTCCAGAGCGCCGACAAGTCCGGCACCCTGACCGGCATGAAGCAGACCGCCACCTGCGGCGCCTACGGCCTGGCCCTGGACGACGAGAAGGGCGCCGCCGCGGTGACCCTGCACGCCGCGGCCGGCGCCAAGGCCACCTACTTCACCGGCGAGGGCAAGAGCGGCGGCCCCAAGTTCACCGCCCGCACCGGCACCTTCGCCGACTTCGCCGCCAAGCAGCAGACCTGCAAGGACCACGGGGACAACCCGCCGGCCGGCACCCTGTGCGTCCAGTCGCTGTTCGAGTACACCCTGGACTCCAGCGGCGCCGTCACCTCGCTGCGCGAGACCTTCATCGCCACCGACTGACGGTCCGTCGACCGCGCGGGCCCCGGCCGGATCCCTCCGCCCGGGGCCCGTCCGGCTCCCGCTGCTACTCGACGCCCTTGCGGCGGAACGGGTGGTACCGCTGGTCGCCGTGGAAGTACGGGTAGGGGATCTCGCGGGAGACACAGCCCGCGTCGCCGCTGTCCTCGATGCCGATGTACTTGGTGTGCGCGGCGTCGGCCCAGCCGCCGAACAGCACGGTGTGCTCGCCCATGATCATCGCGTCGCCGGGCTTGAGGTCGTTCTTGCTGATCTGCTCGGAGACGTCGCTCGCCATCAGGCCGTGGGTGTCACGACCCGGGCCGGGCAGTCCCCAGGCCGCGGAGACCAGGCCGGAGCAGTCCACCCGGTAGCCGTTGGTGATGGCGCCCTGGCTGTAGCCGAGCTTGTGCTCGGCGCGCTCCAGGGCCCGCTCCACGATCGCCGTGCGCTCGGGGGACAGACCGTCCATCTTGGGCTTGGCGACCACGCCGAGGCCCTCGCCGTTCTGCTTGTGGCGCTTGCGGTTGCCGCACCAGGAGTCCCAGCCGCTGCCGTTGAAGATCTTGGTCTTCCAGTCGCCGGTGGACTTGTCCTTGAGCTTCGGCCCGTCGTGCCTGCCGCCGGGACCGCCGGCCGGGGTCCCGGTGCTGCCGGAGCTGTCGCCCGGGGACTCCGGCTGCGAGGGGTGGTGGCTGCCACCGCCGCCCGAGCCCTGCTCGCCGCCCTTGCCGCCCGCGCCGCCGTCGATCCGGGTGCCGGTGCCGGGCGACTTCGGCTTCTCGTGGTCGCCGCCCTTCGGCTTGTTCATCTCCTCGGCGATCTTCTTCTCGATCGCCTGGTAGTGCGAGATGACCTTGCGGATCTTGTCGACGTCCTGGGCCAGGCCCTTGGTGAGCGTCTCCTTGGTCTTCTCCAGGTGGTCGGCCCGGGCCTCGATCTCCTTGACGCTCTTCACCACGTCGCCGACCACCGAGCTGAAGCCGAAGATCCCCGCGAACGGCGCGGAGAAGACGTCCTCGGCGGCGGCCTTGGCGATGGTGGCCTTGATGCTGCCGACCTGCTTGGTCATCTGCTCCATGCGCTGGTTCAGCGTCTGGAAGTCCCGCTCGATCTTGGTCAACTCTTCAATGCGGTAGCCGAACTGATCAGCCATCAGCACACTCCCCCCGTCATGTCGATCCGTCCCCGTCGCGTCGCCCGGACGCGTCACAGAATGCTGGCGAGCCGCTTCACCGCGTCGCCGAGCTGTCCCAGCTCGTCCGCCACGCCGTTCAGCTCACGCACCCGGTTCTGCGCGTGCTGGGTGAACGCGTCCGCGGCGGCCCCGTGCCAGTGCAGCGAGGAGAGCACCGAGTTGACCTCCTGGCCGAGCTCGTCCACCTGCTTGCCCAGCTGCGCCAGCTCGGTAGCGATCTTGTTCAGCTCGGCGTCGGCGTCGCCGAACATCTTGCTGAGCGCCCAGTGTGCGATCTCGGCCGGGGCCATCACGATGTCCTCGCCGACCTTCACCACGTCCCCGGCGAGGTGCTTGACGTCGCCCCACAGGTCCATGACATTCCCCCTGTTTCCCCGTATGCCAGTTCCCCCAAGGCTAGTCAGTATCGGCTCGGGGCGAAACGGGCGGGTGCCCCTTCGACCGGCCGGGCGGCCCGGGCGCGCGCCGGGCGGGCTATTCGCGGTCCGCCCGCCCCGCCTGTGACACTGGAACCGCTCGAAAACCGAGGTGCGCCCCGGCCCTTCCTTTTTGCAACCTAGAGGGATGCCCGCAGTGAGTTCTCCCGTAGCCCCGCAGCCCGCCCCCACCCTCGCGGAGCTGGCCGCCCGGCTGCCCGGACTGATGCTGCGCGACGCGCAGCGCCTCGGCCGCCGACTCGACGGCACCCGCAAGGTCCGCTCCGACGACGCCCGGCAGAAGATCGTCGCCGAGCTGGCCCCCGACTTCGACCGGGCCGAGCTGCGGGTGGCCGAGCGCCGCGCCGCGGTCCCGGTGATCCGCTACCCGCAGGAACTGCCGGTCAGTCAGAAGAAGGACGACATCCTGGCGGCCATCCGGGACCACCAGGTGGTGATCGTCGCCGGTGAGACCGGCTCCGGCAAGACCACCCAGATCCCGAAGATCTGCCTGGAGCTGGGCCGCGGCGTGCGCGGCCTGATCGGCCACACCCAGCCGCGCCGGATCGCCGCCCGCACGGTCGCCGAGCGGGTCGCCGAGGAGCTCGACACCCCGCTCGGCGCGGCGGTCGGCTGGAAGGTCCGCTTCACCGACCAGGCCGGCCAGGACACCCTGGTCAAGCTGATGACCGACGGCATCCTGCTGGCCGAGATCCAGACCGACCGGGACCTGCGCCAGTACGACACCCTGATCATCGACGAGGCGCACGAGCGCAGCCTGAACATCGACTTCCTGCTCGGCTACCTCAAGCAGCTGCTGCCCCGCCGCCCCGACCTCAAGGTGGTCATCACCTCCGCCACCATCGACCCGGAGCGCTTCGCCGAGCACTTCGACGGAGCCCCGATCATCGAGGTCTCCGGCCGCACCTACCCGGTCGAGGTCCGCTACCGCCCGCTGTTCGACGAGACCGACGGCGAGGAGGAGGCCGAGGAGGCGGACCGGGACCGCGACCAGGTCCAGGCGATCTGCGACGCGGTCGAGGAGCTGCAGTCCGAGGGCCCCGGCGACGTCCTGGTCTTCCTCTCCGGCGAGCGCGAGATCCGCGACACCGCCGACGCGCTCACCAAACTGAAACTGAAGTTCACCGAGATCCTGCCGCTCTACGCCCGGCTCAGCTCGGCCGAGCAGCACAAGGTCTTCCAGCGCTCCACCCAGCGCCGCGTGGTGCTGGCCACCAACGTCGCCGAGACCTCGCTGACCGTCCCCGGCATCAAGTACGTGATCGACCCGGGCACCGCCCGGATCTCGCGCTACAGCCACCGCACCAAGGTGCAGCGGCTGCCGATCGAGGCGATCAGCCAGGCCAGCGCCAACCAGCGCAAGGGCCGCTGCGGCCGCACCTCGGACGGCATCTGCATCCGCCTCTACTCGGAGGAGGACTTCCTCTCCCGCCCCGAGTTCACCGACGCGGAGATCCTGCGCACCAACCTGGCCTCGGTGATCCTGCAGATGACCGCGGCCGGCCTCGGCGACATCGCCGCGTTCCCGTTCCTCGACCCGCCGGACTCCCGCAACATCAAGGACGGCGTCAGCCTGCTGCACGAGCTCGGCGCGCTCGACCCGGAGGAGAAGGACCACCGCAAGCGGCTCACCCCGCTGGGCCGCAAGCTCGCCCAGCTACCGGTCGACCCGCGGATGGCCCGCATGGTGCTCGAGGCCGACCGCCTCGGCTGCGTCCGCGACGTGATGGTGATCGCCGCCGCGCTCTCCATCCAGGACCCGCGCGAGCGCCCCGCCGAGAAGCGCCAGGCCGCCGACGAGCGGCACCGCCGCTTCCACTCGGAGACCTCCGACTTCTCCTCCTACCTGGCGATGTGGCGCTACGTCAGGGAGCAGCAGAAGGAACTCTCCTCCTCCGCGTTCCGCCGGATGTGCAAGTCCGAGTTCCTCAACTACCTGCGGATACGGGAGTGGCAGGACGTCTACGTCCAGCTGCGCACCATCGCCAAGCAGCTCGGCGTCACCATCGACGAGCCGCACGACGACGCCGAGCCGGACGCGGACCGGATCCACCAGGCGCTGCTCTCCGGCCTGCTCTCCCACCTCGGCCTGTTCGACGTGGAGAAGCGCGAGTACGCGGGCGCCCGCGGCGCCCGGTTCGCGGTCTTCCCGGGCTCGGGCCTGTTCAAGAAGCCGCCGCGCTGGGTGATGTCCGCCGAGCTGGTGGAGACCTCCCGGCTGTGGGCCCGGATCAACGCCAAGATCGAGCCGGAGTGGGTGGAGCCGCTCGCCCCGCACCTGATCAAGCGCAACTACAGCGAGCCGCACTGGGAGAAGAAGGCCGGCGCGGTGCTGGCCTACGAGAAGGTCACCCTGTACGGGCTGCCGATCGTCGCCCAGCGCAAGGTCAACTACGGCCGGATCGACGCCGAGCTCTGCCGCGAACTGTTCATCCGCAACGCCCTGGTGGAGGGCGACTGGGAGACCCACCACCGGTTCTTCGCGGAGAACCGCAAGCTCCTCGACGAGGTCGAGGAGCTGGAGAACCGGGCCCGCCGCCGCGACATCCTGGTGGACGACCAGACCCTGTTCGACTTCTACGACGCCCGGCTGCCGGAGACGATCGTCTCCACCCGGCACTTCGACTCCTGGTGGAAGCAGGCCCGCCGCGACCAGCCGGACCTGCTCAACTTCGAGAAGTCGATGCTGATCAACGAGTCGGCGGACGGCGTCACCGAGGCCGACTACCCGGACTACTGGCAGCAGGGCAAGCTCCGCTTCAAGCTCACCTACCAGTTCGAGCCGGGCAGCGACGCGGACGGCGTGACCGTCCACATCCCGCTGCCGGTGCTCAACCAGGTGGTCCCGGACGGCTTCGACTGGCAGATCCCGGGCCTGCGCGAGGAGCTGATCACCGCCTACATCCGGTCGCTGCCCAAGGCGGTCCGCCGCAACTTCGTGCCCGCCCCGGACTACGCCCGGGCCGCGATGCGCGAGCTGACGGACCGCCAGGAGCCGCTGCTGCCCACCCTGGAGCGGGTGCTGCACCGGATGTCCGGCCTGCCGATCCCGCCGGAGGCCTGGGACGACGAGCGGGTCCCCGAGCACCTGAAGGTGACCTTCCGGGTGGTGGACGGCAAGCGGAAGCTCGCCGAGTCCAAGGATCTGGAGGAGCTGCGCCGCAAGCTCCAGCCGAAGCTGTCCGCGACGCTCTCCGACGCCGCCTCGGGCCGCGGCATCGAGCGCACCGGGCTGACCTCCTGGCCGGCCGATCTCCCGGTCCTGCAGCGCACCTTCGAGCAGCGCTCCCGCGGCCACTCGCTGCGCGCCTACCCGGCGCTGGTGGACGAGGGCGGCTCGGTCGCCATCAAGCTGTTCGACACCCCGGAGGCCCAGCAGCACGCCATGTGGGCCGGCACCCGCCGGCTGCTGATGCTCCAGGTCAACTCGCCCGCCAAGTCCATCCAGGGCCGACTGGGCAACCAGGCGAAGCTGGCGCTCTCGTACAACCCGCACGGCTCGATCCCGGCCCTGTTCGAGGACATCGTGGCGTCCGCCACCGACCGCCTGATGGAGCTGAACGGCGGCCCGGTGTGGGACGCCGAGGCGTTCGCCGCGCTGTACGACAAGGTCCGCGCCGACCTGTACGAGCTCTCCGCGGACACCACCCTGAAGACCGCGACCGCGCTGATCGCCTTCCACAAGGCGTCGACCCGCCTGAAGTCGGTCTCCAGCCCGGTGCTGCTCTCCGCCGTCAACGACGTCCGGCTGCACCTGGCCTCGCTGGTGCACGCCGGGTTCGTCACCGACACCGGCTGGCCGCGGCTCGGCGACCTGAAGCGCTATCTGATCGCGGTGGACCGCCGCCTGGAGGCGCTGCCCGACCACCCGCAGCGCGACCTGCAGAACCTGCAGAAGGTCCAGGCCGTCCAGCAGGCCTACGGCGAGCTGCTGGCGAAGGTGCCGGCCGGCCGGGAGCCCTCGCCGGAGGTCCGGGCGATCCGCTGGATGATCGAGGAACTGCGGGTGAGTTTCTTCGCGCAGGGGCTCGGCACCCCGAGCCCGGTCTCGGAGAAGCGGATCCTGAAGGCGATGGAGGCCGCCGCGGCCACCCTCTGAGGGCCCTCCGGAGCCGGTTCGACCTGGGGGCTCGGCATGCAGTACGATCTGTCTTGTTCGCAGGCGAGAGCAGGCGGGCAAGGATCAGATCACTGGTCCCGTGGAGCAGTTGGTTAGCTCGCCACCCTGTCAAGGTGGAGGTCGCGGGTTCAAGTCCCGTCGGGATCGCAGTAAACGAGAGGCCCGGAACCGTCAGGTTCCGGGCCTTATCGCATTCCGGCGCCGGGTCACAAGATAACGCCGCTGTGATCACCGTCACTGGACGCCCTCCGGGAATCGACTTCCGGGGCACCCCCCTGAACTGCCCTGATTTAATATGTAAAATTGTACTGGCTTTATCGCTAATCCCCCCCTCTCCCAGCAGCCTCAATGGGAATCCCCAGTTCCGGACCCCGGGCATGCCGAAGGGCCGCACCCCCGACCCGGCGGAGTCGGGGAGGCGGCCCTTCGGAATGCCTGTGCGCCCGGCGTCAGACCTCGGTGCGCTGTGCCGGGATGCCCGCCAGCAGGGCGCGCACCTCTGCCTCGCGGTAGCGGCGGTGGCCGCCGAGGGTCCGGATGGACGTGAGCTTGCCCGCCTTGGCCCAGCGGGTCACCGTCTTGGGGTCCACGCGGAACATGGTGGCGACCTCTGCCGGCGTCAGCAGAGGCTCGGCGTCGGGGGTACGAGCGGTCATGAGCGGCCTCCTCGGGAGAACCGAACCAGGGCGGTTCTATCCTTCAAATTCTGCACCTTGGCCCGCGATGCCCGAAATGGCACGGCCAGGCCGAGTCGGTTATAGGACGAACGGCTTGTCCTGGTGTCTACAACTACACCATCCGTCCAGCCCCATCGGCCAAACCGCCAAAATTGACCCCTCACGGGTTCAAGAGCGACGGAAGGCCATGGACCACCCCATAGCGGACAGTCACGCCGTGGTGACGTCCGGTCACGGTGCGGCACGCCTGAGAGAGCTTGGGCTGGTTGTCCCATTTTGGCACATAGGTCTGAGTTCGCGTCAACGGTGAGTAGTGTCACGTTCCGTGGGTATTGACCCGGTCCGGGACCATGGTCCCGGAAACCGTCTCAATGGTATGGACCATCCTCTCCTGTCGCACTGACATTCGGCCAGCTTCTTTTTCTGATCCGCCGTCAGCACCTCAGGACGCGTACCGCAGCGCCAGCACCTTCCGCCAGCGCCCCGTCAGCTCCTCGTAGACCCGGACCGCCTCGTCGGTGTCCCCGGCCCGCAGGGCGCCCAATCCACCCGCCAGTTCACCCACCGAGTGCTCCTCGGCCAGCCGGCCCGGGCCCAGCAGGTGCACCAGGCCGCCGTAGTCGAGTTCCACCAGCGAGCGCGGGTGGAACTCCTCCAGCCAGCGCCCGATCTCCTCCGCGCCCTGCACCAGCGCCCCGCGCGGCACCCGCTCCCGCAGCACCCGGTAGGCCCGGGCCACCCGGCGGCGGGCCTGCACCATCGGCGTCAGGTAGAACAGCGCCGGGGGCTCCGGCCGTTCGCCCTCGCCCGCGGAGCCGAGCTCCCCGGCCGGCAGGTGGCAGCGGTCCTCCTCGCCGAACGGCAGGAACCAGCGCAGCGGCACCTCCCAGCGGCTGGAGAGGATCCACGGCCGGGCGTCGGGGTGGCGGCTCTGCCACTCCCCGCGGTCGGTCTCCGAGACGTCCCGCAGCGCGGGCGGCAGCACGGTGTCCACCAGGTGCGCGGGCAGCGTCTGGCGCAGCTCCTGCAGGGCCAGCCAGGACCGCAGCCGGGTGGTCCAGGGGCAGACGTAGGTCACCCCGTCCAGCACCCGCACGTAGGCCCGCTCGTCCTCCTTCTCCGGCAGCGGACGGGGCGTCAGGGCGGCCAGGTCGGCCAGCGCGCCGCGCTGCTCGGCGAGCGCCGCGCCGGTCACCGGCCGGGACGGGCCCTCGGCGTCGGGGCCGTGCGCGGCGGCGTACGCCTGCCAGCGGGCCCGGTCGGGTTCGGGGTAGGCGGCCAGCGGTTCGTAGACCCGCAGCTGCGCGGAGTAGGGCGGGAGCACCGAAGTGCGCGGAGCGGTCACGTTCCGCATGTTCGCATGCACCCCGGGCGCGCGTCAGGGGTGTCGCGAGGGTGCCCCTTGTCGTTATGCCTCAGGGACCGTCAGGGGGCAGATCCGGCGGCGGCCCCGGGGCTAGGCTTCGACCAGGCGCCCGCAACCACCGCCGCGGGCCATCATTGCTGGAGTCACCACAGTGACCGACGTACACACCACGCACCCCGCACAAGGCGTGCTGGGCCGAGTCTTCGGCACCGGCCAGGACGGCGAAGGGCACGAGCAGGTCGTGCTCTGCCACGACCGCACCTCAGGCCTCAAGGCGATCATCGCCATCCACTCCACCGCCCTGGGCCCGGCCCTCGGCGGCACCCGCTTCTTCCCGTACGGGAGCGAGGACGAGGCGCTGCAGGACGCGCTCAACCTCTCCCGCGGGATGAGCTACAAGAACGCCCTCGCCGGGCTCGACCTCGGCGGCGGCAAGGCCGTCATCATCGGCGACCCGAACCGCGACAAGAACGAGGCGATGCTGCGCGCCTACGGCCGCTTCGTGCAGTCGCTGCGCGGCCGCTACATCACCGCCTGCGACGTGGGCACCTACGTGCAGGACATGGACGTGGTGGCGCGCGAGACCGAGTTCGTGACCGGCCGCTCCCCGGAGAACGGCGGCGCCGGCGACTCGTCCATCCTCACCGCCTTCGGCGTCTTCCAGGGCATGCGCGCCTCCGCGCAGGCCCGCTGGGGCCAGCCCACCCTGCGCGGCAAGCGGGTCGGCGTGGCCGGCGTCGGCAAGGTCGGCCACTACCTGGTCGGCCACCTGGTCGCGGACGGCGCCACCGTGGTCGTCACCGACGTCTCCGAGGCCGCCGTGAACCGGGTCCGGGCCGCCCACCCCGAGGTCGAGGTGGTCGCCGACACCGCGGCGCTGCTCGGCGCGGACCTGGACGTCTACGCCCCCTGCGCGCTCGGCGGCGCGCTCACCGACGACTCGGTGGCGGCGCTCGGCGCGACCGGCACCTCGATCGTCTGCGGCGCGGCCAACAACCAGCTCGCCCACGCCGGCGTGGAGAAGGACCTGGCCGACCGCGGCATCCTCTACGCGCCGGACTACCTGGTGAACTCCGGCGGCGTCATCCAGGTCGCCGACGAGATCGAGGGCTTCAACTTCGAGCGGGCAAAGAACAAGGCCACCAGGATCTTCGACACCACCCTGGAGATCTTCACCCGGGCCACCGCCGACGGCGTCCCCCCGGCGGTGGCCGCCGACCGGCTCGCCGAGAAGCGCATGCGGGAGATCAGCGCGCTGCGCTCGGTGCTGCTGCCGGCCGCCCGCCGCGGCTGACCGCGACCGTCCGGACACGCGGGGTCGGCGTCGCCGGCCCCGCGCATCACGATGTGGAACCGGATTCTCAGTCCGTCCCTCGATCGGGCGATACCGGGCCCCCCTTCGGGGGATAATCTCGGTAGGAACAACGGGACCGGCAAAGCTCCGGACGGCCTGCGAACGCCCCGAAAATCCCCTGTGACCAGGATGAATCCGGTCCGGGGGGGCTGCGGTGCGCGCCACGTCACACCGGCGACGTACCGTCCGGCGGCGGAAGCAGGTACCGTTAATGCTCCAAGGGACGGTTTCCCACTTCGGGCAGACCGGACCTGATCATCAACACGTGTCAGACTCGGGGCCGTGAGCCCCACCGTTGAGGGGGTCGACCCATGGGGCGCGGCCGGGCCAAGGCCAAGCAGACGAAGGTCGCCCGCGAGCTGAAGTACAACAGCGGCGGGTTCGACGCAAACCGTCTGTCTCACGAGCTGGGCGTATCTCCGTCCACCGCGATCGAGCCGGAGCCGATCGAGGACGACGACGACGAGGACGACCCCTACGCGGCGTACGCGGATCTGTACGACGACGAGGACGACGACGAGGACGCGGACAGCGGTCCCTCGCGGCGTCGGGCGTAACGTTCTTCGACCGGACCGGTCCGGTGCTCCCCGTGAGCGCCGGGCCGGTCTTCGGCGTGCCCGCGGCCGGGTGTCCGCCCGGGACGCGAAAGGCCCCGCCGGAGCGGGGCCGTCGCGTCGGGGTGTCAGCGGGTGAAGCCCTCGTAGTCGTTGTACAGCGCGGCGCCGCCGTCGTGCTCGTCGGTGCGGTCCACGATGTCGCCCAGCAGCCAGGCCTCGACGTCGCGGTCCTCCAGGATGGCGAGGACCACGTCGACCGACTCCGGCGGGACGACGGCGACCATGCCGACGCCCATGTTGAGGGTCTTCTCGATCTCCAGGGTCTGCATCGCGCCGACCTTGGCGACGGTCCGGAAGACCGGCAGCGGGCTCCAGGTGCCGCGGTCGAGGCGGGCGTGCAGGTGGTCCGGGATGACCCGGGCCAGGTTGGCGGCCAGGCCGCCGCCGGTGACGTGCGAGAAGGCGTGGATCTCGGTGGCCCGGGTCAGCGCCAGGCAGTCCAGGGTGTAGATCCGGGTCGGCTCCAGCAGCTCCTCGCCGAGGGTGCGGCCGAACTCCTCGACCTGGCGGTCGAGGCTCCAGCCGGCCTGGTTCAGCAGCACGTGGCGCACCAGCGAGTAGCCGTTGGAGTGCAGGCCGGAGGCGGCCATCGCGATCACCACGTCGCCGGCCCGGACCCGGTCGGCGCCGAGCAGCGCGTCGGCCTCCACCACGCCGGTGCCGGCGCCCGCGACGTCGTACTCGTCCGGGCCGAGCAGGCCGGGGTGCTCGGCGGTCTCGCCGCCGACCAGCGCGCAGCCGGCCAGCGTGCAGCCCTCGGCGATGCCCTTGACGATGGCGGCGACCCGCTCCGGGACGACCTTGCCGACGCAGATGTAGTCGGTCATGAAGAGCGGCTCGGCGCCGCACACCACGAGGTCGTCGACGACCATGCCGACCAGGTCGTGGCCGATGGTGTCGTGCTTGTCCATGGCCTGCGCGATGGCGACCTTGGTGCCGACGCCGTCGGTGGCGGTGGCCAGCAGCGGGCGCTCGTAGCGCTTGAAGGCGGAGGCGTCGAACAGCCCGGCGAAGCCGCCGAGGCCGCCGACCACCTCGGGGCGGTCGGCCTTCTTCACCCACTGCTTCATCAGCTCGACGGCGCGGTCGCCGGCCTCGATGTCGACACCCGCGGCGGCGTAGGTCGCCCCGGTCTCGTTGCTGGTCACCTGGTGTGGCCCTTTCGAAGTGGTGGTACCGCCGCCCCCGGCCTCAGCCGGGGGCGGCTCGCACGTTTACGGGCGTCGCAGCGCGTCCGCCGCGCCCGCGCCACCCAGGAGCGACTGCACGCCGTCGAGGTCGCTGGTCTGCTTGCCGCCGCGGACGGCCGGCTTGGCCTGGCCGCCGGCGATCTCCGCCTCCAGCAGCAGCTTGCCGAGGAGTGCCGGGTCGGGCAGCTCCATCGGGTACTCGCCGTCGAAGCAGGCCCGGCAGAGCTTGTCCTTGGGCTGCTTGGTGGCCTCGATCATCCCGTCGATGGAGATGTAGGCGAGCGAGTCGGCGCCCAGCGAGCGGCCGATCTCCTCGACCGAGAGGCCGTTGGCGATCAGCTCGGCGCGGGTGGCGAAGTCGATGCCGAAGAAGCACGGCCACTTCACCGGCGGCGAGGAGATCCGGATGTGCACCTCGGCGGCGCCCGCCTCGCGCAGCATCCGGACCAGCGCGCGCTGGGTGTTGCCGCGGACGATCGAGTCGTCCACGACCACCAGGCGCTTGCCCCGGATGACTTCCTTGAGCGGGTTGAGCTTGAGCCGGATGCCGAGCTGGCGGATGGTCTGGTTGGGCTGGATGAAGGTGCGCCCGACGTAGGCGTTCTTCACCAGGCCGGCGCCGAACGGGATGCCGCTGGCCTCCGCGTAGCCGATCGCGGCGGGGGTGCCGGACTCCGGGGTCGCTATCACCAGGTCGGCGTCGGCCGGGGCCTCGGCGGCCAGCTTGCGGCCCATCTCCACGCGGGAGAGGTGCACGTTGCGGCCGGCGATGGTGGTGTCCGGGCGGGCCAGGTAGACGTACTCGAAGACGCAGCCCTTGGGCTTGGCCTCGGCGAAGCGCGAGGTGCGCATGCCGTTCTCGTCGATGGCGATCAGCTCGCCGGGCTCCACCTCGCGGATGAAGCTGGCGCCGACGATGTCGAGGGCCGAGGTCTCGGAGGCGACCACCCAGCCGCGCTCGATCCGGCCGAGCACCAGCGGGCGGATGCCCTGCGGGTCGCGGGCGGCGTAGAGCGTGTGCTCGTCCATGAAGACCAGCGAGAAGGCGCCCTTGACGTCCGGCAGGACCTTCCGGGCCGTCTCCTCGATGGTGAGGTCCGGGTGGCCGGCCAGCAGGGCGGTCAGCAGGTCGGTGTCGTTGGTCGCCGCGGTCCGCCCGGAGCGGGAGACGTGCTCCTCGCCGGGCAGTTCGGCGACCATCGCCGCCAGTTCGGCGGTGTTGACCAGGTTTCCGTTGTGCCCGAGGGCCAGCGAACCGTGCACGGTCGCCCGGAAGGTCGGCTGGGCGTTCTCCCAGACCGAGGACCCGGTGGTCGAGTAGCGGGCATGTCCGACGGCGATATGCCCGTGCAGGGATCCCAGCGAGGTCTCGTCGAAGACCTGGGAGACGAGTCCCATGTCCTTGAAGACCAGAATCTGGGACCCGTTGCTCACTGCGATGCCCGCGGATTCCTGTCCGCGGTGCTGCAGGGCATAGAGGCCGAAGTACGTGAGCTTTGCGACCTCCTCGCCGGGAGCCCAGACACCGAAGACGCCGCAAGCGTCCTGGGGGCCTTTCTCGCCGGGAAGAAGATCGTGGTTGAGTCGTCCGTCACCACGTGGCACGTCTTCGAGTCTAGGGCAGGTGGGGGGAAAGGCCTGATGGCAGCCTCGGCGTACGCGCGTAGAGTGCGCCCCTTACCAGGTTTTCGCACAACCGGCGACCCGGTTCGCGCCCTTGTCATCAGGGCTTCGCACAGTGGACGGCCGGCCGGAACGTGAGCCTGCTCACCCGGCGGGCAGCAGCAGCCGCCAGGCCCCCGCGCCGACCGTCCAGGTGCGCCGGCGGACCGGCCCGACCGGGCAGCCGTCCGCCTCGTAGCCGAAGCCGCTGCCCACCACGGTGAGCCGGCCGGCCCGGTGGCGCTGCGGGCGGCCGTCCAGGTCGAGGGCGAGTTCGAGCGCGCCGTCGACCATGGCGACCCGCAGTTCGCGCACGCTCTGGTGGACGTCGGCCAGCAGCCGGCCGTCGACCTCGATGCGCAGTTCCTCCGCACAGGTGGGGCTCGCCTGCTCGGCCGCAGCCAGTTTCGCCCATAGCGAACGCCAGCCACCCGTTCGGCCCTGCCGCGGGCCGTTGAAACGGACCTCGGCGAGCACCACGCCGCCCTCGTCGTCCAGCAGCAGGTCATGGACGCGGGCGCTGCCGCCGAGCACCGCGCGGGCCGCGGCGACCGGTTCGGCGGGGACGCCCAGGGAGCGGGTGGCGGCGGTGGCGAGCGGGCCGCCGACGGGGACCACGCCGACCGGATCGTCCGCCAACTCTCGTTGCCGGTGCAGGGCCTGCAGCACCCGCTGGAGCGCGAGGTCGGATCCGATCACCACCGCGCGGCGCCGTCCGCGGTGCGCCAGCACCCGGTCGAGTTCGGCCGGGCTCTCGGGCAGCGCGACCTTCGCGTCGGCCCCCGCGCAGAGCACGTCCTTGGCGATCCGCACCGACTCGCCGTCCGCCTCCTTGGCCGCCGGGTCCAGCAACAGCAGCAGCGGCCCGGGGCTGTGCGCGTCCGGGGGACGGGATACGGGCGTGGACAGCGACGACACGACCGGTCCTTCCTCAGGTAATCTCTCGGTGCAAGAGCCCCTTGCGCTATTGCGCCAGGGGCTTCGTCTATCTCGGGCCAGACTGCGGTCTACGCAGGATGCCCCAACCGGAAGGGGTGTACGCCTGTGCCGGCACTCGTGCTCGTGGGCGCCCAGTGGGGAGACGAGGGCAAGGGGAAGGCCACGGACCTCCTCGGCGGCTCCGTCGACTACGTCGTCCGCTACCAGGGCGGCAACAACGCCGGTCACACGGTGGTCATCGGCGACCAGAAGTATGCCCTGCACCTGCTGCCTTCCGGCATCCTCAGCCCGAACGTCGTACCGGTGATCGGTAACGGCGTGGTGATCGACCCGGGCGTGCTGCTCGCCGAGCTGAAGGGGTTGGACGAGCGCGGGATCGACACCTCCAAGCTGCTGATCTCGGGCAACGCGCACCTGATCACCCCGTACCACCGGACGCTGGACAAGGTCACCGAGCGCTTCCTCGGCAAGCGCCGGATCGGCACCACCGGTCGCGGCATCGGCCCGACCTACGCGGACAAGATCAACCGCGTGGGCATCCGGGTCCAGGACCTGTTCGACGAGTCGATCCTGCGCCAGAAGATCGAGGCGGCGCTGCACGACAAGAACCAGATCCTGGTCAAGCTGTACAACCGCCGTGCGATCCCGGCCGAGCTGGTGCTCGAGGAGTACCTGGGCTACGCCGACAAGGTCAAGCCGTACCTGGCGGACACCACGCTGGTGCTGGACGAGGCGCTGAAGGCCGGCAAGGTCGTGCTGCTCGAGGGCGGCCAGGGCACGCTGCTGGACGTGGACCACGGGACGTACCCGTTCGTCACCTCGTCCAACCCGACCTCGGGCGGCGCCTGCACCGGCTCGGGCATCGGCCCGACCAAGATCGACCGGGTGATCGGCATCCTCAAGGCCTACACCACCCGCGTCGGCTCGGGCCCGTTCCCGACCGAGCTGCTGGACGCCGACGGCGACGCGCTGCGCCGGATCGGCGGCGAGCGCGGCGTCACCACCGGCCGCGACCGGCGCTGCGGCTGGTTCGACGCGGTGATCGCGCGCTACGCGACCCGGGTCAACGGCCTGACCGACTTCTTCCTGACCAAGCTGGACGTGCTGACCGGCTGGGAGCAGATCCCGGTCTGCGTGGCGTACGAGATCGACGGCCGCCGGGTCGAGGAGCTCCCGTACAACCAGTCGGACTTCCACCACGCGAAGCCGATCTACGAGAACCTGCCGGGCTGGAGCGAGGACATCTCGAAGGCGAAGACCTTCGAGGAGCTGCCGAAGAACGCGCAGGCGTACGTGAAGGCGCTGGAGGAGATGTCGGGCGCCCCGATCTCGGCGATCGGCGTCGGCCCCGGCCGGACCGAGACGATCCAGGTCAACTCCTTCCTGTAGAAGGTCGGGGAGAGGCCCGGCGCCGCTGGTTCACTCCGGCGGCGCCGGGCCTTTTCCATGCCCGCGAATGTTTGCACTAGTGCAGATATCGCTTGCGCCTAGTGCAATGACCGCCCTACGGTGGGGCGCATGACCGCGAAGCTTCCCGCCCCCATTGTCCTGACCGGCCGCCACGTCCGGCTGGAGCCGCTGACCCGTGCGCACGTGCCCGACCTGTTCGAGGCCGGCGGCGGGGACGAGGAGGTGTGGCGCTGGGTGCCGGTGCCGCTGCCGCGCACCCTCGACGAGATGGCCGAGGTGATCGACGCGCGGCTCGCCGACCGCAGCTGCACCCCGTTCGCGGTGGTCTCGCGGGTGGAGGACCGGGCGATCGGGGTGACCTGCTACTTCGACGCCAGTGCGGCGGACGAGCAGGTGGAGATCGGCGGCACCTGGTACCGGCGCTCGCTGTGGCGCTCGGCGGTGAACACCGAGTCGAAGCTGCTGCTGCTGGAGCACGCCTTCGAGGAGCTCGCCATGGGCCGGGTGAGCTGGAAGACCGACCACCTCAACGAGCGCTCGCAGAACGCGATCCGCCGGCTCGGGGCGTCCTACGAGGGCACCTTCCGGCGCGCCAGGCGGCGGCCGGACGGCAGCTGGCGGGACACCGTGTACTTCTCGATGCTGGCCGCCGAGTGGCCCGCCGCGAAGACCCGGCTGAGCGAGCGGCTGGCGGCGGGCTGACCCGGCCGGCGGCCGGTCAGTAGATGGCGGCGGAGACGATCGCCGCGACGGCGAGGTTGGTGGAGGCGGTGACCCAGACCGCCGGGTGCGGCTCCGGGTCGACCAGCACCTCGCCGAGCCGGCCCGGGGTGAACAGGTCGATCGCCCAGAACGAGACGGCCATCAGCACCAGCCCGAACAGGCCGAAGACCCCGGCCGCCGCCAGGCCCTTGCCGAACTCCTGGTAGGTGGAGATCACCGCGGTGAAGACGATCGCGCCGATCGACAGCAGCGCGGAGCTGAGCACCACCGAGGCGTTGCGGTTGCGCTCCACCCAGATCTGCCGGCCGAGCTTGCCGGGCGTCAGCAGGTCGACCAGCCAGACGCCGAGCAGCAGCAGGACCAGCCCGACCGCGCCGTACGCCGCCGCCCTGCCCAGCTGGTCCAGGATGTCGCTCATCCGCCCGCCCCTTCGGTGTCCGTGCCGTTCGCCCGCAGCTCGCGCTGCGGATCGGCAACATAGCGCACCGGGGCGGGCGGCGAGGCGGCCGTGGCTCAGTCGTTGTGCTCGACCAGGCGGTCCAGGCAGACCGCGATCGCCAGCACCAGCGGGACGTCGGCGCCGTCCTCGATCTCCACACCGAAGGTGTCTCGGATCGCGAACCACTTGCGGGAGATCTCGGCGATCCGGTGCCCGTCGGAGTTGACGGTGTACTCCTTGTCGATCAGGTCGCCGTGCACCTCGAACTCGCCGCCGGCCTCCAGCTCCACGTGGTACTTGTCGTGGAACGGCGTGAACAGCTTCTTGCGGACGGTCGCGACCACGTCGCCGTCGGCGTTCTCGATCTTCATCGCGTCGCGGACGGTCAGCACCTTCTCCCGGATGGTGGCGACCTTGTTGCCCTCGACGTCCTGCAGCTCGAAGGTGTCGCGGATGCGCAGCACCTTGCCGTCGACCAGGTACGCCTTCTCCCCGTCGGCGTCCTCGATCCAGTAGTCGTCCCCGATCGAGAACAGCTTCTCCCTGACCACGAACTTCCGACCCATTGCCGCGACTCCCTCGCATCCGTGCCGACTCACCGTCAAACGGTCACCGCCATGGTGCCACCGGCGCGCCCGGGCCTCGCGGTCGGCACTACGTCAGGTCCCACAACAGGCGGTAGTACGCCAGGCGTTCGTGGTCCTCCTCGACCCCGTACGCCTCCAGCAGGGGACGCTCCCAGCCGGGGCCGTAGTTCCACACCGTGCTCCACGAGGCGACCGCCAGGTCCGCCCAGCGGTCGGCGACCCCGAGCGCGCCCAGGTCGACGTGGCCGCCCGGGCGGCCGTCCGCCGCGACCAGGGTGTTCGGGGCGCAGGCGTCGCCGTGGCAGACCACCGGCGGGTGGTCGGGCGGCGGGACGTCGGCGAGCCGGGCCAGCGCGTGCTCGACCGTGCCGAGGTGGCGCAGGTCCGGGTGCCAGTCGGCGGGGTCGCGGCGCAGTTCGGCGGCGCGGGCGACGCGGCGCTCGGCCGACCAGTCGTAGGGGCAGTGCGCGGCGGGGAGCGCCTCGTGGAAGGCGCGCAGGCCCTCGCCGATCGCGCGCACCGCGGTCGCCGGGTCGCGCCGGAACCGCTCGGCCACCGCGCTCTCGCCGGGCAGCCCGGCGGTGAGCAGCCAGCTGCCGTCCTGGTCCGCGCCCTGCTCGAGCACCTCGGGGACGGCGGTGAAGGGCCGGGCCCAGCGCAGCCGTTCGGCCTCGGCGGCGAGGTCGGCGCCGCTGCCGGCCGGGGCCCACTTGGCGAACCGGCGGCCCGGTCCTTCGCCCAACCGGTAGGTCACGCCGCCGAGTTCGTTGCGCCAGACCGCGGCGACCGGGCGGCCCGCGGCGAGTGCGGTGACGCGCGGCGGCGCCTGGGTGTCCGGCTCGGGTACGTAGGCGAACATCCGCGCATTGTCGCGCGCCGCACTGCACCTGCGCGATTGCTTTTCTGATCATTCATCAGTCCGGTCTTCCACTGATCTTCCGCCGCCAGTAGGTTCGCCGAATGGAGATCGGCGAACTGCTGGGCACCGGCCGGACCGCGGACGTGTACGCGCTGGCCGACGGGCGGGTGCTGCGCCGCTACCGGGACGGCCTGGACGCGCGCGGCGAGGCCGAGGTGATGGCCCACGTCGCCGAGCACGGCTACCCCGTGCCCGCGGTCTGGCCCGCCGACCACGCCGCCGACCTGGTGATGGAGCGTCTCAGCGGCCCGACCATGGCCGACGCGCTGTTCGCCGGGACGCTCGGCCCGGGCGACGCCGGCGCGCTGCTCGCCTCCCTGCTGCGCCGGCTGCACGAGATCCCGCCGCGGTCCGCCGCCGACCCGGCGCACCGGGTGCTCCACCTCGACCTGCACCCCGAGAACGTCCTGCTCACCGCCCACGGCCCGGTCGTCATCGACTGGTTCACCGCGGCGGAGGGCGAGCCCGGCCTCGACGACGCGATGACCGCCGTCATCCTCGCCCAGGCCGTCCTCTCCATGCCCGCGGTCGCCGCCCTCGCCCGCCCCCTCCTGGTCCCCCTGCTGCGCGGCCTCCCCCCGCTCACCGACCACCACCTCACCGAGGCCCGCACCCTGCGCGCCGCCAACCCGACCCTCACGACGGACGAGATCGCCGTCCTCGACGAGGCGCTGGAGCTGATTCGCGACTGCGGCTGAGCCGCGGCCGCTACCACCAGGTGTCGGCGGTCTCCAGCGACACCCGGGCACCGGTTGGCGTGCCTATCAGCGACAGGCAGAGCCGGCCCCGGTCGAGCAGCAGGCGGACGTCCCGGCAGCCGGACCACCCGCCGTCGTCGTCCGGGGCCAGCCGCCAGCCGGACGCGGTCAGGTGGTCGTGCAGCCTGCTGACGGTCTCGTCGGGGGACGCGTCGGCCACGCCGCGGATGTCGAGGTCGCGCGAGCAGTAGGTCGAGGAGCCGCCGCCGCAGCCGCGATCGTGGTCGGCCGCGACGGTCAGTCCCGCGGGCAGCGCCGGCAGTTCGTCCGCCGAGGGCACCCACGCCTTCGGCCCCTCCGCCAGCAGCAGCAGGGCGATCAGCGCGCTCGACGTGCTCATCAGCACCGCGCAGAGCGACACCAGCGCCGTCCCGGTCAGCCGCCGCGCCCCGGCATGGGCCCCCGGCCGTCCGGCCACCAGCCCGCAGAACACCACCGGTCCGACCGCGATCCCCGCCACCAGCACCACCGTCAGCCGCACCTCCGCCAACGCCCATCCGCCCACCGCCACCACCTGCACCGCCGCACACCCCGCCAGCAGCGCCCCCACCACCCACCGCACCCGCCCGGGCCCCGCGGCCAGCAGCCAGCACACCAGCGGCGCAACGAAGATCAGCGACATCACACCCGGCACTCTGCCCGGCCCGACCGCGCGCGGGGAAGACCATGACGGCTCACACCCGCGGGCGCACTTCCCCGAACCCCCGGCCGACCTCCTGATGATCCGTCACAATGCGGCTGACACCAGGACAGAAGGGCACCCCCGTGTTCGAGAACCTCACGACCCTCCCGCCCGAGACCGCCGCCCGGAGGACCGCCCTGGTCGAGGAGTGCCGCCCCGTCCTCGCCGCCGAGGGCATGGAGGCCACCCAGGCTCTCCTCGCCGAGCGCGGGACCAGCATCGTCGCCGCGATCGCCATCACCCGAGCCCTCTTCGCACCGGCCGGCATCCCGCTCCCGGTCGCCCAGGAGATCGTGCTGTCCAGCGCCGCCCGCGCGGCCACCGCGTGAGCGCGGTGGCCGTACTCGGCGACGGTGCGGCGTCAGCTCCGACGGCAGGGGGCACCTGGGACCGAGCTCGGCGGAATGCTCCGGCCGCCCCATGAGGTTGGATGGGGGCATGACTTCTCGTGCGCGTGTCCGGGCCCCCGAGCTGGTGGGTAAGGGCGGATGGTTGAACACCGGGGGCAAGGACCTGTCGCTGGTGGATTTCCGCGGCAAGATCGTGATCGCGGACTTCTGGATGTCCTGAACCATTAAAGGCACTCCAGGGGAGAATCATCCCGTGCACCACCACACGATCTGTGACCTGTACCTTCGCCTCTCGCTAGACCGGGACGGCAAGACCGCGATCGACCGCCAAGAGGCCGACTGCCGAGCTTGGGCTGAGCGGAACGGGCTGACCGTCCGCAAGGTCCACATCGACCGGGGGCGCAGCGGGTACAAGGACGTGAGCCGCAAGGGCTTCGATGCAGCGCTTACCGCTGTCACGTCCGGCGTCGTCGGCGTCCTGCTGGTCTGGAAGCTGGATCGCCTGTCCCGCAAGGGAATTGGCGAAGTCGGCACCGCGCTGGATGCCATCGGACGCGCAGGCGGACGGCTTGTCTCCGTGATGGATGGTCTCGACACGGCCAACGACAGCGCCCGGGTGACGATTGCCCTGCTCGCTGAGCTGGCACGCTCGGAGTCCCGCAACATCGGCACTCGCGTGAGCAGCGCCAAGCGCTTCCTTCGCCAGAGGGGCCAGTGGATCGGCGGTCAGCCGCCGTACGGCCTGGCGGTGGATCCCGAGACGAAGAAGCTGGTGCACGACCCGGAGACCGCCGTATACGCCCGGCTGATCGCCGATGAGGCGCTGTCAGGCAAGGCGCTGGTGCACGTCGCCCGCTTCCTCAACGAGCACGAGATTGAGTCCCCGCGCGGCGGCAAGTGGAGCTCCTCCAGCGTCATGCAGCTTCTCCGATCCCCTGCTTTCGCTGGCCTCATGCCGCAGACGGAGTACACGGAAGCGGCGGACGGAACTCGCAAGTACAGCAGTCGAGTTGTGCCCTACCGCGATCCTGAGACGCTGGACACCGTCAGCATAGGCACGGGCATCATCACCCCTGGTGAGCGCGAACTGATCATTCGGCAACTGGAGTCCCGCACGTTCCCGCTCGCCGGTAAACGACACGGCCACAAGCAAGGCACCGCGCTCCTGACCGGCCTTGCCCGTTGCGCGCTCTGCGAGTCACCGATGAGTCAGTCGGGCACCTCCTATGTCTGCGCCAACAAGCGCATGGGCCGAGGATGCTCGGGCGTCACAGCGCGGGTGGAAAGTCTCGACGGCTTTGTGACCGACTCGTTCCTGAGCCGCCTTCCGGCCCTGGAGCCTGATGACCCGTTGCTGGTCGCCATTGCAGCCCGATGGGTTCAGCGACAGGACCCCGAGGTGTTCGCTAAGCGGGATGCGATAGAGGCAGAGATCAGCGAAGAGAGCGCCCGCCTGGCTGATCTCGAAGACGCCCGCTACCTGCGAGGCGAGTTCACCGGGGCTGACGCGATCGAGCGGTACAACCGCCTTGCCGGGCGTCTGCGAGGCCGAATCGATGGCTTGCGCGCTGACTTGGCTCGAATGCCGACCCCGACTGTCGACATCTCTCCACTGTTGGACGGCGAGATTCTGCGGGCAGCATGGGGAGGCGACAACGTCGCAGGACAGCGCGACAGGCTGAAGCTAGCCATCGACCGCGTGACCGTCAGCCGAGGCGAACGGGGCAAGCGTTTCGCGGGCCGTGATCGCTGCGTCATCGAATGGGCCGATATGACCGCAGCAGATCTCTAGGACCTCTAATATCCAACGGCCGCAAGAAAGCCCCTGAAGGCCTCCTGGACGCCCGCCCCCGCCTGGCCCACTTGGTCCAGCGGGGGCTTTTTGCGCCCGCAGACGGCCGCACAGCGATTCGAGCACGACATCGGGGATTGCAGGCGGCCGGTCGCCCGGAACAGCGCGAGGGGCCGGGTGGTGAAGTGGTGAAGTGGAGAAGAAACCCGTATTCCCTATAGAAGTTCTTATAGTGTTACGGGAATACATACAACTTCACCACTTCACCACTCTCCGCAGGTCAGAGAGGGCGCGCTTGCGGGGTCGAGCGGTGAAGGCCCGTCCGGCTCTCCCCGCCGTGTAGTAGGCGCGGCCGGTTTTGACCCTTACGCGTTACCGTTTCGCTGCTTTGTTCAACCCGGCCCGGGTGTCGATCCGCCGCCTTGACGGACCTCCCTGGATCCGCGATCTCGAACCCCATGAAGCCGCACTAGTGCCGTGACCACATAGGTTCGCCGGGTCGGAGTTCACGGCGGTTGGATGTGCGGTGTCGTTCGTCGATCCGACTGTTGGGGGTGTGGTGGCAGAGCCTGTCCGTGTGCGCAGGTTGACCGACCAGGAGGGGCAGAAGCTGCAGCAAATCGTGCGCCGGGGCAGCACCAGTTCGGTGCGGTTCCGGCGCGCGATGATGCTGCTCGCCTCGGCCGGCGGGAACCGGGTCCCGGTGATCGCCCAACTGGTGCAGGCCGACGAGGACACCGTCCGCGACGTGATCCACCGGTTCAACGAGATCGGCTTGGCCTGCCTGGACCCTCGCTGGGCGGGAGGCCGTCCCCGCCTGCTCAGTCCTGACGACGAGGATTTCGTCGTCCAGACGGCCACCACCCGCCCGACCAAGCTCGGCCAGCCCTTCACCCGTTGGTCCATCCGCAAACTCACCGCCTACCTGCGCAAGGTTCACGGGCGCGTGATCCGCATCGGCCGCGAAGCGTTACGGCGGCTGCTCACCCGACGCAACATCACCTTCCAACGCACCAAGACCTGGAAGGAGTCGCCCGACCCCGAGCGCGACGCCAAGCTCGACCGTATCGATCATGTCCTGGACCGCTTCCCCGATCGCGTGTTCGCGTTCGACGAGTTCGGACCGCTCGGCATCCGCCCCACCACTGGCTCGGGCTGGGCGCCCGCAGGTCACCCCGAACGGCACCCCGCGACCTACCGCCGCACCCACGGCGTCCGCTACTTCCACGGCTGCTACTCCGTCGGCGACGACACCCTGTGGGGCGTCAACCGCCGCAAGAAGGGCGCCGCGAACACCCTGGCCGCGCCCAGATCGATCCGCGCGGCTCGCCCGGACGGCGCCCCGATCTACGTCATCCTGGACAACCTCTCCGCCCACAAGGGCGAACAGATCCGGCGCTGGTCCAAGAAGAACCGTGTCGAGCTGTGCTTCACCCCGACCTACGCGTCCTGGGCCAACCCCATCGAGGCTCACTTCGGACCGCTGCGGCAGTTCACGATCGCCAACTCCAACCACCGCAACCACACCGTCCAGACCCGGGCCCTGCACGCCTACCTGCACTGGCGCAACACCAACGCCCGCCACCCCGACGTCCTGGCCGCCCAACGCCGCGAACGCGCGCGCATCCGCAGCGAGAAGGGTCTCCGCTGGGGCGGACGGCCGGCGAAAGTCGCGTGATCTGGCGAACAGCACCGGCAACACTGGGTCGTGTCCCGTGGGGTGGTGTAGTGGTGGTGCGCCAACGGTCATGAAGTAGACGGGAGTTCGTCGAGGCCGGGGTTGTCGGGGTAGATCTTC
>NZ_JBSFXE010000018.1:0-84435 GCF_053595195.1 Kitasatospora sp. NPDC002522
CTCTTGTAAAGCGGGGGTCGTCGGTTCGAACCCGACAGGGGGCTCAGTGAACCACCCCGGATGAGCTGCAGGTTTGGCCTTCTAGGGGCTTCATCGCCGGCCTCGGACTTGTCGTCCGAGGCCGTTTGCGTGAGCGATGCGTGAGCGGATGGCCTGGTCGGGTCGGTTGCCGCCGTGGACTGGGCAACCTTGCGCGGCCTGTTCGCTCGGGGGACAAGCCGGGCCGCCGCCTCTGCGATCGCCCGGTCGACCTGCGGGAGCAGGGTCGTGTACGTGTCCGAGGTGATGCCGATCGAGGAGTGGCCGAGCATCTCCTTGATCGTGTGAAGGTCCGCGCCCGCCGCGTGAGCGAGCGTGGCCGCGCCGTGCCGGAGGTCGTGCAGCCGGATCGGCGGCAGGCCGGCCTCCTCGGCCACCTCGCGGAACCGGTCGGTCACGGCGGTCGGGTGCAGCCACTCGCCGTTCTCTTTGGTGAAGACCCGGCCGGTCTCGACCCAGGCGGTGCCCCACCTCTCGCGGTCGGCCCGCTGCCGCTCGCGGTGCGCCTCCAGGACGGACACCGTCTCGGAGTCGAGGGCGATCGTGCGGGCGCCCGCGTCCGTCTTCGGGTCGTCTTCGTAGACCGCCCAGCCGTCCACGACGAGCTGCTTGGCCACGGTGAGCAACCCCGACTTCAGGTTGGTGTCAGCCCAGCGCTGACCGCACGCCTCGCCGCGTCGCAGCCCCCGGAAGGTGATCAGGTGGAACAACGCGTAGAGACGCTCCTCGGCGGCCTGGTCGAGGAACAGGCCCGTCTGCTCCGGCGTCCAGACCATCACCGGGGACGGCCGCTCGCCGGTGAGCTCCCAGTGCTCGATCCGCTCCTTCGTCCACACGAGCGGCTTCGGGCGCTTGGCGGCCTCCAGCTCGACGTGGGACGCCGGGTTGAAGGTGATGATCTGCCGTCGGATCGCGGCGTTGAGGCCGGCCCTGAGCGTGGATCGGATGCGCTGGCAGGTCGACGCGCTGACGGTCCGTCGGAACGGCTCCATCCCGGCGATGGCGGTCTTGAGAGCCTTGCGCTGCGCGCGGAACTCCTGACCCTTCCAAGGGATCTGGGCGAGTTCGTCGATGGCGGCCCGCCGCTGGGCGTTCGCCTCGGCAATCTCGACGTTCTCCTCCTCGATCGCGGCGAACATCTCCTCCAGGTGCCGGACCCGAAGGCGGTCGAGCCGTATGTGGCCGATCCGCGGCTTGAGGTAGAGCCGGATGCTGCTCTCGTCCCGGCTGATCGCGGTCTGTCGGCCGCGCTTGCCCGCCAGCCACTGGTCGAGCCACTCGCCGACCGTCAGCCGGTTCTGGAGGTCCTGGCCGGAGGCGAGCCGGCGACGGGTCTCCTCGACGTCTGGCAGCGGCGCCTTCTCGTGGGCGACCTTCTCCAGCAGGTCGGCTATCTGCGCGAGGCCCTCAGGATCATCCGCGTCCGGGATGTGCAGCAGCTCGCGAACCTGGTCGAGATCGGCCTGGGCGGTCTTCCGGGACTCATAGCCGGAGCGGTTGAAGGACCGGCGTGAGCCGTCCTCGCGGTTGGGCAGCTCCTGGCGCACCGCGTAGGAACCGTGCTTGCGGCTGCTGAGCTTCGGGCAGGCCTTGCCGAGCGGCTTGCCGGTGTCGGCGTCCCGGCAGTAGCAGCGGTGGTAGGTGGAGCCCTTCATGGGGTTTCCTCCTTCATCCGGTCGTCCTTGTGGTCGGTGTCGAGGAATACGAGGTGGCTGGGGAGCGGAGGGGGAGTCAGCCCCAGCTCGCGCATGCGGTGTCGGATCGGCACGAGCTCCGAGCGAACGGCCTTCACGAGGCGGCCGAACTTGGCGTCGGCGCCGTGCGGCCAGTCCTCCCTCGCGCCGAAGAACTGGAGCTGCCAGGCGTCGTGGTGCCCGGTCCGGATGCGGTGCTCGACGCCCGCGTGCTCGCGAAACACGGCCGCGTCGCCGAAGTTCAGGTCCTCGCCGGTGAACCAGCTGAACGCCGTCCACGGGTCTCGGCTCTCGTGCGGGAGGCAGTCCGCGTTGGTGCTCCCGCCGAGCGGGAAGACCAGGGCGGCCGGCGGCGTGTCGACCGCCTTGGCGAGCACGAGCAGCTCCGGGACGGTGAGGGTCAGCCGACGTCCGGACTCCCAGTTCGCGATGACGTTGCGCGGGATGGGGTGGCCCAGCTCGTCACAGGCGTTGGCCAGGTCCTGCGCGGTCATACCCAGCTCCCTCCGGCACCTACGAACCTCGGCGATCACGGTTCTCGTGACCTGCGCCGACCAAGATTCCACTTCGTCGTGTGTCATATCGACACTTTATTGCGATGCAAGCTGCTCCTCGATCCCGGACTTACCGGGGCCGCCGACCGGGGCTCGCCCCCGTGAATGGAGACAGCTGTGCGAACTGAGACGGGCAACAAGGAGCTCACGGGCATGAGCCGGGCGGAGCTGCTCGCGTTGCCGGCCGCCATCGACCTGGACACCGCCAACCGCGCGATCGGCCTTGGCCGCAGCAAGGGCTACGAACTGGCGAGGCGGGACGCCTACCCGTGCCGCGTGCTGCGGTTGGGCAAGAAGTACCGGGTGATCACCGCAGACCTCCTGCGGCTGCTGGGCATCGACGTCGCGCCGGACGGTGCAGCGGCGTGACGACAAGGCCGCAGGTCGGGCCACGAGCTTGTCTGCTGTGGGAGGACTGCCACCGGAGCAGTGGATCTTCCGTCAGGGCGGTCGTATCGTCGCGTCGCCCGCCGGTCGCAAACCGGCGCAACGCACTCCACCCGCCTGCGAGTTGAGCCAAGTCGGCTCGTCGGCTCGGCAGGCCGGGAACGCGATGGCCCTCGGTGCTACGAACACCGAGGGCCGGGCGAAGTCCCCAGATCAGCGAATCAGTTCAACCGGTGGCAGCGCGACGGTCGAGGTCGTGCGCACCAGCGAGGAGCTTCACCGTGAACTCTACTTCCCGCCAGCCTGCATCGGGAGACCCAGCGAAGGGCTGGCCCGCCGTTGCCGTCCCCGGTCAACCCGGTCACTACCGACCGGCGGTCGGTCAGAACGACATACTGACCGACCGGACTGACCGGGAGCCCGGTGCCTTGACCGGTCAGATCACCGCTGACCCGGTCAGTGCCCCGGCAGGACAGGTCGGTGACCCGGACGTCTTCGGCGGGATGACCGGAAGCGGCGACCTGCCGGTCACTCCGTCATCGCCGGGAGCCGAGCTGCTCTGCGAACTCCGATCCGCCATAGCTCGCTTCGTGATCCTCCCGTCCGAGCAAGCTCTGGATGCCGTGACGCTGTGGGTTGCCGCCACCCATCTACAGCCCGCTTGGCAGCATGCCCCGCGTCTTGCCGTGATCGGCCCGGCCAAGCGCTGTGGGAAGTCTCGGCTGCTCGACATCGTCACCGAGACCGTGCACGACCCACTCATCACGGTCAACGCGTCCTCGGCGGCCATCTTCCGGTCGATCACCGACCAGCCGCCGACCCTGCTCGTGGACGAGGCCGACACCATGTTCGGCACCGTCAAGGCGGCCGAGAAGAACGAAGACCTTCGGGGCCTGCTGAACGCCGGTCACCAGCGCAATCGCCCCACCCTGCGGGTGACCGGCCCGGACCGCAAGGTGGTCAAGTTCCCCACCTTCGCCATGGCAGCCCTGGCCGGTATCGGCGACCTCCCGGACACGATCATGGACCGGTCAGTGGTCATCCGCATGCGCCCCCGGGCGCCGGGCGAGCGCGTCTCCTCGTACCGTTCCGACCGGGACAACCCGGGCCTGCGCGAACTGCGCGACGGCCTCCATGCCTGGCTGGTGCCGCTGACCGACGCGGCGACCGACATGGAGCCGCCCATGCCGGTCGATGACCGTGCAGCTGACACCTGGGAGCCCTTGGTGACGGTCGCGGACCTCGCCGGAGGTGAGTGGCCGGTGCGTGCCCGCGCGGCCTGTCGTGCCATGACCGCCTTCGAGTCCGGGCAGGACGAGGACGGCGGCCTGAGGACGAGGATCCTGGTCGACATCCGCCGCGTCTTCGCCGCCGGTGGCAACCCGGACGCCCTGTCCACCGAGCACCTCCTGACCGCCCTGAAGGCCGACCATGAGGCGCCGTGGGCCGAGCACGGACCGACGGGGCTGAGCGCCCGTGGTCTGCAGCTCCTGCTCAAGGACTACGGCATCGGCTCGATGAACATCCGCTTCCCGGACGGCGTGCAGCTCAAGGGCTTCACCCGCAACGGTTTCCTCGACGCCTGGAGCCGCTACTGCCCCGAGCCCGCTGAGCCGCATACCGCTAACGGCAGCTGACTTGCCGCCAGTCGTACCACCCGTCCCCGCCCAGCTCAGGGCGGGGACGGGTTCGTTCTCCGCAACGGGTGCTGTCGTCCCGGGAGCGCCACCCGTACCGCCTTGACCAGGTGTGCAACGCGTGGGACGAGTGCAACGCGGTGGGCAGCGGACGGATTCTCAGTCGATCTGCTCGATGGCATGGGCGACAGCGCCAACGGCGCGAAGAGCGCTGGCAGCTGCCCGAGCTGCGTCTTCGGGTTGGTCTTCGAGAACCGTCGTTGGAAGCTGGCCGATGAGGAGTTTGCCGTGCCACAGACTGAGCCCGGTGAGCCGGCGGATCTCCTTCAGCACGTCCATGGTGCGGGTGCCAGGATCGGCCAGCACGACGCTGTACGGCACGTCGTCACAGACCAGCGTGAAGTACCTGACTTCGCCGCCCATGCCCCCTCCAACTGCCGGTCCTTGAGAGCCTAGCCCCACACCGTCGAAGGCGAAGAGGGCCGCACGCGGAGCAAGTTGTGCGGTAAGCGCTGCTTACCGCGAGCCCCGGCCAGCCGGAGCAAGTTGTGGGGTAAGGAGTCCTTGCCCCGGGTTCTGCTGGGCCGACGGCGGAGCAGCCGAGCCTGGCGGGCCGAGGGCGGCCGGACTTGCGAGCGGCTTGGAGCACGCGCCACTGCCTGTAGCTCACGCCCTTTGCCCGCCACCCCGTGCGCCTGTGCGCTCTCCCAGTGCCTCCCTGCCCGTCGATACCGTACGCCGCTGTGGCTAATAAGAAGAGAACGAACGGCCTTTGGCGCTACTGGGGGCTGATTGCTTTCGTCGTTGCTATGACCGGATGGTTGACCGCTGACTTCGGGCCCCTTGCGATCACAGCTCTGTCGGCGCTGAGTCTCCTGTGGTTTCTCTTCCAAGCGCCAGTCCCGTGCGCTGCGCTGAATCGTGGCGAGGCGCAGACGTGCCGCAACAACGGCCGCGGTGTTCTTCGGGGTTGCCATATCAAGCAGCATCAGTGGCAGAAGCTGAAGGGGCTCGTCGTTCGGCGTCGATGGCGAGAGATATCGGCGGACCTCTTCCCCAACGCGACTACCAGCCTCGCGAGCCTGGGCGCGATCGTTGCCCTCCTGTCGTCAATCATCGGCGTGGTGAAGTCCCTTACTGGTAAGAGCTGATGTGTGCTGGAGGCGATCGCACAGACCAGCCCCCACCAGCTGAGTGGGCAGAGCAAGTTGTCGCGTTGTATATCCCAACGGCTACTCGACAAGATTCCCCCGGCCGGAGGGCCAGGGGTTGGTGATCTCGGAGAGCCGCCTTCGCAGGGGCTTCTCCAGATCGAGGTTGTCGCCTCGGGTGGTGGTCTGCAGGAGTTCGGTGATGACCACGAGTTCGGCGAACGACCCCGTGGGAGTGTCGAGGATGTGCGCGAGCCGCCGCCTTATCTCGGCCGCGGTGTCGGGCACCAGGAGGCTGTAGGAATGCAGGAGCGCGGCGTCGTAGCCGGCGGGTGCGGTGCCCCAGCCTTCCCAGTCGAGGATCGTGAGGGTCGGGCCGGTGAGGTTGGCCCAGTGCAGGTCTCCGTGCGCGGTCGTCCAGGCGGGCGCCTTGGTGTCGACCGCCCTGCCGAGGTACTGCGGCAGGGCGCGATCCAGGTACTCCTGACGGACCGCCACTCGGTTGCTGGGGACTGCGGCGATCGCGTCGAGGGCGGTGCTGAGCGCGTCCCACCAAGCGTCGTCCAGGTCGGGGGCCTTCCGGAGGGTTGGTTCGTGGGTGGTGATGGTGGAAATGGTGATCTTGTCGTACAGCTCTGCCAGGTAGCCGTGCTCGCCCTCGGTCCAGGTACGCCGCTCCCGCAGGCGCGGCCGGGGAACCGCAGGAGGCATGAGCCGTTCTGCCTCCTGCGGTCCTTCCCAGAGCTTTCCACCGGCCTTGTCGGCCGGGGCGGACGCCAGGCGGAGCCAGCCCTCGCCGGACGCCGTGGCAACCGGGCGGCTGAGGGTACGCCCACGCCAGCCCCACGCTTCGCGCAAGCCGATCGGCTTCGCGTCGAGCGCTGTTGCGGCTATGGCGTGCATCCCGCGCATCCGCTCGGCGATGTCCGGCTCAGGTTCCGAGTACATCAACGACCTTTCGCAGCACGTCCGGAGACAACGGCGGGCGGCCGACGGCATCGGCGGCCTGCGTCCAGTGTTCCGGATTCCCCGTTGACAGAAGCACGCGTTTCACTCCGGTGGTCGAGGCGACGACGGCGAGGGCAGCCTGCGCGGGCGTGCTGCCGGGGCTGATCAGGTCGGTCAGCTCACGGGTCACGATGCCGGGGATCTCGCCACCGTGGAGCGGGGCGGAGGCGAACACCTCCAGTCCCGCATCCAAGGCATCGACCAGCGGGCCGTGTCCGTCGAGGGCCTGGGCGACGGCGCCGAGGTGGACGAGGGAGATGGGGAGTTGGATCGCCCGCAGGTGGTGCTGCGGGCCGCCGGCCTTGGTCGCGAGTTCGAGCAGGGCAGACACGTCGAAGAGCCCGCTGCTGAAACCGCGCCAGGTCGCCACTCCGTAGGAACTGATGACGCGCTGGCTGCACGCCTCCTCCAAGGCGAGGAACGCAGCGTAGAGCCGATCGGCGATCTCGTCTTCCTGACAGTCGTGTTCCGGGTTATGGAGGAACACCAGGTCGGGGACGTGGCCGAGCATGCGCTTGCTACGGGCGACCTGCCAGGCGATGTAGTCCGGCGCTAGGCAGTGCCCGCGCTTGGCATCACCGGCGGTGAGCGCACCAGCGCGTACGCCGATCCGCCGGGCACTGGGAGGGACGAAACCCACCTTCGTGGAGACGCCAAGATCCGGATAGGCCGCCAGAACCAGAGCCAGTGCCGCCTCCGCCCGGCCACCCTCGTAGTTGGGTGCGGTATCCACCCAGTCGGCACCCCTGGCAGCGGCCCTCACCGCGGCCTCGGCCACATCGCGACAGCGGTAAGTGCCGAGGCCCAGCTGGGCGGTCATCGTGGGCCTCCGATCGCGGCGGCCTGGCCGTCGACCAGCTCCGTCACGACACCGGCAGCCTGGCCGAGAGTGATGCCTGCGGCCTGAGCGAGATCGGCCAGCCGGTAAGACTCTCCGTCGGCGAGGAGCGCGAGCATCGGCTCGGCCTTGGCAGCGAAGGTCCACTCCTCGCCTCCGGCGGTAAGCCGGACTGTGCCATCGGGCCTGGTCGCGAGCGCGGGCCGCGTGGTGACCAGGCGTACCTGCAGGTCGGCATCCGGTGGGGCCGCCGTGATGTGGGGCAACGACGGTGCGAGCCGGGCTCGCTCGGTGGCGTCGCGGGCGGAGAAGAAGCGGGCGATCAGGTCGTCGCTCTTCAGCTCGGTCTCGATGAGCTTGCCGATCGTGTCGAGGAAGGCGCGTTGCTCCTCGGCGGCCCCGAAACGCGGGACATCCGCTCGGATGGCCTGGTGAGCACGCAACATCTCCAACAGCCAGGTGATCAAGTCGGCCCCCGTCGTGCTCTGCAGCCCGCATGTGACGTGCAGCGAGTGCTGGCCCTCGGAGGCAGCGACGGCGTGCCACCAGCCCCGAGGCAGATAGAGCACATCGCCGGCGGTGAGGACCAGATCGGCGACGGGCTCCTCGGGCGGTGGCTCGGGCGTCTCGACGTCGCGGTGCATTGGCAATGCGCGGGTGGGGCCGTAGACGCGCCAGCGCTTCGCGCCGTCGAGCTGGACGACGACCACGTCGTGATCGTCCCAGTGGACGCCGAAGCCCTCGGTGTCGGTCCAGGAGGCGTACAGGTTGACCTGCACGCCGGTTCGCAGCCAGCGCTCCAGCTGGCCGGCCAGAGTACCGATGCCGGGGTGGAGTTCGTCGACGGCATCCAGGACCAGCGTGGCACCCTCGGCGAGACGCTGGTGCAACTCGGAGGGCTGGAGCTGGTGCCAGACGGTGCTCCGCCGGGTGGTGATCGGCCGGGAGTAGGTGTGCGCGGGCACCTGCTCCCCGTTGGCGGCGAGGCGGAAGCGAGGGGGTTCGAACCGGTGGTGGGTCAGGATGGTGTTGAGGTCATCCCAGCTCATCAGCCCGGCGAGCGACGCGGCTTCGCCGCGTGCGACCTTGAAGCTGCGGCCGAGCGTCTGGGCGAGGAAGTCATCCCCGCCCAGACGCTCAACCACCGAGAAGTGCTCGGCGGTCATCGTGATGCAGCCGTCAGTCGTTGGTGTCGGTTCGGCCGGTGGAGCCGCCGTCCGACGGCTGCTCGCCACGCGAGCGGGCCGCGGCGACCTTCGTACGGGCGACCAGCAGGCCGTCACCCTCCAGCTCGGCGGTGGTGGTCGTCAGGTTCTCGGGCATGAAGTACTCCTTCGAGGTCATGGGGCGGGCCGACTGCCCGGCCCCGTCTTCGGTGCTGCGATGGATCCCGTGGCCCAGGCAAGCTGTGGCGGGGAACGTCAGGTGTGTACGCCGCATCGCCGTTGGCAGTGCGGCCACCTGTATCCCTCCCGCCCGAGGTAGGCAGGAGGAAGTCTCGTCAGACGTCGGTCGGCACGACTTCCTGTGTGCTCGGGGCAGCGGCCCGCACCAGCGCGGTCAGTCGTTCGTCCCCCGACACGGCGGCACTGGTGCCTACCTCGAACCAGACCCGCTTGCCAGCGGGGTCCGGCTCCGCGCCCCAGTCCGTCGCGAGCGCTGCCACGAGGAACAGCCCTCGCCCATCGGTGGCTTCGAGGTCGACCCCGCCGGGGGCCGGCAACTCGTGGCTGCCGTCCAGCACCTCGACGCGCAGCCGCTCACCGTGCCAGGACACGGACACGACGCACAGGGCGTGCGTGTGGGACACGGCGTTGGTGATCAGCTCGCTGGAGAGCAACTCGACGTCCCGGAGCGCGTCCTCCGCCAGCGGCACGTCCCAGTCGCGGACGGTCCGTATCACCCGGCGCCGGGCGTCCGGGACGGCCTCGGCACTGGGCAGCACGCTGAAGCCGAACGGGGCGGGCGCGGTGGTCTGGTGGGTGGCGACGGACATGCGCGCGGACCTTTCACAGGGGACGAGGTCGGCATCGGGCCGATTCGCGCCGGGATTCACCCGACAGGGATCTACAGAACTACCTCCAAAGCCGCTGAACCAGAGCAGAATTGATGCGGCATTGGGGGATCCGTGCTGCAAACCTGGTTATGACCTGGCTTGATGCGGTTACAGGCGAACTGACGTACCACTGGAGGACTTGGGATGGCGCCCAGGAGGTCCCGGCTGGTCCAGCGCCGGGAGGCCGTCGGCCACACCCAGGAATCGCTGGCCGAGGTACTCCAGGTGGACCGCTCGACCGTGGGGCGGTGGGAGAGCGGTAGGGGCACGCCACAGCCGTGGATGCGGCCGAGGCTTGCCCGGGCCCTGCGGCTTTCGGTCGACCAGTTGGCTTACCTGCTGGCACCCTCCGGAAGCACCGAGCCAGTTCCACTTCCGCCTGGCGACGACGACGCCATTGCTCCTGTGCCTGCCCTGAGCGGGGATCACGGTTGTGGTCTCGTGGCGGCAGTAGCGGCCGACTCAGCGGAGTCCGCAGGCTTCCTCCGCTTCGCGAGCGCCTCCAATGTGGATGACACGCTGCTGGAGCAGATCGACGCGGACATCGCCAGGCTGGCGGGGGACTACGTCAGTAAGCCCGTATCCGAGGTCTTCCACGACATCGGGGCTCTCCGACGCGGGGTGTTCGACCTACTCCACGGCCGCCAACACCCCTACCAGACAAGTCATCTCTACCTACAGGCCGGACGCCTCTGTGGTCTGGCCACGCATGTTGCACTCGACCTTGGTCAGTACACAGCTGCCGCTACGCATTCGCGAACAGCCTGGCGCTGTGCGGAGTCAGCCGGCCACAACGGCCTTCGGGCCTGGATCCGGTCTGTCCAGTCACTGATCGCCTACTGGCAGCAGGACCATCGCCAGGCGGCCGAGTTGGCCAGGGCCGGGTTGCCGTACGCGGACGGTGGGACGATCGCAGCCCGCCTGCTCAGCCTCGAAGCACGGGCCACTGCGGCGCTGGGCGACAGCGCGAGCGCGCTCCGAGCGGTAGAGGCGGGCGAGGCAGCAAGGAGCACTATGGCCGCCGTGGATCTCCCTGGCGTGTTCACTTTCCCAGAGGCAAAGCAGTACGCCTACGCCGGCACAGCCCTTCTTGCCCTGGGCAGCCAAACTCACGTGAACCGCGCCATCGAGGCGTCTTCCAGGGCCATCGCCATGTACGAGTCCGCACCGCGGCAGGAGCAGTCATCCGGCGACCTACTAGCCGCCCACCTTGATCTCGTCAACGCCCATCTCGCACACGGCGACCTCGACGGCGTGCAGGAGAAGCTCTCGGTGGTGTTGGACGCCGCACCGGACCGGCGAACGGCGAGCATCTCAAGCCGCCTTCGGGCGCTGAGCACTCGTCTCGCCGAGCCTGCCTACGCAGGCTCCCCGATCGTCCTGAGTCTCCGTGAGAATGTCAAAGATGCCTGCTCTCGACCCGCACTCACGCACCCTCCGGAGCCGCCACAGTGACGAGCAACACCGCACAGCAGGACGCTGCGGTCGCCGACAAGGCGATCCTCGCGAACAGCGCCTACGCCGACGGGCGCCACTTGGCCGCCCGCCAGTCGATCTACCAGTGGCAGCAGCCGCAGTACGACCTGCCCGGGCTCGTCGTCGAAGAGCTGGCCGGCACAAGCGGGACCGTTCTCGACGTCGGCTGCGGGAACGGCAAGTTCGTCAGCCGCCTACACAAGGACCGGCCGGACCTTCAGGTCGTCGGGACGGACATCTCGGCGGGCATCCTCGCTGACGTCGCGAAGCCGGTCGTGGTCGCCGACGCCCAGGTTCTGCCCTTCGCCGATGACAGCGCCGACGCCGTGCTGGCCTTGCACATGCTGTACCACGTCAGCAACATCGAGGCCACGATCGAGGAGCTGGCACGCGTCTGCCGGCCTGGCGGCATGCTCATCGCCTCGACCAACAGTGACACGGACAAGCAGGAGCTGGACCAGCTCTGGGCCAGGGCCGCAGGAGACGTCCTTGGTGTTCCCGAGGGGCCGGCCCGAGTTTCCCTCAGCTCTCGCTTCTCCCTGGAGAAAGCCCCGGTCTACCTTAGGACGGCGTTCAAGGACATACAGGTGAAAGAACTTCCCGGCATCATCGAGATCAGTGACCCCGCCCCGATCGTTGCCCACCTGGCTTCCTACGAGGCGTGGGCTGACCAGAGCGGCGTCCCGTTCCACGAGACCGTCAGCCGGGCGGCCGAGATTATTGCCGCCACAATCGCGACTGAGGGGTCATTCAAGATCGCGTGCCGGGGCGGCATCATGGTCTGCTATCCATAGGGACGGTGAGCATCAGGCGCATCATTGCTTAGAAATAAACTGGTTTGGGAGCCCAGCCGAGGCAGGCGTTGAGCACCGAGGTAGGGTCACGGTTTCTAGCAGGTCGTGAGGTGACTTCTTTGGCATGGCGACAGGACCGGCTCGACCCGGCATCCATCGCCTGTCATCCGCCATTCGCGGCGCACTCACGTCATCGCCAATAGACGATCGTCCCCCGGACGCTGCCCGCCAAGCCATGCTCACAAGGATTGCATTGCGAGCATTATGGGACCCTGGGTGCAGGGAGGTTGATCGTTCGAATACACATCGGCTGACTCACATGACTCCTAATCCACTCGTGATGCCTGTCCATCGGCGGCTCGATCGAAATTGACCCGCCCTCAACAGTGATGCGGAAAGTTCCGGCGCAGGATGTTCCGGCCGAGCGCCCGGCAGCCGGCCAGTTCGCGAGATGGCCTTTCGATGCTTGAGGCGGGAGAGACGCATGGCAGTTCGTGGAGAGTTGCGTGCAAGCCATCCGCACAGACGGGAAATTTGTTCGGATCTCGTCGACTACTTCGCGCAGTGGATTCGAATACTTTCCCCTCCCTAGTGAGAAAATGACAACCTCGGGCGTGATGGCATCGCAGAGAAGTTTGGCAAACTGTTCTTCCTGAGCTGCGCCACTATGGCCGCCATGGTGGGGATAGACCAGGGTGTGTGAGTTTAGGTCATCGCCGCGCTGCAGCAGATCCTCAAGCCCAGAAGCGTCAAGATCGCCCGGCAAAAACAAGGCAGGGTGTCCGTCGAGACTCACTTGCAGAACGACAGACATGCCGTTAGTCGTGATCTCTGGGCGGAATTTCCCCCTGGCTCCGGGGCCGTGCCCGATATCACGAAGCGTTGGATGTAGGATCCTGATACCAACTCGGTCCAGCGAGAGTTGCGAACCATCGGCGTTGCTTATGCCGATGCGCACTAAGAGTTGCCCAGAGTCGACCTGGTCTGTGAGGATAGCTAGAAGCTCATCCCATTTTCTTGTATCTTTTGAGCTGTCGGAATTCGCCCACACAGTCCCAATCTGGAAGCGGCGATTAGTTACCAGACGGAGAGCTCCTTGAATGTGATCTGTGTCTGCGTGGGATAGCACAAGGTGCTCGATCCGGTGGATTCCTGCATCGACAAGGGTGCTGTAGAGAAGCTTGTCGGATTTTGCGTCGACCACGACACAGCGGTTGCCGTCGCGTAGCACAGCAGAGTTCCCGTGGCCGACGTCGAGAATAACCGCCTCGACAGTATTGATCACGGCTGTCGGATTTAGCGCGGCCGGAGCTTGAAGCGTCGTCATCAAGCCCTCCACTCGGGTGGTGGGGTAGGGGCAGGCCGCAGGTTTCGGAAAAATAACTCGGCCTCATGCTCGGCGTAGAAATTTACCTCGCCAAGGAAGATCTGGTCGATGAGTTCAACCGAACGCACTCGATGGGCCGGTGGAAGGAGTGCAATAGGGATCGTCACCGGGACATCCGGCTGCCAGGCAGTCACCGTTACATCGAGGGTGGGTCGCCCAATATGGTCGTGTACATCAACCACTCGGATTGGCGTGAGGAACCCCTCTCGCTCTAGCAGCCTCTGACCTGCGACTTCAGCTTGCGCCACCTGAATACCTTCTGCAATGGCTTCGACGGACCCCGGCCCTTTTTTGACGATTCGTGGGATGCTATAGCGCCACTCTCTGATGGACGTAGCTTCGTCATCCTCGACGTAGGCGCTATAAAGAATCGCTGGCAACCCGCGTTCGTTGGCACGTGCAACAAGCTCGGCGCCATCGAAGGTGACGCCGCCGCGAGGATGCAGACGGTGGTCTGAGATCAAGGCATGACAGCCGCGCCCTAGAATCTCATCCAAAATATCGTCAATGCTCCGCGGGCCGCGGAGAAGCATTGAAAAGACCGAGAAATCAAGATCTTCAACCTGGTCGCATGCCCTAGCTAGATCATCTTCGCGGTCATCAACAACGGCAACCTGGAAGTCCTCATGAACGATCACGCGTTCTTGTCCCTACCTATCGCGGCCATCGGCTTGTCGGGGAAGGCGTACATGGAAGGACGCCCCTCCTAGCTCACCATTCGCCTCAGCTGACAGGTCCCCGTCCTCCAGAACCGTTTTTTTGCCGTGGAGATCGGCGACGATGTCTTTCACGATTGTCAGGCCAAGGCCGGTTCCGTCGGCGCTGCTGCCTTCGCCAGGAAGCCATATATCCCGTAGTGAGATTCCTTGGATTCCTGGGCCGGAATCAGCGACGTCGATAGTCACGTGATCGTTCTCGATACGGGTCCTAATCAGAACTGCCCGCTCCCGAGATGTATCGCCACGAGTGAAAGATCGAGCAGCGTTGATTACGAGGTTTGCGAAAATGGACTCGATATCTGCTGCTGGAGTTAGGACTCGGGCAGGTTGGTCGCACAGGTCTAGGTCAAGCGCAATATGCCAATCGGAGAGGTAGCCGCCGAACATTTCGACAAACTCGTGGCACGCCTCATTGAGATCAACTACTGTGGCGCGACGCTTCTTTCTCTGCAACATCCGGAGCGGAAGTCTGGCGAACGAATGAATCGAAGCAGCAGTGCTCTTTGCCCGACCTAGAGTCTTTTCGATCTTTTTTGCAAATGCATCGTCACCGAGGAGTGCCCTGGTGCGGCGTTCCACGGTGTCTAGGTCTTGACTGAGGCCTCCGGCGGAGCCGATGGATTCATGGGCGAATACTGCGGTACTAATCCCCACGGTGGCGAGGGAGCGGTAGAGCAGTCGATCTCGTTCGAGCTCCTTGATGAGAACATTCTGACTCTGTACCAGTTCGGCAACTTGCCTGCGCTGAACCGGCGGGAGTGCGTCAAGGACCGAATCAACCTTTCGCGCAGCTTCTTGTTTTGCTTTCCTGGCAGTTGCTGCAGCCCCAGTTCGCTCGCTTTCGCGGCGACCTAGCCGGACGCGTGCCGCCCAGTCGGTCGCGCGGGCAGCGAAGTCGCGCAGTTCAATGAAATGGGAATTCTCCTGGAATCCCATGCGATCGGTTTTGGGGATTAGCAAATTGTCGGGATCGTCAACGCTCATCCGGCCGATGCTGTTATTTGTACTGGGGCGCTCTTCTGGGCTACGAACCCTAAGCAGGTTGAGGTCGAGCCAGTCGAAGCCTTGATCGCCGTACGGGTGAACGCGGAGGCCGCGATGAAACAGGTGAACGCCGCCAACAATTCGCAGCCAAGGACGGAGGTCAGTATATTTTCGGCGAGAGTGCCGTGCGTCAAAGGAGGGCTTGTCGAGGATGAACATCCAAAGCTCAAAAGTGGCAGCTGGTGCGTGATACATCATCGGCGCCTCGTAGTGGCCTCGATGCTTACGCAGTGCCACGTCTCCGTGCTCGCCTCGGGCGATTACCTCGCCCTTCCAGTTGTATAGAACCGCACTGGCCATACCGTCTTCGTCGAGAGATGCTACGAGCTTGTATTCGGTTTCATCGAAGAATCCCCGATTCACTGCCTCGGACATGAGAGCGAACTGTGGCGCGTTGAGGGAGGTGGTGAATCCAGTGTCTTCATCGTCGAAGAATCCGGTAAGTAGCCGCATTGCCCTTGAGAGCCGCTCCATCTGGGGCTCGTCGAACCCTTGGCGGAGCTGATACACCGTGATGGTAGTTCCGGGCGCCTGATCGGTCCGTCGGGTGTCGACGGCCAGTTCCACTTCCTCTACCGTCTCGGCGGAATCGTAGTCCGACCAATTGATGTGAAGGACGTGGGCTACTCCAGGTTGGCTGCGGGGCCGGCTGACGAGTTCGACCCTCCTGCCGAGTCGTAGGGCCGCGAGACGCCCGAGGCCCTTCTCACCTACCTTGCGCCTGAGGCTGGCTGTCATGGGCGAAGTTGTCTTCGTGGAGCGCCCGATGAGGAGGAAGGACTCAGTGATGTCCTCTTCGGTCATCCCGTCGCCGTTGTCCTCCACGACCAGTGTCCCGCCGGCCTGTGAAGCGTTGTCCAGCGTGACAGTGCAGTGTGTGGCGTCAGCGTCGTAGGCGTTGCGGACGAGCTCGATGACACCCAGGTCGGGGTGTGGGATGAGCTCCTCGCCCAGGCGAGCCAAGATCTCTGTAGCGAACCGCAGGTGAGTGCTCAAGGATCCCCCTCCGAGCTGGGCCGACCCCAGGGTTCCATGGTCGACCAGACTGCTGCAGAATAGCGTCTGGCTGATCGTCAGGACCAGCTGTCCGCAAGGTTGCTAGGCAGTCGAGAAGGGGAGCTCGTGCGAACAGCTGGTTATGCGATGTTCACAGACCAGCTGAGGCTGCTGGCATCTGACGTCGCTAGGGGTGCTTGGGGCCGCGTCGAGCAGGACGTTCACGCAGCACTCAACGGGCAGGCCGCGGAGCGACTGCGGGCGCTAGTTCCTCTCCAAGTCAGGCGCGAGGAGGGCGCGTTCTTCAGCGGTGGTGAGGTGCGCTCACGGTTTGCAGAGTTGATCTCCGGGTGTGAGGCTGGTGGTCGGGCTGCCGCCTACTGGGATCCAACGTGTGGTGCTGGCGACCTCCTCCTGGCAGCAGCAGCGCAGCTACCTACGGGACCAACCCTTGGACACACGCTTCGCTTGTGGGGTTCTGCCCTTCGGGGCGAGGATCTTCAGAGCCCGTTTGTTGAGGTAGCTCGGCTAAGGCTCTTCCTTGCCGCGGCTGCGCGGCACGGCGGGGAGAGCGGGCGGTCTGGTATCAAGCTTGATGATGGTCTTCGTGCGTTCCGCCGGGTAAGGGTCGCTGATGGGCTGGCCTCGCTACGGTCGGCATCTGGCTATCAGGGGCACATGCTTCTCAACCCACCCTACGGATCCGTATCAGCTAGCGGTGACTGTGACTGGGCAACGGGATCAGTCTCCCAAGCTGCTGTCTTCGTTCTCGCTGGAGTACAGGCACTTGGACTGGGGCAGCGGGTCTCGGCGATCTTGCCCGATGTGCTTAGGAGCGGAGCTCGTTACGAGACCTGGCGGGGACGACTTGAAGGTGCCTTGAGCGTCAAGCGGGTAGACCTGTATGGACAGTTCGATGCTCATACGGACATCGATGTGTTCCTGCTTGATGGTGCTCGAAGGCGGCGATTGAAGACGCCGGCCCCCAGTGGGCTCTGGTGGCCAGCACCTATAGCAGAGGCTCGTGTTGAGGAGGCTTTCGAGATCAAGGTTGGACCGGTGGTGGATAACCGTGACCCCCACCATGGCCCAGAGGCGCCCTTCCTGACAGCACGGGACCTCGCGGAGGTAGAGGCAGGGCGAGCCACTGGGCGGACTAGGCAATTTGCGGGTCGTCTCGTAACTCCGCCGTTCGTTGCTATTCGCCGCACGTCCCGGCCGGGCCTGGGTACGGGTGGTGGCGCCCGCGCTGCCGGCGTGCTTGTTACCGGGCGAACGCCCGTAGCTGTCGACAACCATCTGATCACTGCGAAGCCAAAATCGGGTGGGGTCAAGGAGTGCCGTCGGCTGTTGAAGGTGTTGTCGTCGGAGGAGGTTTGCGAGTGGCTGGACCAACGCATTCGCTGCCGCCACCTGACGGTGGGCGTGGTTCGTGCGCTGCCATGGCCGGCACGAACTCGGTAGGGAGGTTCCACCGATGGGGTGGTTGGGGCGCATGGCGTTTCTGTCGGGCTACTCGGTCCGCGTGAGCTATGCGTGAGCGGACGGGCTGGCACGAGTCGTCTTGAGTCAGAAGCGCGAAACCTGCCGCATGGCGCTGACCAGCAGATTCAGCACCACGCGGCATCAGGCGTCACGTACCGTCATGATCCGGGTTCGTCTTGTAAAGCGGGGGTCGTCGGTTCGAACCCGACAGGGGGCTCATCTCTTTGCGCACGTCAATGACTTGCGAACGCAGAAAGGCCCCGGACCGATTGCGGTCCGGGGCCTTCTGACATCTCAAGCCGACATCAGCGGGTGGGCCGGCGGTGCTTCAGCAGCCGGTCCATGTGGCTCATCGCCGCGCGCTGGTTGTCCTGCACCACGTGGGCGTAGACCTCCATCGTCACCGATCTGGCTGTGCCCCAGGATCGCCAGAGGCTACTGGCGCACCGTCAGGGTCCGCCGCTCCAGGTCGATGTCCTGCCACCGCAGGCCCAGGATCTCGCCGCGCCGCAGGCCGAGCGCCACGGCCAGGACGAACGCTGGGTAGAGCGCGTCCGTGCGAGCGCCCTCCAAGAAGCCGGTTGCCCGGCTGGTGGCGCCGTGCCCTCGGGCAGGCACTCCCGGGCCAGGGCTCCGCCAGAACCGGCGGGTGAGCCTCCGCCTTGCCGCGCATACCGCCCCACCTCATCGATGGGTGCCTCGCCAACACCGGCCTGATCATGGACAGCTGACTGCCCCAGGCCGGCATCACGAGTTCAAGTTCAGTAGTAGCAGCAGGACTCGTTTGCCGAAGCGCGGCACTTGTTGGTCCCACCTAGGTTGGGACAGCGGAGATCCAGTGAATTGGATCTCCACCGTGCTGTACCGACGAAGGAGGAACGCATGGCAGGCAAGGCTAGCGTCGTGTTCGCCCACGGCTTGTGGGCTGACGGCTCGTGCTTCGCAAAGCTCATCCCCGCACTCCAGGCTGAGGGTCGCGAGGTCTTCGTCTCGCAGCACGGCCTCGACTCGCTCGAAGGCGACGTCGCCTGTGTCACCCGCGCGATCGACCACGTGCCCGGCCCGGTCGTGCTCGTGGGCCACTCCTATGGCGGAACGCTGATCACCAAGGCGGGTGTGCACGACCGGGTGGGTGCCTTGGTGTACATCTGCGCGCTCGCCCCGGACGACGACGAGACCTCGACGCAGCACTTGGGCGCATTTCCGAGCTCGCCGGTTTTCGAGCACCTCGAGGTGGCCGACAACCGCATCTACCTCAAGGAGTCGGGCATTGGCCACTTCTGCGGTGACCTGCCGCTGGAGGAGCAGAAGCTCGTGCTGGCGACCGCCACCCCGCCGATCGTGGACCTCTTCGACCAGCAGGTGCCCGGCAACGCCTGGCGAGCCAAGCCGAGCTGGTTCATCGTCGGGACCCAGGACCGCACGGTGAACCCGGATCGGCAGCGGGCTTCCGTTGAACGTATGAAGGCCACGGCCGTCAGCCTCGACAGCAGCCACGTCCCGATGCTCTCCCAGCCCGAGGCCGTCCTCGACGTCATCCGCAACGCCGCGAAGACCCTGGACTAGGGCCGAGGACCGCGAGGCGCGCCCCCTGCGAGCACCCGTCCGCGCCGCCGCAGCCGCGCGTTCGTTCGCATGTGACCGTCGATTGCAAAGATCACGACCTGTCGGCCGTAAAGCGGGGGTCGTCGGTTCGAACCCGACAGGGGGCTCAGCGCCAGATGTGACGGAAGGGCCGGCTCGCGAGGTTTGATCCTCGGAGGCCGGCCCTTTCGGCGTTGTCGGAGGCGATAGGCCGTCAGTCCCTCCGTGCCTCAACCGCGCTGCCGGTGATGACCAGGTCCCGGGCTGCTGGTCCTGCCTGCAGGTCGCTCCAGGCCGGGCACTGAGGGCTGCGCTTATCTGAGGGAAAGTCAGCCCGCACATCAGCCAGTAGGGCACAATTCCCGACCAGCGCACCCACGAAATCCGCACTCACTGGGACCCTCATGTCTTCCTACGGTCAGCCCTCCGTGCCGCCGATCGGCCCTCCGCCTGCGCCTCCGTACAGTCCTCCCCCCGGGCCTCCGTACGGTCCTCCGCCTCTGTATGGCGCGCCACTCATGCAACATCCGCCGCGCAGCAAAGCCGGCATAGCCGGTCGGATCGCCGCGCTGCTGTTCTTGCCGCCGCTCGGCTCCGCGTGGGCATGGTCCTCCACGCGCCTCAGCCGTGCTCAGCGAGCCCTCATCGTTGCCGGCTGCTGCCTGTGGACGCTGATCCTGATCGGCTCAAGTGGCGACAACCATGACACCGCCGGCACGACACCCGCTGGTTCCGTGAGCAGTGCGTCGGCCAGCGCTGCACCCAGCAGTACGCCCAGTCCCGCGGCGTCGTCGTCTCCGGAGCCCTCCCCGAGTCCGTCGTCGGCGTCGCCGTCGCCGTCGTCGTCGGTATCGGTCGCGGAGAGCCCGGCTGCGGCTCCTGCCGCCGTGGCCACGGCGCAGGTGGGGGAGAGCACACCCGCGACGTCTCCAGCCGGGGCCCCGGCCACCACGCCGCCCGCGCATGAGACGGTGCCGCCACAGCCTCCGGCGCCTGAACCCACTCACACCAGTGATGGCGGCGGAGGTAGCGCGCAACAGGGTGTGCATTACGGCGCGTTCTGTGCCCCCCAAGGGGCGGTCGGCGTCTCGGACACCGGAGGCGCTGCAGTGTGCAAGCCCGCCAAGGACGGTCGGAACCGCTGGCAGAAGCCATGACCAGTGCACTGGGCCCGACCCCTCTGGGCCATGCCGTAGTCGTGCCGGGTAGGAACGCGGCCGCGTGGGAGCAGCTCCGGCGGTACCCGTCACGCGGACTCGATCTGCGAGAGGCTTGAACAGCGGATATGCCGCACGGGTGTTTCCGGGTCAGCGGCGGCGGGTGGTCGGGAGCATCTTCAGGACCGTCCGGGTGGCGGTGCGGCGGGTGGGTGGCGGGACCGGGCAGCGAGGCGGCTGCGCGATGTCATCCGGAGTGCTGAAGCCTGACGCTGCGTCAGGCGGTGGTTGTCGGGACCGGGGCGTGGTCCTCGTCCGGGGTGGGGGCGATGCGGTGGACGAAGGTGGCGGTGAGGAAGGCGACGACGGCGGAGACGATCAGGAGGGGGGCCGAGTCGGCGGCTTGGGCGCCGAGGAGGGCGGTGGTGAGGACGGTGCTGGTGACGGGGAGGCGGGTGACGGCGGCGGTGCTGGCGGCGAGGCCCGCGGCGAGGCCCGCTTCGATGCCGAAGCCGGGGAGGGCACCGGCGGCGATGCCGAGGGCGGCGCCGATGAGCACAGCGGGGAAGATCGGGCCGCCGCGCATGGAGCCGAGGGCGATGCCCCAGCCCAGGCCCTTGAAGAGGACCAGGGCGAGCAGGGCGCCGATCGACCAGGACTGCGGGTCGGCGGCGAGCTGGCCGAGGGCGATCTGTCCGGAGAGCGCGGCCTCCTCGGGGGAGCGGCCGGTGGCGAGCGCGTAGCCCGTGATGCAGACGCCGACCAGGGCGGCGCAGAGCACGGTGCGCCCGGCGATGCGGTGGGCGGTGAACGCGGCGGCCCGGTAGCCGAGGGTCTTGCAGGCCACCATCACCAGCGCGATCACCACGGCCGTGGGGATGCCCCAGAGGAAGTCCCCCGCGTCCGGCAGTTGCGCCTGGGGCACCGACGGCAGTTCGAGCGCGCCGATGGCCAGTCCGGTCCAGTGTCCGAAGCCGGTGAAGACCAGCGCGCCGATGCCCGCGGAGAGCAGGCTGGGCAGCAGCACCACGGTGAGCTGGGCGCCGCCGAGCCCGGCGGCCTCGAGCATCATCACCACGGCGACCAGCGGGCTGCCGAAGATGGTGGAGATCGCCGCGGTCGAGCCGGCCGCGCCCAGCACCGGGGCGAGCCGGGGGCTGGCGGAGCGTTTGGCGGCGCTGACCGTCAGCAGGGCCAGGCCGCTGCCGAGGGCCATCAGCGGCGCCTCCGGACCGAGGACGGTGCCGAGCGGCAGGCAGGCCAGCGCCGCGAGTACCACCGACGGCACCTCGACGGGCAGGGTGGGCGGGCCGCCGAGTCCGTGCACCGGGATGTGCCCGCCCCGGCCCGGCATCCGGGTCACGATCGGCACCAGCAGCAGGCCGGCCAGCAGCAGCGCGGGCAGCGGCCACCACCACGGCGCGCGGCTGTAGCCCAATTGCTCCGGGAAGCTCTCCCACACCCAGTGCTGCAACTCGTGCTCCAGGCTGACGAAGCCGAACGCCGCCAGCGAGACCGGAATGCCGACCAGACCCGAGATCAGCAGCAGCCGCCCGTAGCCGGGAGTGAGGAGCAGCTCGCGCAGGCTGGGCGGCTGGGACGGACCGGCGGCGGCCTGCTCTGGCATCTGCGCTCCCAGTACTTCGTCGACCGGCGGTGCGGGATCCGCCGGGCACATGTCCTTCGACCGTCCGACGTCCAGCCGAGCGCGGCCAACGGGGTGAGCCGAACGGGCGAGGCGCACACCCGAGCGGGCCTGCCGGGCCGGTCGTACGGTGGACGGAGGGCGGGGTACGGAGGTCGACCAGAGGAGGACGAGATGCCCGGTTCGATGACCATCGGACACACCGACGCGCTGGTGATGCTCAGCCACGCCGACGCCGAACGACTCAGCTCCATGCTCGCCGGACTCTCCGCCCTCGCCGCGGGCGGACAGCTCTCCGAGACCCAGCTCGCGGCCCTCTGCGGCGGCGACCCGGCGGACCGCGCCGAGCTGGCCTCCTGGAGCCGCACCCTGTCCGGCTACCTGCGCGAGCACCTCTGACCGGGGCGGCATGCGGCTTCGCCGGAGGCAGGCAGCGACGAGCGCCTCCGGCGGAGCTGTGGGGGGAGGGGAGAGGGGGGCGCGGCTGGTCGGAGGCGGGGGGCATGCGGCTTCGCCGGAGGCAGCGACGAGTGCCTCCGGCGGAGCTGTGGGGGAGGGGAGAGGGTGAGGCGGGGGTGGGATGTGGCTCTGCCGGGGCCCGGGATCGGCGGGTGCCTCCGGCGGGGCTGTGGGGGAGGGGGACGCGGCCGGTTGGAGGCTGGGGGTGGCATGCGGCTCTGCCGGGGCCCGGGATCGGGGGGTGCCTCCGGCGGAGTTGTGCGGGGAGGGAAGGGGGGAGGCGGGGTGCTGCGGAGGCCTTCAGTGGCTGGAGGCGGGTCCGGTGGTCGGGGGCCGGTAGTAGGTTTGGCGGCATGGAGCTGTCCTGGGTGACCGTGGCGACGCCGCTGCCGAGTGGGGTGATGCGGTTCGGGGTGACGGCGGACGGGGTGGCGGTGGCCAGCTATGCGGGGGACAGCTTCGCGGGGCGGCCGATCGGGGTGCCGGAGTGCACGGACGAGCGTCGGCGGGGGCTGGTGACGGCTCGCGTGGGGGAGTACTTCGCGGGCCGGCGGCGGGAGTTGGGGCTGCCGCTGGACTGGCGGTTCGCGTCCGGCCCGCACCGGGCGGTGCTGCAGTGCCTGTTGGCGGAGGTCGGCTACGGGCGGACCATCACGTACGGCGAACTCGCCGCCCGTAGCGGGGTGTTCGGCGGGCCGTCCGAGCCGGGGGTGCCGGCCCGGACGGTGGGGCAGATGATGGGGGCGAACCCGCTGCCGCTGCTGGTGCCGTGCCACCGGGTGGTGGCCGCCGACGGCCTGGGCGGCTTCGGCGGCGCGTGGCACGGCGTGGAGGTCAAGCGCTGGCTGCTCACCCTGGAGGGCGCCCTGCCGGCGACCCTGGACTGGGACGGTCCGGCGGGCTGGGACGGTCCGGCCGGATGAGCCTTCCGGTGTGGCCTACAACGCGGCTGCGGCGTGCAGGAGTTCACTCGCGACGGGCACCCGCTCCAGTGCGGGGGCGGCGGCCTGGCGGGGCAGCAGTGCCTGGATGGTGGGCACCAAGGCGTAGTCGTCGAGGGTGAGTTCGCCGGTGCTGGGGAGCAGCGGGCGGGCGCCGAGGGCGAGTTCGATGGCGGCGGCGGGCAGGTTGAGGCCGCACAGCCGGACCTGGTGCAGGCCGCCGGAGGGGCGGGTGTTGACGTCCAGCACCACGGGGCGGCCGCGGTCGTGGCGGAACTGGACGTTGGAGAGGAAGCCGACGCCGAACTCCTCGACCAGGCGGCGGGCAGGTTCCAGGTAGGCGGGGTCGACGGTGAAGCCGCGGCGGCGGCCCTGCTTGGTGCGGCCGATCGCGGCGAGGACCCGGCCGTCCGGGTCGGCCAGGCAGTCGACGGAGACCTCGGGGCCGCTCAGGAACGGCATCACCAGCAGGTCGGCGGGCTCGGTGGCGGAGTCCAACGCGGCCAGCACCTGGTCGAGTTGGACGCTTGCATCGACGTACCCGGCGAGCCGGCGGAGGCTGAACGGCTCGCGGGTGAGCACCCGGAAGCCCTCGCCGCCGGCGCCGCTGGCGGGCTTCAGGCAGGCCTGGGCGCCGGTGGCCTCGATCTCCTCGACGGCGGCGAGCAGTTCGGCCGCGTCGCGGGCCGGGCGCCACATCGGGGTGGGCAGGCCGACGGCGTCCATCGCCTCGTAGCCGTCGACCTTGCTGGTGAAGAGGGCGATCGCGGCGGCGGGCGGGCAGACCAGTACGGTGCCGAGGGCCTCGAATTCCCGTCGGCGCAGGGAAATGGCCAGCTGGTGCAGGCGGGGGAGGAAGACGTCCACGTCGTGGCGCGCGCAGAATTCCAGGGCGAATTCCACGTAAGCGTCGGGGGAGAGGCCGTCCGGTTCGAGGATGCCCAGGTCGGCGGCGGCGAGCACCGGGGAGTCGGGATCGACGTGGGTGGCCAGGACCTGGACCGGGCGTTGGGCGGCCCGCAGCAGGTCGATGAAGAAGACGTTCTCGGCGTAGGTACGGTTCAGCCAGACGCGGACGGGCGCGATCACGGAGGTCTCCCTGAGAAGGGCATGCCGATGGGAGGTCACCGACCTGTCCGCACTGCCTGTGGCGCCGGTCACCATGCCGGTGAGGGGGCCACCTTAGCGCTGTTCCGCAGCGATTCGAACAGCGGGTCGGCGAGCTGCGGGAACACCTCGAAGCGGGGGTGTCGACGGGGTGTCCGGGCGGCCCCGCGGAGGGCACCGGAGATCGAACGGTGATCGAACGGTCGCACCGGTCGCACTATTAATTTCGCACAACTGAATCACCCTCACGAGTGATTGCCGCCTCACCTGAATGGACGTCAGCATGGTTGCCGCAACGTGCCGTCGACACGATCAGGGGCCCCTCGGAAATGACGACCGAAACGACCGCCGGAATTCCGCAGGCAGGGTCGCAGACCAGCCTCTCGGTGGCCGCCGCCCGCAATCTGGCGTCCACCAGCAAGTCCGCGCCGCAGATGCAGGAGATCAGCAACCGCTGGCTGCTGCGGATGCTGCCGTGGGTCGAGGTCTCCGGCGGCACCTACCGGGTCAACCGACGGCTCAGCTACGCGGTCGGCCGCGGCCGGGTCAGCTTCGCGCAGACCGGCGGCGCGCTCCGGGTGGTGCCCCCCTCGCTGCGCGAGGTCCCGGTGCTGCGCGGCTTCCCGGACGACGCGCTGCTGGAGGAGCTCGCCGGCCGTTTCGTCCAGCGCGACTTCGCGGCCGGCGAGGTGCTGATCGAGCAGGGCCGGGAGATCGACGAGGTCTTCCTGGTCGCGCACGGCAAGGTCAACAAGATCGGCACCGGCCGGTACGGCGACGCCACCGTCCTGGGCACCCTCGCCGACGGCGACCACATCGGCGACGAGGCGCTCACCCTCGCCGACCGCCGCTGGCCCTACGGCGTCAAGGCCGCCACCGCCGGCACGGTGCTGGTGCTCTCCTGGCCGGCCTTCCAGGAACTCGCCGACCGCTCCGAGGCGCTGCGCGCGCAGATCCTCGACTTCATCGCCGACTCCCAGCTGCCGCAGAACCGCAAGGGCGAGGCCGAGATCGGCATGTCGGCCGGCCACGCCGGTGAGCACGAGCTGCCCACCGCCTTCGTGGACTACGAACTCTCCCCGCGCGAGTACGAGTTGAGCGTCGCGCAGACCGTGCTGCGGGTGCACAGCCGGGTCGCCGACCTCTACAACAAGCCGATGAACCAGACCGAGCACCAACTCCGGCTCACCATCGAGGCGTTGCGCGAGCGCCAGGAGCACGAGCTGGTCAACAACCCGGAGTTCGGCCTGCTGCGCAACGCCGAGTACGACCAGCGGATCCAGACCCACTCCGGCCCGCCCACCCCGGACGACATGGACGAGCTGCTCTGCCGCCGCCGCAGCACCCGGTTCTTCCTCGCGCACCCCAAGGCGATCGCCGCCTTCGGCCGCGAGTGCAGCCGCCGCGGCCTGTACCCCGAGGCCGTCCAGGTCGATGGCAAGACCGTGCCCAGCTGGCGCGGCACCCCCATCCTCACCTGCAACAAGATCCCGCTGGTCGGCAACACCACCTCGATCCTGGCCATGCGGGTCGGCGAGGACAACCAGGGCGTGGTCGGCCTGATCCCCGGCACGCTGCCGGACGAGGTCGAGCCCGGCCTGAACGTCCGCTTCATGGGCATCGACGAGAAGGCCGTCATCTCCTACCTGGTCAGCGCCTACTACTCCGCCGCGATCCTCGTCCCCGACGCCGTCGGCGTGCTGGAGAACGTCGACACCGCCCACTGGCACTGACCGCTCCGAGGGGGAGGACCACCATGGCCATCACCGCACCCGAACGCGACCGGCACGGCGACAGCGCAGGCCCCGAACACCAGGAGAGCGGACGGGACGCCGCGGAGGCGGTCGCCCTGCTCACCCGGGCCCGGACCATCGTCGACCCGGCCCTGCGCGCCGCCGTCGACACCCTGCCCGACTCCATGCGGCTGGTCTCCGGCTACCACTTCGGCTGGCTGGAGGCCGACGGCACCCCCAGCGCCGGCGGCTCCGGCAAGGCGATCCGCCCCGCGCTGGTGCTCGCCGCCGGCCAGGCCGTCGGCGGCCACCCGCAGGACGCGGTCCGTGCCGCCGCCGCGGTCGAGCTGGTCCACAACTTCACCCTGCTGCACGACGACGTCCTCGACCGCGACCACACCCGCCGCCACCGCCCCACCGCCTGGCGGGTGTTCGGCACCACCGGCGCGATCCTCGCGGGCGACGCGATGCACTCGCTCGCCCTCCGAATGCTCGCCGAGGACCCGCACCCGGCCGCGGCCGCGGCGGTGCGCCGACTCGCCGACTGCGTGGTCGAGTTGTGCGCCGGCCAGCAGGCCGACTGTTCCTTCGAACAGCGCGCGGACGTCACCCTGGCCGAATGCCTGGCGATGGCGGAGGGGAAGACCGGCGCGCTGCTCGGCTCCGCCTGCGCGATCGGCGCGCTGTACGCGGGGGCGGACGTGGCGACCGCCGACGCGATGGACGCCTTCGGCCGCGAGATCGGACTCGCCTTCCAGCTGATCGACGACCTGATCGGCATCTGGGGCGACCCCGCGGTGACCGGCAAGCCGGTCGGGGCCGACCTCGCCGCGAGGAAGAAGTCGCTGCCCGTCGTGTACGCGCTGCGCTCCGGCACGCCCGCGGGCGAGGAACTCGCCGAGCTGTACGGGCTGGGCCGACCGCTCAGTCCTGCGGAGCTGGCCCAGGCCGCGGACGCGGTGGACCGGGCGGGTGGCCGTGCCTGGGCCCAGGGCGAGTCGTGCGAGCGGATGGCCGCAGCCATCAGCCACCTGGCCACGGCAGTGCCGGACCCCTCCCAGGCGGACGAACTGCTGGCGCTGGCGGAGCTGGTGACACGCCGGACCTATTAGGCGGACGGCGGGGAGAAGACAGGGGCTCGGGGAACTGCGAGGTGAGTGGCGGACGGTCTGAAGTCGGCTGTGGGTCTTGGAGACGTCCATGCGCCGGGACCTTGCAGCGCCCTGTGACCCTGGCCGCCACGCACCCCCGCCGTTCCCCGGGCCCCTAAAGAATCCCCGAGCCCCTTAGGAAAGGAGCTGGCGCTCCTTTTCGGGGTCGATCCCCAGGGGGGTGTCGAGTTGCTGGTAGGTGACCTCCTTGCGGCCGCCTGATTCGAGCCAGGTCCAGGTGTCGCGGACGGTGTCGAGGAGGGGGCGGGGGCGGAGACCGGCGGTGACGGCTTTGGTGGGGTCGGCGTGCCAGGTGCCGTGCCAGCCGTCGATGGTGGGGGCCCAGATGGGGAGTTCGACCCAGGGGGCGATGTCGGCGGCGAGGAGGGTGGCGTCGGGGGTCCAGACGAACTCGGCGTCGGAGCCGGTGACGGTGCGGCAGGCGGTGAGGAGCTCGCCGGTGGTGGTCGCGCCGACGGGGGCGGTGGTGACGTAGCGGCCGGTGAGGCCCTGTTCGGCGACCAGCAGGCCGAACGCGGCGAAGTCGCGGGCGTCGATCAGGCTCATCGGGTTGTCGGGGGCACCGGGGGCGAGGACGCGGCCGCCGCGGGCGATCCGGTCGAGCCACCAGGGGAGGCGGCCGATGGGTTCGTGGGGGCCGATCAGCAGGCCGCAGTTGAGGATGGCGGTGGGGCCGAAGTTCTCGGTGAGGGCGCGTTCGCAGCCGGCCTTGAGGGCGTTGCTGAAGGGCTGGTCGGCGGGGACGTCGCCGGGGCAGTCGTGGGTGGGGGAGTTCTCGTCGACGGGCAGGGCGGGCCAGTCGGCGAAGGCGTGGACCGAGGAGACGAAGCTGTAGTGGTCGGCGCGGTCGCGCAGCAGCCGGGCCGCGGTGGCGACGTCGTGCGGTTGCTGGCCGGAGGTGTCGATGACGGCGTCCCAGCGGCGTCCGTCGACCAGGCGCCGCAGGTCGTCGGCGCTGGTGCGGTCGCCGTGGACGGCTTCGACGCCGGGCAGGTCGGTGCGGCTGACGCCGCGGTTGAAGGTGGTGACCCGGTGGCCGCGGGCGAGGGCCTCGGCGGCGTAGGCGCGGCCGAGGAACTTGGATCCGCCGAGCAGAAGGATGTCCATGCCGGTCAGCCTGTCCCGGGCGGCGGGCGGGTACCCGCACGTTCACTGGGAGCGGAGCGACGGGGCGTCAGCTGACGGGGCGTCGGAGGGCCGAGGTGCCGGGCGGGGGTGGGGCGCATAGCATCCGGGTGTACCGGTTTGTCTGAGTGTTCCCTTTTGTCGGGGGAGAAGGGTGGTCGGCATGGGCAATCCGGCGATCGTGGATCCGGCGACGGTCCGGCAGACGGCGGCGGACGCCTGGGTGTGGGGCTATCCGCTGCTGGAGAACTACCGGACGATCTACCCGCAGGCGATCGACGACGCGGACCCCCGGTACGTCGGGGGTTTCGGCACGTTCCGGCACTACCCGCACCCGTTCACCCCGGACAACACCGACGTGGTGACGCCGAACAACGACACGCCGTACTCGTGGGCGTGGCTGGACCTGCGGGCCGAGCCGTGGGTGCTGGAGGTGCCGGCCACCGAGCGGTACCACGTGCTGCCGGTGCACGACCTGGACACCGCGTACGTGGGCTTCGTCGGGTCGCGGACCACCGGGAACGGCGCCGGTCGGTTCCTGATCGCCGGGCCGGGGCACCGCTCCGAGCCGCCGGAGGGCTTCGACGGGGTGCTGCGGGCGGACACCAACCTGGTCGGCATCCTCGGGCGGACGTACCTGGCGGGGCCCGCGGACGTGCCGGAGCTGGAGCGGGTGCAGGCGGGGTACGTGCTGAAGCCGCTGAGCGAGCACCTGGGGACGCCGCGGCCGGTCGCGGCGGAGCCGGTGTGGCCGGTGTGGCGGGGCGAGGAGGTGCTCGGGACGCTGGAGTTCTTCTCCTACCTGGACTTCCTGCTGGGCTTCTTCCCGGTGCTGCCGGCGGAGGCCGAGCTGCGCAGCAAGCTGGCCGAACTGGGCGTCGGAGGCGGCGACTTCGAGCCGGCCGCGCTGACCGCGGAGGTCCGCGAGGCGCTGCTGGCGGGCATCGCGGACGGCCGGGCGCGGCTGGCGGAGGCGGCCGAGGGGGCGACCACCGGTGCGGGGCTGTTCGGCACCCGGGAGCAGCTGGGCACCCGGTACCTGGACCGGGCGCGCGGCGCGTTCAAGGGCCTGTACGGGCTGCCGGAGGAGGAGGCCTGGTACGGCGGCTGGGTGTCGCAGGAGGGCGGCGGGAAGCCGGTCGTGCTGCACTTCCCGGCCGGGGGGCTGCCCCAGGCGCGGTTCTTCTGGTCGGCGACCGTGTACCGGCTCCCGGAGCGGCTGCTGGTCGCCAACGAGATCGACCGGTACTCGATCGGCGACCGCACGCCGGGGCTGGTGTACGGCGCGGACGGGTCGCTGACCCTGTACGTCCAGCACGAACGGCCGGGCGGGCCGGCGGAGTCGGCGAACTGGCTGCCGGCGCCGGAGGGCCCGTACTTCGTGGCAGTGCGCGCGTACGGCCCCGGGCCCGAGCTGCTGGACGGCCGTTGGCGGCTGCCCGAGCCCACTCTCCGCTGAACCCGCAGAGCAGGAAAGGACGTTCGCATGGCTGACGCCACGCCCGAGATGCTGGCCGCCGACGCCTTCGTGTACGGCTACCCGCTGGTCGCCGGCCTGACCATGGTGGACACCTTCCACCGCAAGGGCATGAGCTCGATCGGTGCGACCGCGTGGAACACCTTCGGGCACGCCGCCCAACTGGCCACGCCCGACTCGGCGTTCGTGTCGGTGAACAACGACACGGTGTACTCGGTGGCCCCGCTCGACCTGTCCGGCGGGCCGTTGCTGCTGCACGTGCCGGACACCGGCGGGGCGTACGACGTGCTGCAGTTCATCGACGCCTGGACCGACAACTTCGCCTACGTGGGCCGCCGTTCGTCCGGCACGGCGGAGCAGACCTGGCTGCTGGCGCCGCCGGGTTGGCAGGGCACCCCGCCCGAAGGGGTACCGGTGATCAGCTCGCCGACCACGGTGGCGGCGATCGCGGTGCGCAACGCCTGCGCGGGGCCTGAGGACCTCGGCCGGGTGCGGGAGCTGCAGCGGGGGTTGACGCTGACTCCGCCGGCGCCGGTCGGCGTCCTGGCCGGGCTGCCGGAGCCCGATCCGGGGGTGCCGGAGGCGCTGGCGCTGCTGGAGAAGCTGCGGGTGTGGGCGGCGGCGTTCCCGCCGGCCGGGCCGGACGTCGAGTACCAGCAGCGCTTCGCCCCGATCGGCCTGCTCGACCAGGGGCGCTCGCCGTACCTGGACGGGCCGGCCGAGTGGACGGCGGCGCTGGCCAGGGGCCTGGCGGCGGGCCGCGAGCGGGTGGAGGCGGCGACCCGGCAGTCCGGCGAGGCCACCGGGGAGTGGACGGCCAACCTGCACCTGTTCGACTACAACGTCGACTTCCTGGGCCCCGGCACCCGGGACGAGCCGCAGTGGCGGACCGCCGACCGCCGGGCCGGCTACCTGACCCGTGCGGTGGCCGCCCGGATGGGCCTGTGGGGCAACCACGCGTACGAGGCGGCCTACGCGACCACCTACCACGACGCGGACGGCGTCCCGCTGGACGGCTCCCGCGCCTACACCCTGCGGTTCGAACAGCCGCCGCCGGTCCACGCGTTCTGGTCGGTGACCATGTACGGCGTCCCCGAGTACCTGCTGGTCGCCAACGAGATCGACCGGTACTCGATCGGCGACCGCACACCGGGGCTGGTGTACGGCGCCGACGGGTCGCTGACCCTCTGGCTGCAGCGCGAACGGCCGGACCGGGCCGAGGAGTTCGCGAACTGGCTGCCCACGCCGGAGGGCGGGTTCCGGCCGATGGTGCGGATGTACCAGCCGCAGGAGGCGGTGCTGGACGGCAGCTACCGGCTGCCGATGATCCAGCCGCGCTGACCGGGAGGAGGGCACGGCGATGGGCGAGGCGATCGGGCCGATGCTGGCCTCCGCGGTCGGCATCGCGATCTCCCCGCTGCCGCTGATCGCAGTGGTCCTGATGCTCGCCACCCCGCGCGGTCGTGCCAACGGGATCGCGTTCACGGCGGGCTGGGTGGCGGCGCTGGCGGCGGTCACCGCGGTGGTGGTGGCGGCCGGCTCCGGCATCGGGGCCGGCGGGGGCGGGTCCGACTGGTCGTCCTGGCTGAAGCTGGCACTGGGCGTGCTGTTCCTGCTGCTGGCGGGCCGGCAGTGGCGCGGCCGCTCGCGGGAGGGGCACGTCACCGAGCCGCCTAGCTGGATGCGGGCGATCGACGCCTTCACCCCGGCGAGGTCCGCGGGTCTCGCGGCGGCCCTGGTCGCCGCCAACCCGAAGAACCTGGTGCTGGCCGTCGGCGGCGCGGTCTCCATCGCCACCAGCGGTGCGAGCGGCGGCGGGAAGGCGCTGGCGGCGGCCCTGCTGGTGCTGATCGGCTCGCTGTGCACCACGGTGCCGCTCGGGGTGTACCTGCTCGGCGGGGACGGGGCGGCGAAGGTGCTCGGCGAGTGGAAGGCGTGGATGGCCGCGCACAACGCGGCGATCATGCTGGTGCTGTTCGTGGTGCTGGGCGTGAAGTACGTCGGCGACGCGCTCTCGGGCCTGACCGGCTGAGACGGCCGCGCCGCAGCCCCGTACCCCCGGCACACCTCGGCCGGGACGGAGTCGTTCCCGCCGACCCCGTCCCGGCGGCTCACGCCGGGCGGTCGCCGCCGGGCACGCACCTCGCCGGCTTCTCGTCGGACGCCGACCTGGCGTGATGCGCAAGGCGCGCCCCCGCCGGGGAGGTGAGGGACTGCCGACGGTCCGTCAGGACGGTGACGGGTGGCCGGGCACGGGTCCGTGGAGGCGATGGACTGCCGACGGTCCGTCAGGACGGGGTCGGGGCCGTGGGGGACGGGCTCGTGGGGGTGGTGGTGGACGGGGTCGGGGAGGGGGCGGGCGGCGTGCTGGGGGTGGGGCTCGGGCTGTGGGTGGGGGTGCTGGGCTCGGGGGTCGGGGAGGGGTCGGGGGTCGGGGTGCCGCTCGAGGTGGGGGTGGGCTGCGGGGTCGGGGTGGCCGGGTCGGTGGGCGTGGGGTCGGGGGTGGGCAGGCCGCGGTGGTCGGGGCCGCCCTCCAGGGTGACGACGGCGGTGGACGGCGGCAGGGCGAGGCGTGCCGTCCACTGGGTCTGCGGGGCGCGGGTCTCGTCCACGGTGACCGTGACGGTGATCCGCTGGCCGGGGGCGAGGGTGCCGGAGTCGCGGCTCAGCCGCAGCCAGTCGACGTCCATGACGGCGTGCCAGGCCAGCGGGCTGCCACCGGAGTTGGTCAGGGTGAGCACCGTGCGGTTGCCGTACTCGCCTGCCTCGACGGTCAGTTGGGCCGGAGCGGGGGCGGCCGGGCGGGACGGCTCGGCGGCCAGGGTGGGGCTGGAGAGCCGGGCCGAGCCGTGCGAGGGCACCGGGACGGCCGGGCCCTGGACGGTCGGGAGGGACGTTTCTGCGGCCACCGCACCGGCCAGCTCCAGCGTGCCGACGGCCGGCGGCAGCGCCGCTGCCGGGACGTCCGGGGCCGGGCCGCCGGCCGGGGCGGCCGCGTCCGGCGAGTCGACCCGCACCGAGGAGACCGCGGCGGCCGGGCGGCCCGCCCCGCCGTCCCGGTGCGCGCCCCACAGCGCCACCACCGGCGCGGCCAGCACCGCCGCCAGCACCCCGGTGGTCACCATCCGCTGCCGGACCGCCGAGCCGCGCACCGGCGCGGGGGCCCGGTGCCGGGGGAAGCCGCGCTGGTCGAACCTGGGCTCCTCGCCGGGCCCCGCCTGCGCGGCCCGGTGCCCGGCCGCCGCGCCGGACAGGAAGGCCGCACCCGCCGAGCCGCTCGGCAGCCGGTCCGCGGCGCCGACGCCGAGCCGCACCCGGACCGGCGCGGACAGCAGCGGCAGCCCCGGCAGTCCGGCCAGGCCGTGGCCCAGCTGGCCCGCCACCCGCTCCGCGGTGCCCCGGCAGGTCGGGCACTCCACCAGGTGCAGCACCAACTCCCGGCGCAGCGCGGGACCCAGCACCCAGCCCCGCCAGCTCTCCGCGCCGACCCCGCCGAGCTGCGCCAGCTCGGGGCAGCTGCCGACGCCGAGCACCAGCAGCGCCGTCCTGGTCCGGCCGACCTCGGCGCCCGCGGCGTCGAGCAGCGCCGCGGCGTCCGGCGCGGCCAGTCCGAGCACCGCGGCGACCTCCTCGGCGGCGAGCCGGTGGCGGACCGCCAGCTCCAGCGCCTCGCGCTGCTCCGGGTCGGTGCCGGCCGCCTCCGGCCAGGCCAGTGAGGCGAGTTCGCGGCGCCGCTCGCGGGCCAGCGAGGGGCTGACGGCGGGCCGGGGCGGGGACGGCGGCGCGTCGCCCGCGCGCTCCAGCCGGGCCAGGCAGCGGTGCCGGGCCAGCGCGTACAGCCAGGCGCGCTGCAGCGCCGGGTCGGTGAGGCGGTCGCCGTGGCGCAGGGCCAGGTCGCGGACCTCGGTGACGGCCGTGGTGGCCGCCTCGTGCTCGCAGAGCACGGACAGGCAGTAGGTGAACAGCCCGTCGACGCTGGCGGCGTACGCCCGCAGGAGCGGGGACGGGCCGACGGGGCTCGGGTGGCTGGGGGTCACCCGACCGACGGTAGGCAGCACGGAGCCGCCGCCGGCCGATTTCGGCGGTTTGTACTTCTTTCGGGTAACAGGACCGTGCCCTTGTTCGTGTGGACGGGCGGCCCGACCGGCGCGGCGATGTCGGCGCCGCCCGCTACCGTTGCCCGCATGCCTCCCCGCGCCAAGACCACCGCCAAACCCCGCCCGGCGTACCGCTGCACCGAGTGCGGCAACCAGGTGCCCAAGTGGGTCGGCCGCTGCCCCGAGTGCAACGCCTGGGGCACGGTCGAGGAGTACGGCGCGGTGCCGATCCGGACCACCGCGGCCGGGCCGGTCTCCTCGCCCGCCAAGCCGATCGGGCAGGTCGACGGGCAGGTCGCCACCGCCCGCTCCACCGGCGTGCCGGAGCTGGACCGGGTGCTCGGCGGCGGCCTGGTGCCGGGCGCGGTGGTGTTGCTGGCGGGCGAGCCGGGCGTCGGCAAGTCCACGCTGCTGCTGGACGTCGCGGCCAAGGCCGCCTCCGAGCGGCACCGCACGCTGTACGTCACCGGCGAGGAGTCGGCCGGGCAGGTCCGGCTGCGCGCGGACCGGATCAACGCGCTCTCCGACCACCTGTACCTGGCCGCCGAGCAGGACCTGGGCGCGGTGCTCGGGCACATCGACGCGGTGAGCCCCGGGCTGCTGATCCTGGACTCGGTGCAGACCATCGCCTCCGCCGAGCTGGACGGCGCCCCGGGCGGACCCGCGCAGGTCCGCGAGGTGGCGGGCGCGCTGATCCGGGCGTCCAAGGAGCGCGGCATGGCGACGCTGCTGGTCGGCCACGTCACCAAGGACGGCCAGATCGCCGGCCCCCGCCTGCTGGAGCACCTGGTGGACGTGGTGCTGTCCTTCGAGGGCGACCGGCACGCCCGGCTGCGGCTGATCCGGGGCGTCAAGAACCGCTACGGCGCGACCGACGAGGTCGGCTGCTTCGAACTGCACGACGAGGGCATCGTGGGCCTGGCCGACCCGTCCGGGCTGTTCCTGACGCGCCGTGACAAGCCGGTCGCCGGGACGTGCCTGACCGTCACCCTGGAGGGCAAGCGCCCGCTGGTGGCGGAGGTGCAGGCGCTGATGGTGGACTCGCAGATCCCCTCGCCGCGGCGCACCACCTCGGGCCTGGAGTCGCCGCGGATCGCGATGATCCTGGCGGTGGTGGAGCGGCACGGCGGGGTGAAGCTCGGCAAGCAGGACATCTACACCGCCACCGTCGGCGGGGTGAAGCTCACCGAGCCGTCCGCGGACCTGGCGATCGCGCTGGCGGTGGCCTCCTCCTCGACCGACACACCGCTGCCGAGCAACCTGGTGGCGATCGGCGAGGTCGGCCTGGCCGGCGAGGTGCGGCGGGTGACCGGGGTGCAGCGACGCCTGGCCGAGGCGCACCGGCTGGGCTTCACGCACGCGCTGGTGCCGCCGGACCCGGGCAAGGTCCCGCCGGGCATGAAGGTGGTGGAGGTCTCCGACATCGGCGAGGCGCTGCGGGCGATCCCGGGCCGCCGCCGCCCGTCGAAGCCCCGTCAGGAGGCCGCGCCGCAGGGTGCCGCGGCGGGCCGGGGCGCCGTCCGGGAGCGGGTTCCGGAGCCGGCCGTGGCGTACGCCGACGAGCTGATGACGGGCTGGGAGCCGGTCGACTCGGACGAACTCGGCTGACCCACGTCCCGTTATTGCCGCACGCAGTTAGACTTCACCCTGTCTAATCGCCATCAAGTGCAGTAATAACAGACAGACCGTCGGCCCAAGGAGTCACGTGGCAGCCAGCGACCGGGCGGACAAGTCCCCCCGCGAGGAGGCCCTGCTGCGGGCTTCCCTCAGTGCCATCGCGCCCGGCACGGCGCTGCGGGACGGACTGGAGCGGGTGCTCCGGGCCAACACCGGCGGCCTGATCGTCCTCGGCTTCGACAAGGGCGTGGACGCGCTGTGCACCGGCGGTTTCGTGCTGGACGTCGAGTTCACCGCCACCCGGCTGCGCGAACTGTGCAAGCTGGACGGCGCGGTGGTCATGGACAAGGACCTCACCAAGATCCTCCGCGCGGGCGTGCACCTGATGCCGGACGCGAACATCCCCACCGACGAGACCGGCACCCGCCACCGCACCGCCGAGCGGGTCAACCGGCAGACCGGCTTCCCGGTGGTCGCGGTCTCGCACTCGATGCGGCTGATCGCGATGTACGTCAACGGGACGCGGCGGGTGCTGGAGGACTCCACCACCGTGCTGTCCCGGGCCAACCAGGCGCTGGCCACCCTGGAGCGCTACAAGCTCCGGCTGGACGAGGTGGCCGGCACCCTGTCCGCGCTGGAGATCGAGGACCTGGTCACCGTCCGGGACGTCTCGGCCGTGGTGCAGCGCCTGGAGATGGTCCGGCTGATCGCCGGCGAGATCGCCGGGTACGTGCTGGAGCTCGGCACCGACGGCCGGCTGCTGTCGCTGCAACTGGACGAGCTGATCGCCGGCGTCGAGCCGGAGCGCGAACTGGTGGTCCGCGACTACTTCCCGGACCGGGCCGCGAAGAAGGGCCGCACCGTCACCGAGGTGCTCTCCGACCTGGAGGCCCTCACCCACGCCGAGCTGCTGGACCTGCAGACGGTCGCCAAGGCGCTCGGCTACACCGGCACCCCGGAGTCGCTGGACTCCGCGGTCTCGCCGCGCGGCTACCGGCTGCTCGCCAAGGTGCCGCGGCTGCCGAACACCGTCATCGAGCGGCTGGTCGACCACTTCGGCGGTCTGCAGAAGCTGCTCGCCGCCTCGATCGACGACCTGCAGACCGTGGAGGGCGTCGGCGAGACCCGGGCCCGCTCGGTCCGCGAGGGGCTGTCGAGGCTCGCCGAGTCCTCCATCCTGGAGCGGTACGTCTGACCGTCCGTCAGTCCCCGGCGGGCGGTGAGTCCTCGGCGGCCTGCGGCGGGGTGACCGCGTACACCAGCGCGAACAGGTTCACCTCGACCGCGTCCGGGTCCGCCGAGTCGTCGTTCGCGAACAGTTCGTCGAGCGCCTCGTCCAGCCGGGTGCGCAGCAGCCGCAGCCGCTCCGGGGTGAGCCTGACGGTGGCGTGCGCGAACTTGCTGGGCCGCGGGTTGCCCTGGGACGCCGGGGTGAGGTCGATCCGCCCCGCCAGGAAGTGCCGCTGGAAGTCGGTGCGCACCAGGTCCATCGCGGCCAGGATCGCGCCCAGCGCGGCCGGCGGCTCGTCGCCCTCCGTGTAGACCTGCGGCGACAGCCGCAGGGTCTGCTGCGCCGACCGGTAACGGCTCTCCACGATCCCCGACACCAGCCGGGTCTCCGCGACGAACACCAGCCCGGCCTGCTCCAGCTGCTTGATGTGCCGGTACAGCTTGGTCGGCGCCTCCTCCAGCTCCGCCGCGATCTCCTTCACCGACAGCGGCGTCGGATCGTGCCTCATCAACGCCCCGATGACCGCCAGCCGCAGCGGATCGGCGAGTGCCTTCAACGTCGCGACGTCCGTGACCTCGCGCTCTTTCATCTGATCAACCACGTTCACATTCAGCCACAGCGTCAACGCTTGCGCAATCATTCGCATCCATGCAACCATTCACATCATCGTGAATGGTTGCTCAGGCGTGAACATGCGCCGGGATGTGAACGGGGTGGGCGTGATGACGGTGGTCCAGGAGACTTCGGTCGAGGCGGTCGAGGCGGTGGTGCCGCTGCGGCGGAACTGGCGCTTCCAGCTGCTGTGGGGCGGCTCGGCCTCGGCGATGCTCGGGACGTGCGTGGCGGACACCGCGTACCCCCTGCTGCTGCTCGCGATGACCGGCTCGCCGACCGTCGCCGGAGCGTTCGGCGCGGTGCAGTTCGGCGCCTCGGTGGTCTTCGGACTGCACGGCGGCACGGTCGCCGACCGGTACGACCGGCGGCGGGTGCTGATCGCCGCCGACACCGCCCGGCTGGTCGCCGCGCTCAGCGTCGTCCTCGCGCTGCTCGCCCACCGGTTCACCGTCCCGCACGCCCTGGTCGCCGCCGCGGTGATCGGCGCGACCATGGCCTACGGCGGCCCCGCCCGGATGCTCGCCCTGCGCGCGGTGGTCCCGCCCGAGCAGCTGCGCCAGGCCCTCGCCCAGGACGAACTCCGGGTCAGCGGCGCCGCCCTGGTCGGACCGCCGCTGGCCGGCTTCCTGCTGGGCCTCGGCCGTGCGGTGCCGTTCCTGTCCACCGTCGCCGCCTCCACGCTCTCGCTCGGGGCGTCGCTGGCGGTGCGGTTCGACGGGCGACCCGAGAGCGGTGACGAGGCGTCAGGAGGCGGGCGCGAGAAGGGCGCCGCGTTCGCCGGGCTGCGCTACCTGTTCGCGACGCCGGTGCTGCGCGCCACCGTCCTGGTCGCCCTCGCGCTCAACCTGGCCGGTACCGCCATGCTGCTGACCGTCATGGTCCTGCTGCGCCAGCAGGGCACCTCCACCACCGGCGTGGGCCTGGCGCTGGCCGGCGAGGCCGTCGGCGGCCTGCTCGGCGCCCTGCTGGTCGGCCGCCTGCACCGCCTCCTGCCGCCCGGCGCGCTGCTCCTCGCGGTGGCCTGGACGGGCGCCTTGACCTTCGTCGTGCCCGCCCTGGCGCACGGCCCCGTGGTGGTCTTCGCGGCCCTCACCGTGATGTGCCTGGGCGTCCCCTCGCTACGCGTCATGCTCGACGTGCTGGTCTTCCAGCGGGTGCCCGACGCGATGCGCGGCCGCGCGATGGCCGGGACGATGACGCTGCTGATGGCCGGCATCCCGCTCGGCACCATGGCCGCCGGCCTCCTGCTGGAACTCCTCGCACCGGGCACCGTCCTGCTGGCGCTCGCCGCGGCGCTCGGCGCGGGCCTGCTGCCGCTCACCCTGGGGCGCTCGCTGCGCGGCACCAGCTGGCCGAAGTGACCCGCGGACCCGTTACGGACCCATCGCGGACCCGGAGAGGATGACGCACCGTCATGAAGAGCGTGCCGAACGAACTCCGGTACCGGTCAGGATCTCTGACGGTGGCGCAGCGGTGCTCAGGCGTCCAGGCGGACGGAGGTGCGGGCCGACAGGGGGCCGCCGGCGGGGCCGGTGAGGTCGGCCTGGATGAGGTAGTTGCCGGGCTGGGCGGCGGCCGGGTCGGCGCTGGCGCACTGGGGCTTGGAGCGGGTGCGGTCCCAGTTGAAGGTCTCGGTGAGGCCGTTGTTGCCCGCGATCTGGGCCCAGGTGGCGGAGCGGTCGGTGGGGCAGTCGCCGGAGGACCAGATCCGCTCGCCCGCGCTGGAGGTGACCGTCAGGGTGGAGGCGGCCCGGCCGAGGTCGACCCGGCAGGCGGAGCCGGAGGTGTTGCGGACGGTGAGCGCCAGGCGCGGCCGGTCCTTCGGCTGGTAGGCGTTCTGCGCGCTGGCCAGCTCCAGCGAGAGCTGCGAGGCGGTGCACACCGGAAGGGCCATCACCTCGGCGGTGTTCACGGCCGGCGCGCCGCCGCCCGTCCCGCCCGCGGCGGCACCACCGGCGCCGCCCGCGGCTCCGCTGCCGCCGCCGCTGCCCGCGGGAGAGGCCGAACCGCCACTACCGGCCGAGGGGTTGGTGCCACCGGAGCCCGTGCCGGTGCCGCCGTTGGTCAGGCTGACCTCGCCGCCGCCCCCGCCGGAGACGCTGCCGCCGCCGGTACCGCCGGGGCGGGTGGTGATCGCCGAACCGGTGGGCGAGGCACCCGGGGTGATGGACTGCGCGGGCGCCGGGAGCGGGCTGCCCTGGGCGGAGTTCTTGCGGTCCGAGCCGTTCCCGTCGGAGCCGAACGCCAGCCAGCCGACCACGCCGGCGACCGCCAGCGCGGCGACGAGCACGACGAGGCGACGCCGCCAGTAGATCGAAGCGGGCAGCGGTCCAACGGGCTGGCGCAGAGAGGGCACGGGCAAACAATACGAGACTGTGTGCACCTGTTGACGCATCAACACCGCACCGGGGCCACTTCCTTCACATGATCCGCCATTTGCTCCGGACGGGGGACTCGGCCCCGAAGGCACCGCGCGCTAGGGTCGCCCCCATGGCCACCGAGCACGACCCCGCCGCCGGCGCACCCGCCCTCGATCCCGCCCAGCTGATCGCCGAGGCCCGCCGGGCCTTCTTCACCATGTTCGGCTTCCTGTGCCTGGTCTGGGCGTTCCAGCTGGCGAACTGGCTGATGGACGGGCGGATCGCCCTGCTGCACGGCATCCGCTCGCACGACGTCGGCAGCCTCCCGTACGTGCTGACCGCGCCGTTCCTGCACCTCAACTGGCAGCACCTGGAAGGCAATTCCGGCCCGCTGTTCGTCTTCGGCTTCCTCGCCGCCTACCGCGGCGTGCGCAAGTTCCTCGGCCTGACCGCCCTGCTGGTGGTCACCAGCGGCATGGCGGTGTGGCTGTTCGAGCGGGAGAACGTGGTCACCGTCGGCGCGAGCGGCGTGATCTTCGGCTACTTCGGCTACGTGGTCCTGCGCGGCCTGTTCGACCGGAACCTGATCGACTCGCTGATCGGCCTGGTGATGGGCGCCTCCTTCGCCTACCTGCTGACCACCGCGATCCCCGGCACCCCCGGGGTGTCCTGGCTGGGCCACCTCGGCGGCCTGCTCGGCGGCCTGGTCGGGGCCTGGATCTTCCGCACCCGGGGCCCGCGCAGGGCGGCCTCGCTCAACTCCGGCACGGGCGGCGGCACCGTGCTGCCCGCACAGAACTCCGGCCGGACCGCGGGCAAGAGCATCGGCAACGCCCCGGCCAGCCCGCGCGCCGACCTGCTGAAGGAACTGGACGACCTGGGCCTCTGAGGCCGCCCCGCCCGCCGTGGGAGGATCGAGGGGCCATGGTTGCCACAGCATCGACACCCACCCCCGGCGCCACCGACGCGCTGCACACGACCGTCATCGGCTGGTACGAGGCCAACGCCCGCGACCTGCCCTGGCGGGACCCGGACGCCTCGCCGTGGGCGGTGATGGTCAGCGAGTTCATGCTCCAGCAGACGCCCGTGAAGCGGGTGCTCCCCGCGTACGCCGCCTGGCTGGAGCGCTGGCCCACCCCCGCCGCACTGGCCGCCGACGCCCCGGGCGAGGCCGTACGGATGTGGGGGCGGCTCGGCTACCCGCGCCGGGCGCTGCGCCTGCACGCCGCGGCCACCGCGATCACCGAACAGCACGGCGGCGTCGTCCCCGACGACCACGCGGCGCTGCTCGCCCTCCCCGGCGTCGGCGAGTACACCGCCGCGGCGGTCGCCTCGTTCGCCTTCCGGCAGCGGCACGCGGTGCTCGACACCAACGTGCGGCGGGTCCTCGCCCGCGCGGTCACCGGCGTCGAGTACCCCGCCAACGCCACCACCGCCGCGGAGCGGCGCACCGCGACCGAACTGCTCCCCGCCACCGACGAGCGGGCCGCCACCTGGGCGGTCGCGGTGATGGAACTCGGCGCCCTGGTGTGCACCGCGCGCGGACCCGAGTGCGGGACCTGCCCGCTGCGCACCGACTGCGCCTGGCAGCGGGCCGGCTGCCCGCCGTACCAGGGCCCCGCACGCCGCGGGCAGTCCTACGAGGGCACCGACCGGCAGGTCCGGGGCAAACTGCTCGCCGTCCTCCGGGACGCCCACGGCCTGGTCACCCAGGGCCAGTTGGACGTCGTCTGGCCCGAACCGATCCAGCGCGCCCGCGCCCTCGACGGGCTGGTGGCCGACGGCCTGGTCGAACCCGTGGGGCCCGGAACCTATCGGCTGCCCCAGTAAGAACAACAGGGGCCCGGGGAACGGCGGCGCGAGTGGCTGTCGGGTTGAAGGGCGCGGTGCGTCTGGGTGCTTCTGGTTTCCCGAAGCCTCCAGACCCACCGCGCAGTCGAGACCGACCGTCACTCGCCTCGCAGTTCCCCGAGCCCCTGGCGGGTCTCAGGCCACGCCTTCAAGCGCGGCTTCGGCCTTCGCCTCCGCGGCCTGGGCTCCGCCGCGGAGCGGGACCTCGCGGAGGAAGAGGGCGGCGACGACGGCGATCAGGCTGATCACGGCGCCCCAGAGGAAGACGGTGTGCATGCCGTTGGCGATGCCGTGCTGGATGACCGACAGCTGCTCCGGCTTCATGTTCTTGAGCATGGCCGGCGTCATCGAGGACGTGCTCTGGCTGCCGCCCATGCCGGCGCCCTTGAGGGTGTCGGTGAGGCGGTTGGTGTAGAGCGTGCCGAACAGGGCGACGCCGAAGGAGCCGCCGATGGTGCGGAACAGGGTGGCGGAGGAGGAGGCGACGCCCATGTCCTTGAGGCCGACGCTGTTCTGCGCGACCAGCATGGTGACCTGCATCAGGAAGCCCATGCCGGCGCCGAGGACCACCATGTAGCAGGCGGAGGCGAAGCTGGAGGTGTCCACGGCGAGGGTGGAGAGCAGCAGCGCGCCGCCGGCCATCACCGCGGTGCCGATGATCGGGTAGATCCGGTACTTGCCGGTCTTGGTGATGGCCTGGCCGACGACCAGGGAGATCACCAGCATGCCGAACATCATCGGCATCAGCAGCAGGCCGGAGTTGGTCGCCGAGGCGCCCTGGACGATTTGCTGGTAGGTGGGCAGGAAGGTGACCGCGCCGAACATGGTGAAACCGACGATGAAGCCGATGATCGAGACCATGGTGAAGTTCAGGTTGCGGAACAGGCCCAGCGGGATGACCGGCTCGGCGACCCGCTGCTCGACGTAGCAGAAGCCGATCAGCGAGGCGACGGCGAGGGCGCCGAGGCCGAGGATCTGCTTGGAGCCCCAGGCGTAATCGTGGCCGCCCCAGGTGGTGATCAGGACCATCGAGACGATGCCGATGGTGAGCAGCGCCGAGCCGAAGTAGTCGATCTTCGCGTTGGAGCGGACCTTGGGCAGCTTCAGCACGATGACGATGAAGGCCAGCGCGATCGCACCCAGCGGCAGGTTGACGTAGAAGGTCCAGCGCCAGCTGAGGTGGTCGGTGATGAAGCCGCCGATCAGCGGGCCGCCGATGGTCGCCAGCGCCATGACGGCGGCGAACATGCCCTGGTACTTGCCGCGGTCGCGGGGGGCCACCAGCGCGCCCATGATCGACATCACGCCGACCATCAGACCGCCGGCGCCCAGGCCCTGGACGGCGCGGAAGGCGATCAGCTGGTCCATCGACTGGGAGAGCCCGGACAGCGCCGAGCCCGCCAGGAAGATCGCGATCGAGATCAGGAACGAGCCCTTGCGGCCGTACAGGTCGCCGATCTTGCCCCAGATCGGGGTGGAGGCGGCGGTGGCCAGGGTGTACGAGGTGACCACCCAGGACATGTGCTCGGAGCCGTGCAGCTCGCCGACGATGGTGGGCATCGCGGTGCCGACGATCAGGTTGTCGAGCATGGCCAGCAGCATGGTGATCACCAGGCCGACCATGACCAGGCGGATCTCCTTGTGCGGCCGCTGCTCGAACTCGTCGGCCTTCCCGGGAGCGACTGCCGGCTCCTCTGGAGCGGCCTCGGACTTGGCGGTTGACATCGTGCTTCTCTCCCGGGGCGTGAGGTAGCCGCGGGGCCCCGCGGCTTCACTTACTTGACGACCGGCTAGTGAATCGTCGACCGGCACGGTAAGTTGTTCCCTAGCCGGTCGTCAAGCCAGTTTCAGGGAAGCCGCCCTGGGCAGGGAGAATGCACCGGAAGCGGGTCGTCGTCGCCCGCGCCCCACCGACCGTCAAGGCAGGCCGTCAGGATGACCAGCACCCAGAGCCCGCGCAGCGACACCCGAGCGCGGATCATCGACGTGGCTCTGGAGTTGTTCGCGGAGCACGGGTACGAGAAGACCTCGCTGCGCGAGATCGCCGACCGGCTCGGCGTCACCAAGGCCGCGCTGTACTACCACTTCAAGACCAAGGACGACATCGTCCGCGGCATCGTGGAGAAGATGGCCGCGCCGATCGACGACGCCATCGCCTTCGGCGAGGACAAGCCCTGGTCGCCCGAGCTGCGTGACGAGCTGCTACGCCGCTTCGCGGTCGGGATGGGGGAGCGGGCGCCGCTGCTGCGGTTCTTCCACGAGAACCAGCCCGCGCTGCGGGAGTCCGCGGCCGGGCTGGCGTTCAAGGACCGGATGCTGCGGATGATCACCCTGCTGCACGGGCCGGAGCCGACCTTCCGCGACAAGCTGCGGGCCACCGTCGCGCTGACCGCGGTGCACTCGGCGATGTTCCTGCTGAAGGCGGACCTCTGCGAGGACGGCGAGCACCCGGCCGGCGCCACCTCGCTGAACGAGGCGATGGACGCCGCGCTGGAGGTCGCCCTCGAGGTCGCGGCACGGATCGAGCCGCCCGCGTAAGGACGCGGACGGCTCGGTCGGGAAGCCCGGGGGCGGATCAGAAGTTGGTCGCGCCGTGCTGCTTCAGGTAGGCGATCGGGTCGATCACCGCGGCGTACTTGTTGGCGGTGCGGATCTCGAAGTGCAGGTGCGGGCCGGTCGAGTTGCCGGTGGTGCCGGACTTGCCGATCTGGTCGCCGGCGCCGACGTGCTGCCCGGCCTTCACGCCCAGCTGGGACAGGTGCGCGTACTGGGCGAACCGGCCGTCGGACAGCTTCAGCACGATCTGGTTGCCGTACGCGCCGGCCCAGCCGGAGGAGACCACGGTGGCGTCGCCGACCGCGACCAGCGGCGTGCCGACGGAGACCGCGAAGTCGGTGCCGGTGTGGTAGCCGGCCGCGTACTCGGCGTTGGTCTTGTGGTACGGGTTGCTGATCGACGCGCCCGGGGCGGGCGAGGACCAGGACGGCTTGGCCGGCTCCGGCGCGGGCTGCGCGGCGACCGGTGCGGCGGCGGCCGGCTGCTCGGCGGCGGGCTGCGGGGCGGCCGGCTGCTCGGCGGCGGGCAGCTCGGTGCGCGCGGAGTCCCGGGCGGCGCGGTCGTCCTGCGGCTGCGCGGCGGGCTGCTCGGCGGCCGGGGCGGTGCGGTCCAGGTTGGCGGCGACCGCGACCTCGGCGTGCGGGTGCGCGCCCTTCACCTGGTAGGCGACCGGCGAGCTCAGCTGGACCTCGCCCGGCTGCAGCTGCACGCCCTGCACGGTGAACGCGGAGGCGCCCGGGGTGGTGGGGTGCACGGTCTGCGCGGCGGCGTGCCCGCCGGGGATCAGCAGCGCGCCGACCGCGACCACGGCGGCGCCGCCGGCCAGTGCCTTGCCGGGCGCCTTGCGGGCCGCGGCGAGCCGGGCGGCGCCGGCGCTGCGGACGGAGTCGACGCGCTCGGCGGTGAGCAGGTCGGTGGAGAGCAGGTCGCGGACGTGGCGGGCACTGATCGCCTGGAGAAGCCGGCGGCCGGTGGCGGGGAGAGAACGCATCGGGAGTCGGAACCTCACGGACGGGGCCAGCCCGGGGCCGAGCCGCGGGGACTCGCCGAACTGGTGGAACGACTCCGGTGTAAACGACCTCGGGCCCGGGGCCCAAGAGTGTGACCTACGACGGCGGGTAGTGCGCGGGCCGGTCCGAAGGTCCCCCCGGAGCATCGGACGAAGCGGTCATTCACGCTTCAAACCTCCTATTGCGGGTCGTATGTCGTTCGGGGCCTGTGACCATCACCACCGGACGGCACCCGGTTTGGCGGCGAACCGGCGGGGGTAGGACCGGTTCCCGTACCAGCTGCACCATCCGATCTCCCCCACCCATCGGAGATGATCAGCTGATGAACGACACCACGGTTCAGGAACGCCGCTTCGCCGCCCGCCGACAGGCCGACCGCCTGCTCTCCGGCGGCCGCCCGCAGACCGTCCGCGAGGCGCTGGCCGCCCTCACCGCCCTGGCCGACGACCCGCTGCCGCTCGACGGCCCCACCGACCTCTACGGCGACGGCCTGGTGCGCACCCTGGAGCGGCGCACCGCCGAGCTCCTCGGCAAGCCCGACGCCGCCTACTTCCCGACCGGCACCATGGCCCAGCAGGCCGCCCTGAAGACCTGGGCGGACACCCACGGCCCGACCGTGGCCATGCACCCGCTCTCCCACCCCGAGGTGCACGAGCGCCGCGCCTACGCCCGCCTCAGCGGTCTGCGGACCGTCCCGCAGACCGCCGCCCCGCGCCAGCCCACCGCCGCCGAGCTGGCCGCCCTGGACGAGCCGGTGGACGTCCTGATGCTGGAGCTGCCGCTGCGCGACGCGGGCTTCCTGCTGCCCTCCTGGGAGGAGCTGTCCGCCCTCTACGACGTCGCCGAGGAGCGCGGCTGGCCGGTCCACCTGGACGGCGCCCGGCTGTGGGAGTCCACCGCGCACCTGGGCCGCGGCCTGCCGGAGATCTGCGCCCGGGCCGGCTCGGTCTACGTCTCCTGCTACAAGTCGCTGGGCGGCCACAGCGGCGCCCTGGTGGCCGGCGAGGAGGGGTTCGTCCGCCGGATCAAGGTCTGGCGGCACCGCTACGGCGGCAAGCTGTGGCAGCAGTGGCCCGCCGTGCTGAGCGCGCTGGCCGGGCTGGAGCACGAGCTGCCGCGGCTGGACTCGTACGTGGCGCACGCCAAGGTGGTGGCCGAGGCGCTGGCCGCCGTCCCCGGCGCCCGGGTCAACCCGGAGCCGCCGCACACCCACCAGTTCCAGTTCTGGCTGCCGTACCCGGCCGCGCAGCTGGTCGAGGCCGGGCTGCGGCAGGCCGAGGAGCAGGGCGTGGCGCTGTTCTCCGGCTGGCTGGAGCCGGGCCTGGCGCCCGGCTGGGCGATGACCGAGGTGACGGTGGCCTCCGAGGCCCTCGGGTGGAGCGGCAAGGAGGTCGCCGAGGCGATGGAGGCCTTCCTCTCATTGCTCTGATGCCACGTCAGCATGCCGAAGACCCCCGGAGGTTGGGATACCTCCGGGGGTCTTCGGCGTTCAGTGACGGTGCGTCACCTCACGGTGCGTCACTTCACGGGCTTGACCCGGACCAGCGCCTCGAGCTTGTTCCAGGACTGCCACCAGATCTCGATCTGGGTGTGGGTGTCCGGGACCTGGACGCTGCTGTACGGGTTGGCCGCGTCCCAGTACTTCTGGGTGTGGTCGTTGAAGACCGTCACGCCGCGCTCGCTCGGGATCTTGGTGAGCACGTCGGCCTTGTGCAGCTGCAGGCCGTCGGTGCGCTCGAACCCGAAGGTGGAGTCGTAGCCCTGGAGGCGCGGACGCATCAGGGTGCCGTCGGACCACTTGAGCGCGGTCGGGTGGGCGTCGACCGGGAGGATCAGGCCCTGGCCCGGGTGGTTGGCCACGTTGTTGTCCGTCTGCGAGCCGTCCCACAGCCAGATCAGGACGCCGTTCTGGTTGGCGTAGTGGTCCACCCAGTTCGGCTTGGCGGTCGACCCGAAGACGTACGGACCGCTCTTCAGCATGGCGTCGTACGAGACGTACTGGCGGTTCTCGACCAGGTAGTGCTGGTCGTAGTCCTTGGAGAACTTGCCCGAGATCCGGGAGAAGCCGTCCGCGGTCCAGCCGTTGTCGCCGTTCTCGGCGCCGTCGGTGAACACGGTCGCGCCGTCGGCGGTGATCGCGATCTCGTCCAGGGCCAGGCCCTTGAGGTGGACGCCGCCGTCGGTGGTGTTGTGGAAGCGGAGCTTGACCGCCTTGCCGGCGTAGGCGTCCAGCGAGAAGGACAGGTCGCCCCAGGCGCCGTTGGACGAGCCGTTGATGGCGTTGTCCGGCAGCGCGGTGCCGTTGAAGGTGCCGGCCAGCGCGGTCCAGTTCTTGCCGCCGTCGACGGAGACCTCGGCGTACGCGTAGTCGTAGTCCGTCTCCAGCTCGTACCAGGCCTTCGCGGTCAGCTTGGCCGAGGTCTTGCCGGTCAGGTCCAGGTCACGGGTCACCGAGACGTTCAGGTTGTCGGCGCTGCCGCTCCACCACTCGTTGCCGCCCGCGAACGGGGTGTTGATCTCGGTGGTGACGGTCTTCTTCGGCAGGTCGACCAGCAGGCCCTGCTTGCGCTTGCTGTTGTACTCGGCCGGGCCGAGCAGGTGCAGCGAGTCCTTGCCCGCGGTGGCCTTGTCGAAGTCCAGCCAGCCGAGCTGCAGCTTCGACCAGACGTCGAAGTCGGCGGGCATGTCGCCGATCGAGTCCTTGCCCTCGCCGAGCCAGGAACCCGAGGACATCAGCGACCAGAAGCCGACCGAGTTGTCGATGCCCTGGCCGGAGGTGTCGTACAGGTCCGGCAGGCCCAGGTCGTGGCCGTACTCGTGGGCGAACACGCCCAGGCCGCCGTTCTCCGGCTGCATGGTGTAGTCGCCGACCCACAGGCCGGTGGTGCCGACCGGGGTGCCGCCGAGCTTGTTGTTGTCCGGGCCGGACTTGCCGGCCTGGTTGGCGTACACGTAGGAGCGGTGCGCCCACAGCGCGTCGGTGCCCTGGACACCGCCGCCCGCCGACTGGTCCTCACCGGCGTGGACGATCTGGAAGTGGTCCAGGTAGCCGTCCGGCTCGTTGAAGTTGCCGTCGTGGTTGTAGTCGTACCGGTCCCACTGGTCGTACTGCGCCAGGTCGGCCTTGATGTCCGCGTCGCTGCGGCCCTTGGCCTTCTGGTCGGCGACCCAGGCGTTGATGCCGTCGCGGATCAGGTCCTGCGCGTTGGCGCAGACGTGCTGGCCGCAGTAGTCCGAGCCGTAGCGGGCCTCGTTCCACGGCACCCGCACCCAGTCGGTGACCAGGCCGTCGACCGAGTACCGGCCCGAGGACTGGCGCTCGTAGAAGGTCTTCAGCGAAGGCTTGTCCTTCGCGAAGTACAGGTCCTGGTAGTGCTGCTGGTTGTAGTCGGCCTGCCAGGCGGTGGAGTTGTTGGTGGCGCGGTCCGGTGCGGCGATCTGGTTGCGCGCCGGGCCGGGGGTGCCGCCGTACTTCACCTTGCCGTCAGCGGTCTTGGTGGTGGAGTCCACCTGGTCGCTGAAGTCCACCAGGATGGTGAAGATCTTGTCGGTGCGCTCACGCGAGAGCTCGACGAACTTGTCGCGGCCCAGCTTCACGGCCGTGCTGTCGCCGTGCTTCTCGACCTTGGCGGTGCCGTTGACGACCTGCTCGACGGCGGCCTTCTGCTCGGCCTCCACCTTGTCGGTCAGCGGGCTCAGCAGCTCGCGGGGCACGCTGTCGTTCTGAACAGAGTCGGCCGGGTCCTTCACGACCGGAGTCACCGGCGCGGCGGTGGCCGTACCCGGCAGCAGGCCGGCGCCGAGCGCGGCGGTCACCGCGATGGCAGCCGTGGCTGCGGCAGCCTTCTTGGTTATCTTCAACGTGGTGACGTCCTCCCCTAACCGGCCGGGCTGGTGACCGAACCGGTGAACCAATGCAAGACAGGTGGACGACATTTGACCCAAGGTCCGGTAAAAAAGAAAGACCTTGACCATGGCATGGTCACGCCGCTATGCTCCGGCAACTCAGATCATCTGACGGTACGTCAATCTACCTAATGCGCAAGGGGTTAGCGGCTCGATCGCACCCCAACTCGAGGCGAACCCACCCGTTCGGCCGCCCCAAGGGCCGGATTTCACACCACACGGAAACCTAAACAGTTTTTCAACTGAAGAACCGCCCGTGAAAAAGCCCCGGGCCCCGACCGGTTACGGTCGGGGCCCGGGGCTTGGGCCGTGCTTTGCGGCGCTATTACTTCGTCAGGTCCGGACCGGCCGCCGACACCGCCGCGGGAGTGTCCGCCACCGGGGACTTCTCCTCACCGCGGAAGGTGAACTTGGCTTCCTTGCCCTCGCCCTCCACACCGACCACCACGATGTGGCCGGCCCGCAGCTCACCGAACAGGATCTTCTCGGACAGGTGGTCCTCGATCTCCCGCTGGATCGTGCGGCGCAGCGGACGGGCGCCCAGGATCGGGTCGTAGCCGCGCTTGGCCAGCAGCTTCTTCGCCTCGACGCTGAGCTCCAGGCCCATGTCGCGGTCCTTCAGCCGCTGGTCCACCTTCGCGATCATCAGGTCGACGATCTCGATGATGTTGTCCTCGGACAGCTGGTGGAAGACCACGATGTCGTCGACACGGTTCAGGAACTCCGGGCGGAAGTGCTGCTTCAGCTCGTCGCCGACCTTGGCCTTCATCCGCTCGTAGCCGGTGGCGCTGTCGCCGGTGGCCGCGAAGCCCAGGTTGAAGCCCTTGGAGATGTCCCGGGTGCCGAGGTTGGTGGTCATGATGATGACCGTGTTCTTGAAGTCCACGACCCGGCCCTGGGAGTCGGTCAGGCGACCGTCCTCCAGGATCTGCAGCAGCGAGTTGAAGATGTCCGGGTGGGCCTTCTCGACCTCGTCGAACAGGACCACCGAGAACGGCTTGCGGCGCACCTTCTCGGTGAGCTGGCCGCCCTCCTCGTAGCCCACGTAGCCGGGCGGGGAGCCGAACAGCCGGGAGACGGTGTGCTTCTCCGAGAACTCGGACATGTCCAGCGCGATCAGCGCGTCCTCGTCGCCGAACAGGAACTCCGCCAGCGTCTTGGACAGCTCGGTCTTACCGACGCCGGACGGGCCGGCGAAGATGAACGAACCGCCGGGGCGCTTCGGGTCCTTCAGGCCGGCACGGGTACGGCGGATCGCCTGGGAGAGCGCCTTGATGGCGTCCTCCTGGCCGATGACCCGCTTGTGGAGCTCGTCCTCCATGCGCAGCAGGCGCGAGGACTCCTCCTCGGTCAGCTTGAAGACCGGGATGCCGGTGGCGGTGGCCAGGACCTCGGCGATGAGCTCCTCGTCCACCTCGGCCACGACGTCCATGTCGCCGGCCTTCCACTCCTTCTCCCGCTTGGCCTTCGCCTGCAGCAGCTGCTTCTCGCTGTCGCGCAGGCCGGCGGCCTTCTCGAAGTCCTGCGCGTCGATCGCGGACTCCTTCTCCCGACGCACCTCGGCGATCTTCTCGTCGAACTCGCGCAGGTCCGGCGGCGCGGTCATCCGGCGGATGCGCATCCGGGAACCGGCCTCGTCGATCAGGTCGATCGCCTTGTCCGGCAGGAAGCGGTCCGAGATGTACCGGTCGGCCAGGGTGGCGGCGGCGACCAGGGCGGCGTCCGTGATGGAGACCCGGTGGTGGGCCTCGTAGCGGTCGCGCAGACCCTTCAGGATCTCGATGGTGTGCGGCAGCGACGGCTCGGCGACCTGGATCGGCTGGAAGCGGCGCTCCAGCGCGGCGTCCTTCTCCAGGTGCTTGCGGTACTCGTCCAGCGTGGTGGCACCGATGGTCTGCAGCTCGCCGCGGGCCAGCATCGGCTTCAGGATGCTGGCGGCGTCGATCGCGCCCTCGGCGGCGCCCGCGCCGACCAGGGTGTGCAGCTCGTCGATGAACAGGATGATGTCGCCGCGGGTGCGGATCTCCTTGAGCACCTTCTTCAGGCGCTCCTCGAAGTCACCGCGGTAGCGGGAGCCGGCCACCAGGGCGCCGAGGTCCAGCGTGTAGAGCTGCTTGTCCTTCAGCGTCTCCGGGACCTCGCCCTTGACGATCGCCTGGGCCAGGCCCTCGACGACCGCGGTCTTGCCGACGCCGGGCTCACCGATCAGCACCGGGTTGTTCTTGGTGCGGCGGGACAGCACCTGCATGACCCGCTCGATCTCCTTCTCGCGCCCGATCACCGGGTCGAGCTTGGCCTCGCGGGCGGCCTGGGTCAGGTTGCGGCCGAACTGGTCGAGGACCAGCGAGGTCGACGGGGTGCCCTCGGCGGGGCCGCCGGCGGTCGCCGACTCCTTGCCGCCGCTGGTCTGGTAGCCCGACAGCAGCTGGATCACCTGCTGGCGCACCCGGTTCAGGTCGGCGCCGAGCTTCACCAGGACCTGGGCGGCGACGCCCTCGCCCTCGCGGATCAAGCCGAGCAGGATGTGCTCGGTGCCGATGTAGTTGTGGCCGAGCTGAAGGGCCTCGCGGAGCGACAGCTCCAGCACCTTCTTCGCCCGGGGGGTGAAGGGGATGTGACCGGACGGGGCCTGCTGGCCCTGGCCGATGATCTCCTCGACCTGCTGGCGGACCGCCTCGAGCGAGATGCCGAGGCTCTCCAGCGCCTTTGCGGCGACACCCTCGCCCTCGTGGATCAGGCCCAGGAGGATGTGCTCGGTGCCGATGTAGTTGTGGTTGAGCATCCGGGCTTCTTCCTGTGCCAGGACGACAACCCGCCGCGCGCGGTCGGTGAACCTCTCGAACATCGTTAATCGCTCCTCAGAGCGGTCGGTCAGTTCGGGGGCCGTCCCCGCCCTGTCCTTCCGCATGCTAGTCCCGCTCAGCAGCGCGGCTACGGAACTCCCACGGAGCGGGAGCAACATGCTGCGCGACCAGCCGACACCTTTCCCAACCTGATGCTGGGAGACGGTGTTCCCAGCGGCGGGCCCGATGCACCGGATACCGCTACGCCAACGGCGAACACGTCTCCGGTGGTACCGGGGACCGGTCCCGCCCGGTGCTGCGGCAGGGCTCCATCGACCCCGTCCACCTGCATTCATACCCGGTAATCCGGCGGGTTTCGCGTGGTTTCCGCGGTGGTCCTGTTCGCCTGGCGAGAAGTTCGCCGACCGGGCCCCCGGGGTGACGGATCATCAGGCCGGTCGCGGTTGACGTACCGCCATCCCGGTGGCGGCCGCGTGACCGCCCCGGCCCCTCCAGCGTTGCACAGGTCGTGACCCTGCCGACCACCCCGGCAGTCCGCACCGGCGCGGCGGCCCCCTGGCGCGGATCGGACCGGGTGACCGCGCCGCTACGGCCGGCGCTCGCCGCGCTGGGACGGCTGGACCGGCTCGGCCGACCCACCGGCCCGGTGCTGCGGCACCGCGGCCGGGCCGTCTTCCTGCTCGCCCCCGGCACCGCGGAGGCGGTGCCCGCCCTGCTCTGCTGGCTCGGCTGGGGAGCCGAGCTGCGGCTGCCCATCGAGGCCCGGTGGCCCGCCCCCCACGACGGACGGCCGACGGCGGCGCACCCGGAAACCCCCCGGGTGCCCGCGCCGAGGACGACCGCCGACTGGCTGCGGGTCGGCGCCGTCAGGCCCGTGCTGGACCTGCGCTCGCCCGACCTGCTGCGCCTGCTGGACGCCCTCGCGGACGCCTGCGCGCGGGAGCGGCTGGGCCTGCCGCCCGCGCCCTGAGCCGCGCCCGGATCAGGAGGCGTTGGCCTTCTCGTACGCCTCGCGCACGTTGCTCGGGACCCGGCCGCGGTCGTTGACCTGGTAGCCGTTCTCCTTCGCCCAGTTGCGGATCTTGGCGGTGTCCGGCTGGCCCGCCGCGGCCGCCCGGCCGGTGCTGCGGGTGGTGCCGCCGCGCCGCGGCGCGGTCAGCCGGCCGCTCTGCTTGCGGCCCTTCTCCACGTACGGCGCCAGCAGGTCGCGCAGCTTGTCCGCGTTGTCGCTCTTGAGGTCGATCTCGTAGGCCACGCCGTCGAGGGCGAACGTCACGGTCTCGTCCGCGGAACCACCGTCGAGATCGTCTTCCAGAATGACCTGAACCCTCTGTGCCACGGGCTTCCCTTTCCGCGATAACGATCCATTGCCTGAGGAAAGGAAACCGCCTTTTCCCGGAAAACACAAACCCCCGGTGCGTCCGTGCTGCCCCGGGCAGAGCGTCAGAGCCGGAGCAGCATGCGCGAGTTGCCCAGCGTGTTCGGCTTCACCCGCTCCAGGTCCAGGAACTCGGCGACGCCTTCGTCGTACGAGCGCAGGAGTTCTTCATAGACTTCTGTGGCGACGGCAGCCGGGTCTGCCGTACGATCGTCGTTTTCGCCGATCTCCACGAAGCCGTGTTTCGAGAAGAACGGCACCTCGAACGTCAGGCAGAAAATCCGACGGACGCCGAGCCAGCGCGCGGTCTCCAGCAGCTTCTCCAGCAGGAGATGGCCGATACCGATCCCCGTGCAGACCGGATCGACCGCGAGGGTGCGCACCTCGGCGAGGTCCTCCCACATCACGTGCAGCGCGCCGCAGGCCACCACGCGGCCGTCCTCGTCGCGTTCCGCGACCCAGAACTCCTGGACGGACTCGAACAGTGTGACGGTCGGCTTGTCGAGCAGAATGCCGTCCCGTGAGTAGGCGTCGATGAGCCGCCGGACGGCTCGCACGTCGGTGGTCCGCGCGCGGCGGATGGTGACCTCCATGGCGGGGAACGTTATCGTGCATCGGGCGGCCGGGTCTCCTCGGTATCGACGCCCGCCACCCGCAGGGCGTCCCGAAGGGACTCGCGCTGTTCCGGCGACATCATCCCGAAGAAGTGCACCAGTGCCGCGGCCGGATTGTCACTGGTGGCCCACGCGTCGTTCATCAACGCCGCGGTGTATGCCTCCCGGGAGGAGACCGGCTCATATCTATAGGCGCGCCCGGCGCGCTCCCGGCGCACCCAGCCCTTTCGATAGAGCTTGTCCAGCACCGTCATCACGGTGGTGTACGCGATTTCGCGTTCCGACCGCAGATCCTGCAGAACCTCCCGAACCGTGACCGGGCGGTTCCACTGCCACACCCGGGTCATGATGTCGTTCTCGAGTTCTCCGAGTTGCCGCGCCATAGTGCCGCCCAGGATAGGACCGAAGCGGACAAAAGACGGCAACGGCAAACAAAACGGCGCGCCGTTCCGCCCGGACGGGGGGAACGGCGCGCCGTCGGAAGAGCGCTTATTCGGCCTGCGAACGGGACGCCATCGCCTCTGCGGCGGCGTCCTCCTTGGCCTTCTGCGCGCCGCCCTGGCTACGGATGATGGCCCGCACCAGGAAGGCGAAGCCGACCGCCATGACCAGCGGCGGCACGATCGCGCTGACGTACTCCATCAGTTCACTCCTCGGACTTGTCGTCGGCCGCCGCGGTGGCCTTGGCTTCGGGCTTCACCAGCGGGAAGAGCACCGTCTCGCGGATGTTCTTGCCGGTCAGCAGCATGATCAGGCGGTCCACGCCGAGGCCGAGGCCGCCGGTGGGCGGCATCGCGTACTCCAGGGCGCGCAGGAAGTCCTCGTCCAGCTGCATCGCCTCGACGTCGCCGCCGGCGGCCAGCAGGGACTGCGCGGTGAGCCGGGCGCGCTGCTCGACCGGGTCGACCAGCTCGGAGTAGGCGGTGCCGATCTCGGTGCCGAAGATCACCAGGTCCCACTTCTCCGCGACGCCCGGGATCGAGCGGTGCTGGCGGGTGAGCGGGGAGACCTCGGTCGGGTAGTCCTTGATGAAGGTCGGCTTGATCGCGTTGTGCTCCAGCAGCCGCTCGATCATCTCCAGCACGATCTGGCCGTGGCCCCACTCCTTCTCCCACGGCACGCCCGCGGCGTCGGCGAGCTTGCGCAGCTCCTCGACGGTGGTCTCCGGGGTGACCTCGGTGCCCAGGTGGGCGGAGATGCCCGGGTAGACCGAGACCTCCTGCCACGGCTCGGCCAGGTCGATCTCGTGCTCGGCGCCGTCCGGCCCGACGCCGGTGACCACGGTGGTGCCCAGCGCGTCCCGCGCGGCGTTGACGATGATCGCCCGGATCAGCTCGGCCTGGGTGTCGTAGTCGCCGTACGCCTCGTACGACTCCAGGGCGGTGAACTCCGGGTTGTGGGTGGCGTCCGCGCCCTCGTTGCGGAAGTTGCGGTTGATCTCGAAGACCTTCTCCGCGCCGCCGACCACCAGGCGCTTGAGGTACAGCTCGGTGGCGATGCGCAGGTACAGCTCGATGTCGTACGCGTTGATGTGGGTCTTGAACGGCCGCGCGTTGGCCCCGCCGTGGATCGGCTGGAGCATCGGGGTCTCGACCTCGAGGTAGCCGCGGTCCTCGTAGGTGCGGCGGATCGAGCGGATCACCCGGGTGCGCAGCTGGAGCATCTCGCGCGCCTCGGGGTTGACGATCAGGTCGACGTAGCGCTGGCGGACCCGGGCCTCCGGGTCGGTCAGGCCCTTGTGCTTGTCCGGCAGCGGGCGCAGGCACTTGGCGGTGAGCTCCCAGCGGTCCACCATCACCGACAGCTCGCCGCGCCGGGAGGTGATCACCTCGCCCTCGACGCCGACCTGGTCGCCGAGGTCGATGTCGGTCTTCCAGGCGGCCAGCCGCTCCTCGCCCAGCTTGTCCAGGGAGAGCATCACCTGGAGGTCGCCGGAGCCGTCCCGCAGGGTGGCGAAGCAGAGCTTGCCGCCGGTGCGGGCCAGCATCACCCGGCCGGTGATGCCCGCGCGCTCGCCGGTGGCGGTGTCCGGCTCCAGGTCGGGGTGGGCGGCCCGCAGGTCGGCGATGGTCGAGGTGCGGGGGAAACCGACCGGGTACGGGTCGATGCCGGCCGCCCGGAGCCGGTCCAGCTTCTCGCGCCGGACGCGCATCTGCTCGGGAAGGTCGTCGGTCGCGGGGAGAGTGCTCTGATCGGTCACCCCACCAGGGTAGCCAGGCTGACGGCGCGCTCCGCCACGGGATTACCGGTGCCGCGCCCCGCGGTGCGCGCCGCGCCGGCGCCGCTGGGTGAGGAAGAGGATGACGCCCGAGCCGACGGCGACGGCACCGAGGCCGCCGGCCAGCATCGGGGCGATGCCGGTGGCGCCGGTGGACGCGAGGTCGGAGCCGGGGACGGTGCCGCTCGGGGTGGTCGCGCGGGTGGTGGGCGCCGCGCTGCTCGGGGCGGTGGCGGTGGGGGAGTGCGCCGCGGCGGTGCCCGGCGGGGAGGCCGCTCCGGTCGGCGTGGCGCCGGAGGTCCGGCCGTCGAGGGCGACGGTGGCGGTGTCGTTCGCCTTGTCCGGGTCCCAGGGCTTGCCGCCGTCCCGGCCGTCCTGGCCGATGGACGGCAGGGTCACCACGGCGGAGCCGCCCGCGGCCGGGTCGGCCTCGACGGTGAAGTCGAACAGGACGAAGTAGCCGGACGGGATGACGGAGCCGGTCGCGCAGTCGTAGCGGTCGAGCGAGGCGCTCGGAGCGGGGTCGGCGAGCCGGCAGGCGTCGGGTGCGGCGACCACCCTGGCGGTCTTCGGCAGCTCCACCCGGACGTGGGCGGGCTCGCCGCCGCCGCGCCACCGGATGGCGGCCGGGCCGCTGCTGGTCATGCCGACGGAGAGCTTGCCCTGGCGCTTGGCGGTGTCCGGGGCCCAGGCGCCGAACGCGGCGAAGTCCGCGGAGTTCGCCACCTGCGCGGTGAGCCCGGTGCCGTTGCCCCGGTGGAGGTCGAGCGCGCCGCCCGGCGCGGTCGGGGTCTCGGGCTTGCCGACGGTCAGCCGCGGGCTGCCGGCCGGGCCGGGGGTGAAGTGGTAGCGGCTCAGCGGGCCGGTCCGGTCGGGGGCGGTGGTGTCGACGGCGACGTCCTCGTAGGCGGTGTACGCGGTGGTGTCGACGTGCAGCGCGATCGGGTCGAGGTGGACGCTCTCGCCCGGCGCGACCGTGGAGCCGACGGTGCAGATCACCACCTGGCCGCCGTCGCCGTCGGTGCCGTACTCGCAGTTCGAGAAGCGCGGGGCGAAGGTCAGGTCCATCCCGCCGGTGAAGGTGAAGTACAGCCGGGAGGCCGGGAGTTGGCCCTTGTTGGTGAGGGTGAGGTCGGGCGTCCAGGAGTCGCCGGGCCGCAGGCCGGTGCCGGTCGGGACGGCTGTGAAGGCCAGCCTGCTCCCGCCGAGGGTCACCTTGGTGTCGGAGGCCGTGGTGCCGCTGCCGGCCGCCGCGGTGACGTGCAGGACCGCGGTGGCACCCGCGGTGCCGCCGCCGGCGGGCGCGTACAGCGCGAGCTGCTGGGTGGACGTGCCGTCGACGAGCCAGTGCTGACCGCAGGTCAGCACCTGCATGGCGAGCGTGCAGCCGTCGGGGGTCCGCACCGAGGCGACGCCGGCCAGCGGGGTCAGGTCGACCCTGAACACCGCGCGGGTCGGATGCGTGGTGCCGGGCAGGGTCAGCTTCAGGTCGACGGTGGTGAAGCCGCTGCCGTGGTCCACCGAGGTGGCGGCCGGGTCGACGGCGACCGCGGCGGGGGCGGTGAGGGTCGGGGCCGGGTCGGCCGCGCGGGCCGGTACGGCGGCGCCGCCCAGGGCGAGCGCCGCCAGGGCCGCGGCCGGCCCCAGGGTGCGGGAGCGCGGGATGCACATGGTCTCCCCATGGTGGTCTGTGCGCACAGCTGCGCGCGGCCGACCATAGAGGGAGAAACCGACCGGCGGGAGAACGGGAATCGGACAGTTCGGGGCATGGTCGTTCGTATCGCGGGTGATCTTTACCCAAACGTTGGAAAGCCCCCTCGGGGAGGGGGCTTGGGGGCGGTGACGGTGCGTCAGCCGTCGGTTCCGGTGGCGAGTTCGGGGTGCTCGTCACCGGTGGGCGGTTCGGGGTGCGGAGCGGCCTTCGGGCGGCGGCCGAAGAGTTCCGCCGGGGTCGGCATCCGGCGCGGGCGGGGGCGCTCGGCGGGGGGTTCGGCCTGCGGTTGGGGCTTGGGCTGGTCGCTCATCGGGATCCGTCCTCCAACAGGGGTGGCGGGCTGGGGTTCGGAGGCCGGGCTGGGCACCGCCGTCAGGTGCCGCTGCCCGGAGCCGAGGGAGAGCCGTTCCCGCACCTCCGCCTCGGCGAGCGCGTGGCAGCGCCCGGCGAGCCGCGAGCGGCGGGAGCGCTCCTGCGGGCCGCACGGCTGGCGGGAGAGCGAGCGCAGTGCCGAGAGGTCCTCGGCGGTGGGCAGGTAGCCGTCGGTGACGGCCTCCTCCAGGCGCTCCAGGTAGCCGCCCGCGCTGCCCGGCAGGGCGCCGCGGTAGCGTGCCAGGTCGGCGAGGAGGAAGGCGCGCAGCCGCCCGCCCTCCTGTACGGCCTCGTCGATGGCCTCGGTGAGGCGAAGCGCGTCCTGGACGTCCTCGGCCCACAACTCCCCGGCGGTGGCCGCCGGGAGCCGGTCGGGGAGGGCCGGATGGAGGGCTTGGGCGAGGACACGGCGCAGCACCCGGACTTCGTCGGCGCTGAAGGCCATGCCGCCGCGCGATCCGTGTGGCGTTGGCATGGATCGACAGTACGTGGCGTACGTCCGACTTATGGCGATTGATGACGTGTTTGTCCCGATTGGCCTATGAGAGGCTCATTCGATCCGGAACGCGCCGGGGCCGCACACCCCTGTAACGACACGCCGGGCCATCCGGTCATCCAGGTGTAGGGGAGAACACCGGAACAGGGGAGTCGGACGCGATGGTGACGGACGGTCAGGCGCGATCGGGGCACAACGGCCCGGACGAGGAGTTCAGGGCGTTCGCCGCCGCCCGCGCCGCGGCGCTCTACCGCACCGCCTGCCTGCTCACCGGCGGCGACACCCACCTCGCCGAGGACCTGGTGCAGGACGCGCTCGGCCGGGTCTACCTGCAGTGGCACCGCACCGGCTGGTTCGGCCGCCGCAACCGGATCGACAACCCGGCCGGCTACGCGCACACCGTGCTGGTCCGCGCCTTCCTCACCCACCGCGGCCGGCGCCGCTCGGACGAGCAGCCGACCGCCGAACTCCCCGACACCGCCGCCCCCGACGCCGACCCGGCGCTGCGCCTCACCCTGGTCGACGCGCTCGCCCGGCTCGCCCCGACCGACCGGACGGTGCTGGTGCTCCGCTACTGGGAGGACCGCAGCGTCGAGGAGACCGCGGCGATCCTGAACGCCACGCCCGGCGCGGTGCGCACCCGGGCCTCCCGGGCGCTGACCCGGATCCGCGCCGTCCTCGGCGACGGGCTCGGCACCCTCGCCGACCGCTGATCCGACCGATCGTCAGTTCGCTTTCCACTCCGTTCAGTTCACCGAGAGGATGATCCCGCATGTCCGCAGAAACCCCCGAGCCCGGGCACGAGCAGGCCTTCGCCGACGCGATCGGCCTGGCCGCCGAGTCCTACCGGATCGACCCCCAGCCGCTCGCCGACCTCGGCTGGTCCCGCGGCCGCCGGTTGCGCGCCCGGCGACGCGTCTCGCTGCTGGGCGGCGTCGCCGCGCTCGCCCTGATCGGCGTCGCCGGGGCCGGGGCCATCAGCCTGCCCGGCGGCGGCGGCGGCGCGGTCGGGCCGGGCGCTTCCGGTTCGGCCGCGGCCGCGGTCAGCGGGCCGGAGTTCCAGTCCATGCTGACCGAACTCCTGCCCGCAGGGCAGCTGGTGGAGGTCGGCGAGGCACGCGGGACGGAGAACCCGATCCCGCAGCTGCGGCTGGTCTGGGACGACGGGCACGGCCGCGTGCAGTACCTGTTCTGGATCATGAAGGGCGACGGCGGCCCGACCGCCTGCGATCCCACCGTGATCGCCGGGGACGCCTGCACCGACCGGACCCTGGCCGACGGCACCAAGGTCGTGGTCTACCAGGCCGGCACCCGCCCCGGCGAACCCGCCGGGGCGAAGACCTGGTCGGTGAGCGCCAGCACCGCGGACGGCTACCGGCTGATGCTGCAGGAGTGGAACCGGGTGCCGCTCGCCAACGGCACCCCGGTCACCCGCACCGACCCGCCGCTCGACCAGGAGCGGCTGGTCGCGCTGATCAGCGACCCGCGGTGGAAGCAGGTCGAGCGGTCGGTCCGGGAGGACCGCCCCGAGGACGGACCCGCCGGGATGGTCGGCTCGCCGTCCGCCAAGCCGTGACCCGCCGTCAGGCGGTGGCCGGGCGGTTGCGCTCGAAGATCAGGCGCAGGCCGATCAGGGTCAGCCAGGGCTCGTGGACGTCGATCGAGTCGGCCTCGCCGAGCACCAGCGGGGCCAGTCCGCCGGTGGCGATCACCTGGACGTCGTTGGGGTCGGTGGCCAGTTCCTTGGCCATCCGGTTGACCAGGCCGTCGACCTGGCCGGCGAAGCCGTACAGGATGCCGGACTGCATGCCCTCGACGGTGTTCTTGCCGATCACGTTGCGCGGGCGGGCCAGCTCGATCTTGCGCAGCATCGCGGTGCGGCCGCCGAGCGCGTCCACCGAGATCTCGATGCCGGGGGCGATCGCGCCGCCCACGTAGTCGCCGCGCGCGTTGATCGCGTCGAAGGTGGTGGCGGTGCCGAAGTCCACCACGATGCACGGACCGCCGTACAGGTGGTTGGCGGCCAGCGCGTTCACGATCCGGTCCGCGCCGACCTCCTTCGGGTTGTCCATCAGCACGTGCACCCCGGTCTTCACACCGGGCTCCACGATCACCGCGGGGACGTCGCCGTAGTAACGGCGGGTCACCTCGCGCAGTTCGTGCAGGACGGCCGGCACCGACGAACAGATCGCCAGGCCGGCCACCCGGTCGTCCGCCGAGACGATCGGGTGCGCCCCCATCAAACCCTGGAGCAGTACCGCGAGTTCGTCCGCGGTGCGGCGGGGATCGGTGGAGATCCGCCAGTGCTCGACGATCTCCTCGCCGTCGAACAGGCCGAGCGTGGTCTGGGTGTTGCCGACGTCGATGGTGAGGAGCATGGGGCGCTTTCTGCTTCGAGGGGTCAGGAACTGCGGAGATCCAGGCCGATGTCGAGGATCGGCGAGGAGTGGGTCAGCGCCCCGACTGCGAGGTAGTCGACACCAGTGTCCGCGACCTCGCGCGCCGTGGCCAGGGTCAGTCCGCCGGAGGCCTCCAGCCGGGCCCGGCCCGCCACCAGCTCCACCGCCGCGCGCAGTTGCTCGGTGGTGAAGTTGTCCAGCAGGATCAGGTCCGCGCCGGCGTCCAGCACCGGCGGGATCTGCTCCAGGGTGTCCACCTCGATCTCGATCGGCAGCTCCGGGTACGCGGCGCGGACGGCGGTGAACGCCTCGGCGACACCGCCGGCCGCGACCACGTGGTTGTCCTTCACCAGTGCCGCGTCCGACAGCGCCATCCGGTGGTTGGCGCCGCCGCCGGCCCGCACCGCGAACTTCTCCAGCGCGCGCAGGCCCGGCGTGGTCTTGCGGGTGTCGCGGACCACGGCCTTGGTGCCCGCCAGCGCGTCCGTCCAGGCGCGGGTCGCGGTGGCGATGCCGGACAGGTGGCAGAGCAGGTTCAGCGCGGAACGCTCGGCGGTCAGCAGGTCGCGGGTGCGGCTGCGCACCGAGAGCAGCACCTGGCCGGGCTCGACCAGGTCGCCGTCCTCGACGTGCCGCTCGACCTCGAACTCCTCCTCGCAGACCAGCGAGACGACCGCCTCGGCGACCCGCAGGCCCGCCACGACGCCCTTCTGACGGGCCGTGAAGTCCGCGGTGGCGACGGCCTCGGCGGGCACGGTGGCCACCGAGGTGACGTCCTCGCCGCCGGCCAGGTCCTCGGACAGGGCCATCATCGCCACGTCCTCGACCTCGACGGGGTCCAGCCCGGCCGCCTCCAGCAGCTCCGCCAGCGCGGGGTCGAGACCGGTCTCGTACACCTCGCCGTCGCCGCAGGCACACCCGTCGCCGCAACCGTCGGACTCGGCGGACAGGAGGGGGAGTTCGGAGTGGGACATGAGGGCTGGGCTCCTAGCGGGGAATCGGGGCGCGGGCGGTGACGGGAGGTCAGGCGGGGGTGGAGCGGGTGATGTGGTGCTGCCAGTGGGCGTCGTCGCGGTCCGGGAAGTCCTCGCGCCAGTGGCAGCCGCGGGTCTCCTCGCGGAGGGTCGCGGCGGCGACCAGGGCGGAGGCGACCTGGTGGAGGTTGGTGGACTCCCAGGTCTCGACGGCGGGGTCGGCGGAGTGCCGGGCGTCGGCGAGCGCCGCCAGGCCCTTGGCGGTGGCGGTGAGCGAGTCGGCGGAGCGGATCACGCCCGCGCCGGTCGACATCAGCTGCTGGATCTCGCCACGGGCCTCGGCGGGCAGCAGCGGGACCGGGGTGGCGGCGCTCGCGGCGTCGGTGACCACGGTGCGGGCCGGCAGGTCGCCGGCCGCGTCCCGGGCGGCCAGGTCGGCGGCGATCCGCTCGGCGAACACCAGACCCTCCAGCAGCGAGTTGGAGGCCAGCCGGTTGGCGCCGTGCACACCGGTGCAGGCGACCTCGCCGCAGGCGTACAGGCCCGGGACGGTGGTGCGCCCGTGCAGGTGGTCGGTGCGGACGCCGCCGGAGGCGTGGTGGGCGGCCGGGTAGACCGGGATCGGCTCGGTGACCGGGTCGATGCCGTGCGCCCGGCAGGCGGCCAGGATGGTCGGGAAGCGGTGCTCCCACATCTCGGCGCCGAAGTGCCGCCCGTCCAGGTACACGTGCTGGGTGCCCTGCTCCTGCATCCGGCGGATGATCGCCTTGGCGACGATGTCGCGCGGGGCGAGTTCGGCCAGCTCGTGCTGCCCGACCATGAAGCGCACCCCGTCGGCGTCGACCAGGTGCGCGCCCTCGCCGCGGACCGCCTCGGAGACCAGCGGCTGCTGGCCCTGCGCGTCCGCGCCGAGGAACAGCACGGTCGGGTGGAACTGGACGAACTCCAGGTCGGTGATCTCGGCGCCGGCCCGCAGCGCGAGTGCCACGCCGTCGCCGGTGGAGACCGCCGGGTTGGTGGTGGCGGCGAAGACCTGGCCCATGCCGCCGGTGGCCAGCACCACGGCGCGGGCCAGGATCGCGCCGACGCCGTCGCGCTGGCCCTCGCCCATCACGTGCAGGGTGACGCCGGCGGCGTGGCCGCCGGCGTCGGTGAGCAGGTCCAGCACCAGCGCGTGCTCGATGAGTTCGAGGCCCGGGTCGGCCTCCACCGCGGCGACCAGGGCGCGCTCTATCTCGGCGCCGGTGGCGTCGCCGCCGGCGTGCGCGATCCGGCGGCGGTGGTGGCCGCCCTCGCGGGTCAGGACGATCTCGCCGTCCTCGTCGAGGTCGAACTCGGCGCCGGTCTCGATGAGCCGGCGCACCGCGTCCGGGCCCTCGGTGACCAGCGTCCGGACGGCCTCCTCGTCGCACAGGCCGGCGCCCGCGACCAGGGTGTCCTGCAGGTGCTGCTCGGGGGTGTCGCCCTCGCCCAGGGCGGCGGCGATGCCGCCCTGGGCCCAGCGGGTGGAGCCGTCGTCCAGCACCGCCTTGGTGACCACCATGGCCCGCAGGCCGGCCTTGCGGGCGTTGAGCGCCACGGTGAGTCCGGCCACGCCGGAGCCGACCACGACCACGTCGGTGGTCGTGGTCCAGCCGGGGGCGGGGGCGGTCAGACGGTAGGACATGACTTCAGTCGCTCCTTCAGCGCGCGGCGGCGGTGGCCGTGCCGTTCGAACCACCGTACGCGGCGTCCCCGCGCAGCAGTCCGCTGCCCTCGGGGGCCTCGGCGGCGTCCCCGCCCATGCCGGTGATCCGGTTGTGCTCGTCGACGAAGACGACCTTGGGCAGGTAGCCCTTGGCCTCGGCGGTCTCCATCTGGCCGTAGGCGATCAGGATCACCAGGTCGCCGGGGTGGACCAGGCGGGCGGCGGCGCCGTTGATGCCTATGACGCCGGTGCCGCGCGGACCCGCGATGGTGTAGGTCTCCAGCCGGGCGCCGTTGTTGATGTCGACGATGTGGACCAGCTCGCCGGGGAGCAGGTCCGCGGCGTCGAGCAGGTCCTCGTCGACCGTCACCGACCCGACGTAGTGCAGGTCGGCCTGGGTGACGGTGGCACGGTGGATCTTGGACTTGAGCATGGTGCGGAGCATGGGTCACGCCTCTCTGAGTGCATGCCTGGGGCTACTGCGGGCTGTGCTTACCGGACGATGATGCCGACGTTGTCGATCAGCCGGGTCGAACCGACCCTGGCCGCGACCGCGAGCACCGCCTCGCCCTGGAAGTCGTCCGGCGCCTCCGTGAAGGAGAGCGGGTCGATCAGGGCGAGGTAGTCGAGGGAGATGCCGTCCGCGTCGTCCAGCACGGCGGCGGCCGCCTCGCGGACGGCCTGCGGGCCCTTCGCGCCGGCGTCGCGGCCGGCGAACAGGGCGCGGGAGAGGGCGAGCGCCCGGGAGCGCTCCTCCTCGGAGAGGAAGCGGTTGCGGGAGGACAGCGCCAGGCCGTCCTCCTCGCGGACGGTCGGGACGCCGACGACCTCCACGTCGAAGTCCAGGTCGGCGACCATCCGGCGGATGATCGCCAACTGCTGGGCGTCCTTCTCGCCGAAGACCGCGAAGTCCGGGTCGGTGATGTGCAGCAGCTTGGCGACGACGGTCAGCATGCCGTCGAAGTGGCCCGGGCGGGCCGCGCCCTCGAAGCCCTCGCCCATCGGGCCCGCGGACAGCCGCACCAGCGGCTCGCCGTTCGGGTACATCTCGTCCACCGAGGGGGCGAACACCACGTCCGCGCCCATCTCCTCGGCCAGCGCCAGGTCCGCCTCCAGGGTGCGCGGGTAGCGGTCCAGGTCCTCGCCCGCGCCGAACTGCAGCGGGTTGACGAAGACCGTCACCGCGACCCGGCCGTCCTTGCCGACCTGGCGGCGGGCCGCCTGGACCAGCGCCGCGTGCCCGGCGTGCAGCGCGCCCATGGTCATCACCACGGCGTTGTCCACCGGCTGCTCGTCCGGCCAGAACGCCGCCTCGAACTCGTCCACGGTGCGGGTCAGCACCGCCGTGCGGACCTTGGCGGCCTTCGGGGCCTTCGCCGGGCGCCTGTCGCGTGCCATCAGTGGTTCTCCTCGTTCAGTACGTCCAGCAGCGCCGCCGCCGGTTCGGGCTTGAGCGTGCCGCTCGCCACCGCCCGCTGCGCGGTGGCCTTCGCCATCGCCCGGTAGGCCTGGCCGATGTCCGGGGTCACGGTAGCGAGTTGGGCCAGGTGCTTGCGCACGGTCCCCACGTCGCCGCGGGCCACCGGGCCGGTCAGCGCCAGGTCGCCGGAGCGCAGCGCGTTGTCCAGCGCCGCGCCGAGCAGCGGGCCGAGCATCTGCCCCGGCTCGCCGACGCCCGCGGTGCGCAGCAGCTCCATCGCCTGCGCGACCAGCGTGACCAGGTGGTTCGCGCCGTGCGCCAGGGCCGTGTGGTAGAGCGCCCGGACCTCCTCGGGCACCCAGGCCGGCTCGCCGCCCATCTCCACCACCAGCGCCTCGGCGACCGGGCGCAGTTCCTCGGGCGCCGTCACCCCGAACGGGCAGCCGGCCAGCCGGGCCACGTCCACCGAGGTGCCGGTGAAGGTCATCGCCGGGTGCAGCGCCAGCGGCAGCGCGCCCTTGCGGGTCGCGGGCTCCAGCACGGCCACGCCGTGCGCGCCCGAGGTGTGCACCAGGAGCTGGCCCGGGCGCACCGCGTCGGTGGCGGCCAGGCCGGCCACCAGATCCGGCAGCGCGTCGTCCGGGACGGTCAGCAGCACCAGGTCGGACGCCGCCATCACCTGAGGCGGCGTCACCAGCCGCACGCCGGGCAGCAGCGCCTCGGCCCGCCGCCGGGAGGCGGCGGACACGCCGGAGGCGGCGACCACCCGGTGCCCGGCCAACTGCAGGGCCGCGCCCAGCGCGGGTCCGACCCTTCCGGTACCGACCACCCCGACGGCCAGCCGGGCAGGGCGGTTACCGGGGTCGGAGGGGTCTCCGAAGTCGTGCAGCACAGTTCGCGTTCCAGTCCTCGGCGGGTACCAGACGTACCGGTCCATGGTACGGGGACGGGAAAGGCGGGTGGGACCTCAGAGCACCTCGCCCGCGCGGACCAGGCCGTTCTCGTAGGCCAGCACGACCGCCTGGACCCGGTCGCGGAGGCCGAGCTTGGCCAGGATCCGGCCGACGTGGGTCTTCACGGTGGCCTCGGAGAGGGTGAGCCGGGCGGCGATCTCGCTGTTCGACAGGCCCTGGGCGACCAGCAGGAAGACCTCGCGCTCGCGCTCGGTGAGCGGGCCCAGGACGGGCGAGCCGGGGGTGCTGGACGGGGTCGGGAGCACCTCGGCGAAGCGGTCGATCATCCGGCGGGTGGTGGTCGGGGCGACCACCGCGTCGCCGTTGTGGACGGCGCGGATCGCGGCGACCAGCTCGGTCGGCGGGACGTCCTTGAGCAGGAACCCGGAGGCGCCCGCCTTGAGCGCGGCGAAGGCGTACTCGTCCAGGTCGAAGGTGGTGAGGATGAGCACGTGCGGGGCGCCCACGACCGGGGTGCCGTGCTCGTCCAGGCAGATCCGGCGGGTCGCCTGGACGCCGTCCAGCCGGGGCATCCGGACGTCCATCAGGATCACGTCGACCTCGGCGGTGCGCAGCACGTCGAGGGCCTGCTGGCCGTCGCCGGCCTCGGCGGCGATCTCGATGTCGCCCTGCGACTGCAGGACCATCCGGAAGCCGGTGCGCAGCAGTTCCTGGTCGTCCACCAGCATCACGCGGATGGGCATCGGTGGGGCTCCTTACTTGGACACTTTGAGGGGGAGGACGGCCCTGATCCGGAAGCCGCCGCCGGGGCGGGGCCCGACGTCCAGGCTGCCACTGACCATGCCGACCCGTTCGCGCATGCCGATCAGGCCGTGGCCGAGGCCGTCGGTGCCGCCGCCGACCAGCTGCTCGGAGGTGCTGCCGCGGCCGTCGTCCTCGACCAGCACCTCCAGGTCGCGCTCGCGGAAGTCCACGGCCACCTTGGCCCGGGCCGCCGGGCCGCCGTGCTTGCGGACGTTGGTGAGCGCCTCCTGGACGATCCGGTACACCGTCAGCTCCAGGCCGCGGGGCAGCTCGCGGACCTCGCCGGTGGCGGCGAACTCCACCGGCAGCCCGGCCGTGCGGACCTGCTCCAGCAGGTCGGGCAGCTCCTCGACGCCCGGCTGCGGCACGTACTCCTCGCCGACGGTGTCCGCCGTGCGCAGCACGCCCAGCAGCCGGCGCATCTCCACCAGCGCCTGCCGGCCGGTGGAGGCGATGGTGCCCAGCGCCTCCTTCGCCTGCTGCGGGGAGGAGTCCAGCACGTACGCGGCGCCGTCCGCCTGGACGATCATCACCGAGACGTTGTGCGCCACCACGTCGTGCAGCTCGCGGGCGATCCGGGCCCGCTCGGCGGCGACCGCGACCTTCGCCCGGGCGTCGCGTTCGCGCTCCAGCCGGGCGGCCCGGTCCTCCAGCTCGACCAGGTACGCGCGGCGCACCCGGGTCAGCCGGCCCCAGGCCCAGCACAGCACGAACGGCGTGGTCATCAGCCCGGCCAGGAACAGCTGCCGGCCGAAGTCGCCGCGCTCCGGGGCGTTCATCAGCCGCCACACCGTCAGCGGACCGGCCGCCAGCGACGCGGCCAGCGCCAGCCGGGAGGTCCAGGGCCGGCCGAACGCGGCGCCGGTGTACGCGAAGACCAGGTAGGCGATGCTCGACCCGTTCGGCGCGATCGCCGCCGCGACCTGGCCGAGGCCGACCGCGGTGGCCACCACGGTCATGACGTCCGGCCAGCGGCGGCGGACCACCATCATCGCGGGCAGCACCACCGCCAGCACGATCTCGACCGTGTGCTTGGTCGGGTCCAGCGGCGGACCGTCCGCCGGCGCGGTCTGCTCGACCGCCGACAGCAAGCTGAGGCCCATCAGCAACAGCGCCCAGGCGGAGTCGACCACCATGGGATGTCGGCGGAGCCAGGCGTTGAGTCGATGCACGCCTCCAGCCTAGGGAACCGCAGACCCCGATCAGGTCCGCCGGGAGAGCGATCCGCTGCTACTCCCCAGGGTGGAGACCCGACCGCCGGGGTAACGTCGTCCGCCATGACCTGGATGCGGTGGCGCCCCGCGATCGAGCACGCCCTCTACCGGCCCGACGGCGGCTTCTACCGCCGGCCGGAGGGCCCCGCCGGGCACTTCCGCACCTCCGTGCACGCCTCCCCGCTGTTCGCCGCCGCCGTCGCCCGGCTGCTGGCGGGGGTCGACGCCGCCCTCGGCTCGCCGGCCGAGCTCGCCTTCGTCGACGTCGGCGCCGGCCGCGGCGAACTCACCCTCGCCGTCCGGGCCGCCCTGCCCGCGCACCTGCGCGACCGGGTCCGCCTCACCGCCGTCGAGCTGGCCGACCGGCCCGCCGCCCTGCCCGCCGACATCGCCTGGCAGCCCGAGCCGCCGGCCGGCGTCACCGGGCTGCTGTTCGCCAACGAGTGGCTGGACAACGTGCCGCTGGACGTCGCCGAACCCGGCCCGGACGGTCGGCTGCGGTACGTCGAGGTCGCCGCGGACGGCGCCGAGCGCGCGGGGGAGCCGCTGGCGGCGCCCGACGAGGCGTGGGCCCGGCGCTGGTGGCCGGACGGCACGGGCGTACCTCGGGGCTGGGGGAGGGTCGAACTCGGCGGTCCCCGGGACGCAGCCTGGGCGCGGGCCGTCGGGTCGCTGGAGCGCGGTCTCGCGGTCGCCGTCGACTACGCGCACACGCGCGACGCCCGGCCCCCGTTCGGCACCCTGACCGGGTTCCGGGACGGCCGCGAGGTGGCGCCCGTCCCCGACGGCAGCTGCGACCTCACCGCGCACGTCGCCCTCGACGCCGCCGCCGTCCCCGGCCATCCCACCCTGCTCACCACGCAGCGGGCCGCCCTGCACGCCCTCGGCGTCAGCGGCGGCCGCCCCCCGCTCGCCCTGGCGAGCACCGACCCGGCCGGCTACCTGCGGGCGCTGAGCGGGGCCGGCGAGGCCGCGGAGCTGACCGATCCCGCCGGACTCGGCGCCTTCGGCTGGCTCGCCCAGACCGTCCGCATGCCGGTACCGGACGACCTCGCCGGCCTCCCGGGATGGCAGACTCTCCCCTCATGAAGGACGCGACGGGCATGCGGGAGACCACGGTCGGCATCGGCGCGGGCGCGCAGACGCTCCCGGGCGGGCCGGACAGCACCGACATGGTGCTCAACATCGGTCCCCAGCACCCGTCCACGCACGGCGTGCTGCGCCTCAAGCTGGTCCTCGACGGCGAACGCATCAGCGCCGCCGAACCGGTCATCGGCTACATGCACCGCGGCGCCGAGAAGCTCTTCGAGGCCCGCGACTACCGGCAGATCATCATGCTGGCCAACCGGCACGACTGGCTCTCCGCCTTCGCCAACGAACTGGGCGTGGTGCTCGCCGTCGAGCGGATGCTCGGCATGGAGGTCCCCGAGCGGGCGGTCTGGCTGCGCACCCTGCTCGCCGAGCTCAACCGGGTGCTCAACCACCTGATGTTCCTCGGCTCGTACCCCCTGGAGCTGGGCGGGATCACCCCGATCTTCCACTCCTTCAACGGCCGCGAGGAACTCCAGCACGTCCTGGAGGAGGCCTCCGGCGGCCGCATGCACTACATGTTCAACCGGGTCGGCGGCCTCAAGGAGGACCTCCCCGCGGGCTGGCTGGGCCGGGTGCGCCGCGCCGTCGGCGTGGTCCGCTCGCAGCTGCCGGTCTTCGAGGACCTGGTGCTCGGCAACGAGATCTTCCGCGGCCGGACGGCCGGCGTCGGCGTGCTCTCCCGCGAGCAGGTCCACGCTTACGGTGTAAGTGGGCCGATCGCGCGCGGCAGCGGCGTCGACTTCGACCTGCGTCGGGACGAGCCCTACCTCGCGTACGGCGAACTGCAGGACGTGTTGAAGGTGGCGGTCCGTCAGGACGGCGACTGCCTGGCCCGGTTCGAGTGCCTGCTGGAACAGACCGGCAACGCGCTGGCGCTGGCCGACGCGTGCCTCGACCGGCTGGCGGAGCTCCCCGCCGGCCCGATCAACCTGCGCCTGCCCAAGGTCCTGAAGGCCCCCGAGGGCGAGACCTACGCCTGGACCGAGAACCCGCTCGGCCTGAACGGGTACTACCTGGTGTCGCGCGGCGAGAAGACGCCGTGGCGGCTCAAGCTGCGCTCCGCGTCCTTCAACAACATCCAGGCCCTGACCGAACTCCTGCCGGGCACGCTGGTGGCGGACATGGTGGCGATCCTGGGGTCGATGTTCTTCGTGGTCGGGGACATCGACAAGTAGGGCAACAACAGGGGCTCGGGGAACCGCGAGGCGAGTGGCTCGCGGTCTCAGTCCGGCTGTGGGTCTTGGAGACCTCTATGCGCCGAGACCTTGCAGCGCCCCGGCACCCTTGGCGCCACGCACTCCCGCCGTTCCCCGGGCCCCTAGATGTCCGCTGGGTGTGGGGCGAGGCGGGGGTCGTGGGTCTTGCAGAGTCGGGTGAGGAGCTCGTAGGCCTCGGGGCCCATGAGTTCGGTGAGTTCGGCGCGGTAGGAGACGTAGACCGGGTCGGGGGCGGTGTGGGCTTCGGGGGAGCCGGTGCACCACCAGTGGAGGTCGTGGCCGCCGGGGCCCCAGCCGCGGCGGTCGTACTCGCCGATGGAGACCTGGAGGTAGCGGGTGTCGTCGGGGCGGTCGATCCAGTCGTAGGTGCGGCGGATCGGGAGCTGCCAGCAGACGTCGGGCTTGGTCTCGAGGGGTTCGAGGCCCTCGCGCAGGGCGAGGATGTGCAGGGAGCAGCCGGCGCCGCCGGGGAAGCCGGGGCTGTTGAGGAAGAGGCAGGCGCCGTTGACGCGGCGGGTCTGGCGGTCGCCGTCCTCGTCGAGCATGGTGATGCCGCCGTCGCGGCGGATCCGGCCCTTGGCGTCGGTGCCCTCGGCGTGGTGTTCCCAGATGTCGGGGGTGAGCCGGGCGGCGTGCTCGGTGACGCGCTGCTCGTCGTCCTCGTCGGAGTAGTGGGCGCCGAGGGTGCAGCAGCCGTCGGAGGCGCCGCGGCCGGGCTGGATGCCGTGGCAGCCCTTGCCGAAGATGCAGCCCCAGCGGGAGGTGAGCCAGGTGAGGTCGCACCGGAACACCTGGTCGTCGTCGGCGGGGTCGGTGAACTCGATCCAGGCGCGCGGGAAGTCCAGGGCGACCTCGCGCACGGTGGGCATCGCCAGGTCGACGGTGCCGGCCTTGGCGGTCTTGGCGGACTTCTTGCTCTTCTTGCTCTTCGCGGTCTCTGCTGGTGCCACCCGGCAAGGGTATGGCCTGAGCGGGGTCGAACGGCGTGCGGCGGTGTGCCTTTTGTGCGGGTTTCGGGGTGTTGGTCGGGGATCTGGCGGTCGGTGAAGGTGAAACGGCTGTGAAAAGGACCGGCGGTCTGGGGGCGGGCGGGTCGGGCGGCCCTAGGATGACCCAGCCGGGGGAAGGATGGACGCATCGGGCGTCCGGGCACGGGGGAGTGCGCACCATGGGCGACAAGTTCGTCATCCGGTCGTGGGAAGTCCACGGCGAGGGACGGGAGTTCGAGGCCATCTCGACTGAGTTCGCGGGCGCCGCGAAGCAGTTGGAGAGCGGCCTCGCGGGGCTGGGCAGCCCGTGGGGGCAGGACGCCCCGGGGCAGCCGTTCGGCTCCGCGTACGGCGAGGCCAGGGAGGGTGTGCTGGCCGGGCTGCAGGGGCTGGCGGAGCGGCTGGGCCGGATCGGCCAGGGCCTGCACACCATGGCGGACAATGCCGAGCGCACCGAGTCCGACATCAGCGCCGACTTCAACGCGCCCTCGCTGAACCACCCGGGCGCAACCGGCCACGGCCGCAACGGAGTCTGAGCACACGACCGCCGGGTCCGCCCGCGCCGCACCGACCGCCGAACCGCACCATCCGAAGGGGGAGCACGTGTCCAGGAAGCTGCCGGAGGAACTGGCCCCCGCGCTGGCCCGGACCGGCCACGCGTGGCCGCAGGCCGACGAGGACGGGCTGCGCCAGGCAGCCGGCCTGTGGCGGGAGTTCGGGACCGAGGCGGACCGGCTGGTGCGCCGCGGCGGGGACTCCGCGCAGCGGGTGGCCGGGGAGAACTCGGGCGCCGCGGTGGAGGCGTTCGCCGAGCACTGGCGGCAGTTCAGCGGCGGCGGGCGGGGGCAGTTGGACGACGCCTCGGCGGCGGCCGGGCTGCTGGCCGGGGCGCTGGACAAGGCGGCCGGGGCGGTGGACCACGGCAAGGCCGAGATCATCGCGGTGCTGACCGAGCTGACCGAGAAGATCAAGGCCGCCGACGCGGCGGAGGCCACGGCCAAGGCGCAGATCAAGGAGGCCGGGCAGCAGGCCACCTCGGGCATCGGCGGACTGATCAGCGGAGCGGTCGGGGCGACCGTGGGCGCGGTCAAGGAGGTGGTCGCCGAGGTCGAGGAGGCGGCCGCCGTGGAGAGCGCCAAGCTGAAGATCGGTCAGCTGCTGGAGCAGCTGGGCCGCGACATGGCACAGGCGGTGAAGGCGGTCGCGTCCGATCCGGCCGTCACCGCGCTGGAGCGGATCGCGGCCGCCGACGGCCGCGGGCTGCACGGCGAGCGCCGGGAGGCCAGCGTGGCGGGCCGGGCCGGGCAGATCACCGGGGTACTGGCCAGGTCCGGGGTGTCCCGCTCGGTGGAGGTCGCCGGGGTGGAGAGCGTGCGCCCCGAGCTGAAGGCGGACGGCACCGTCCGCACCGACCACCACGGAAACCCGGTGCTGGTCGGCACCGACGGCCTGGAGATCAAGGGCGTCAAGGGTCTGACGATCACTCAGGGGGCCGACGGCCAGCAGACGGTGGTCGGCGCCGACGGCAGCCCGGTCACCGGCATCGCGCTCGGCACCGACGGCAAGCCGCTGCTCACCTCCGAGGGCAAGCCGCTGCTGGTGGGCCTGGGCGGCGCGCTGCTCGGCACCGGCGTGGTGATGGCGCTCGGCGCCGACGGCCACCCCAAGCTCGGCTCGGACGGCCACCCGGTGCTGCTCGGCGCCGACGGCAGCCAGGTGTCGGGCCTGGTCACCGACCCGAAGGGCCACCTGCTGTCGGGCGGCGACGGCCACGCCGTCACCGTGAACGCGGCCGGCCAGGCGCTCACCCCGGACGGCCGGACCGTGGTGTTCGGCGCGGACGGCAGCCCGATCGCGCTCTCCGGCACCGCCAACGGCATGCCGGTCCCCGGCCTGGACGGCGCCGGCCCCAGCCCGGACGGCACCCAGCCCGGTCTCCACGACCCGCACGGCAAGCAGGACATCCACGGCGGCAAGCACGACCCGCTGGGCGATCTGCTCCCCGGTGGGAAGCCCGACAACGGGAAGCCCGTGCTCGGCAACGCGGCGGAGACCCTCACCAACACCACCAGCCAGCTGCTCAACCCGGACCCCGGTCAGCAGCAGTCCGCACCCGCCGGGTCCGGTGGCCGCGGCCACTGGGACCAGAGTGACCACCGCGGCGCGGGCAACGGCAACAACTCCCCCGTCTCGTACGGCGGTTCGGGCGGCGGCTCGTACGGCGGCCCGTCCGGCGGCGGCTCCGGTCCGTCCGGCGGTTCGTCGGGCCCGGACTACGACCTGCCGATTCCGCCGCGGATCCCCGGTTCGCTCCAGGTCGACGGGGTGCACGCGCCGCCCGCGCCGAGCGCCCCGCCGGTCTTCGACAACGGCGACGTCTGGGGCGGTGGCGGCGGCGGGAGCCACCGCGGCGCGGACCCGGTGTCGGGTGGCTTCGGCGGCTCGGCCGGCTCGTCCGGTGGCGGTTCGTTCCAGCTCGGCCCGGTGGGCAGCGGTCCGGCCGGTCCGGTGGGCGGCGTGCTGCCCGGGGCCGGTGCGGGCCTGCCGATGGGCGGCGGTCCGGTCGGCGGCGGCCCGGTGGCGGGTGCGCCGGTCGCCGGTGCGGCGGGCGGTGGCGCGGCCGGACCGGTCGGCGCTCCCGGCGCTGCGGCCGGTGCCCCCGGGGCGGGCGCGGGTGCGCCCGGTGCGGCGGGCGGCGGTGCGGCCGGTCCGGTCGGTGTGCCGGCGGCGGGGGCGGGAGCCGGTGCGCACGGTCAGGGCGGTGGCAGTGCCGCCGCGGTGATCGGCGTCGGCCAGCAGCCGGTGGGCGGACGGCCGGTGGGCGGCGTCGTGCCGCCCGCGGGCGGCGGCGGGATCGGCCAGCAGGCCCCCGGCGGCCCGGTCCGCTACGACCCGCTGGTGGACGGGCGCCGCCGCGACCTGCTCGACGACTCCGGGCTCCCCGTGCACCCCGGCCAGACCGCCGCGGCCTGGCTGGTGATCGCCGGCCGCGCCCCCGGCCAGGCGCCGCTGCCGGCCGCCCCGGTCCGCGAGCGGACCCTCGCCGACGGCCGCCCGTACGGGCTGCCCGGCGGGCTCGGCCCGGTCGACCCCGCGCACCAGGCCGAGGTGGTGCGCCGCACCCCGGTGCCCGCACCGGACCCGATGGTCGGCGAGTGGATCGAGGTGCTCAACGGCGGCGGCCCCGCCGAGAGCGGACGGTCCAACAACTGCGTGGACGTGGCGCTGTCCGCCGTCGACACCCTCGGCGGCACCCCGACCTGCGCCGCCCCCCGGCTGCCCGACGGCCCGGCGGGCGAGCGCGGCGGCCGGGACCGCGCCGAACGCGAGCTCGGCACCCGCTTCCTCGACCTCGGCGACGGGTCGGACGCGCACGCCAAGCTCGGCCAGGCCCTGCTGGCGCACGGCACCGGCACCCGCGCCGTGCTGCTCACCGTCGACGGGTTCGGCCGCTCGCACACCTGGAACGCCGTCAACCGCGAGGGCGTGCTCAGCTACCTCGACCACCAGACCGGCTACGCCGCGCCCACCCCGCTCTACCCGGCCGACCACGGCCTGTGGGCGATCGCGGTGGACGCCGCCGACCGGCCGATCGACCTGACGCTGCCGCTGCCCGCCACCGTCGCCGTGCCCGCGCAGGCGGCCGAGGCCGTGCCGGCGGCGCCCGAGCCGGTCGGGGTGGCCGCTGCGCCCGCCGGCCCCACGACCGAAGCCGCACCGCCGCGTTCCCGGCTCACCGTCCACCGCACCGCCGGGAGCACCCGCTGATGATCACCCGAGAGCAGGCCCTCGCCACCGCCCACCGCTGGGTCAACGGCGATCTCCCGCAGGAGAGTTCACGGCCTGTCAGGTGCCACGAGTTCGACCTCGGCTGGGTGCTCTGGCCGGAGCCCGCGCCGGTGCTCACCGACCCGCTCACCGGGGTGCGGCGCGCCCCGGAGGAGATCGGCACGGCCTGCGCCGTGGTCGACCGGCACAGCGGTGAGCTCACCGTCTACCCGTCCGTCCCGGTGCCCGAGGTGGAGCGGCTGTACCGGGACCGGCTCGGCGCCGGCAGCCACCGGCCCGGGCAGCCCCCGGTCACCGGCCCCGGCACCCGGGCCACCGTCGGCTACCGCGACAAGCAGGGCGAGCCGCAGAGCCTCACCGTCCGCTCCGCACACGGCCGCCCGCACCCCGCGCTGCGCGCCTGGCAGCAGCTGCGCGGGCAGGGCGTCACCGCCGAGGACGTCCTCGCGGTGCGCACCGACCTGCGGCTGTCGATGCTGCCCGGCGGCTACTGGGCGTACGCACTGGAATCCCAACTGCCAGGCGTCCGCGTGGAGTTCGAGCAGCCGTACGGGCCGCGCCACGACCACCGGGCGGCCGCCGTCCGGGCCCTGGCGGCCCGGGCCGGCACCCCGTACAACCGGGTGCCGCTGCCGCGCGACGTGCCGCCCGCGCAGCCGGAGACCGAGGACGGCCTGGCCAAGCGGCTGGCCGCGCAGTTCGGCGAGGACGGCGTACGGCGCTTCGAGCAGGCCGCCACGCTCGCCGCCGACCTGCCCGAGCCGGTGGCCCGCCCGCTGCAGCACACCGGGCTGCCGCGGGCCGTCGCCGGGTTCTTCGCCCTGCACCACCCCACCGCGGACGGCATCGCCGAGCAGGCCGCGCCGGTCCTGCCCGACCTCGCCGAGCACCTCGCCGCGCTCGGCCGCGGCCGGCGGGCCACCGCCGCCGCCCGCGCCGGACTGCTCGGCCAGCGGGTGCTCGGCAGCGACGGCTGGGCGCTGCTCACCGTCGACGCCGCCCAGGGCCGGATCCGCGCCGTCGACCCGGACACCTGCGAGGCCCGGTACTGCAACGCCGACCTCACGTCCTTCGTCCGCAGCCTGGCACTGCTCGCCGACCGCCACCCCCGGCTGCGCGACCTCACCCCCGAGCAGGCCGGACCGGCCGTCGCCGAGTTCCAGCACGCCCTCGCCGCCCTCGACCGGACCGCGCTGCGCGACCCCGAGAACTGGTGGGCCGTGATCGTCGAACAGCTCTGGGACGGCCTCCTGTGACCCACCCGGTCACCGGCTTGGACTAGGTTGGACGGTTATGCGACTCGGTGTGCTCGACGTAGGTTCCAACACCGTCCACTTCCTCGTGGTGGACGCCCACCCCGGTGCTGCCCCGCTGCCCGCGTACTCGCACAAGGCCGAGCTGCGCCTCGCCGAACTGCTCGACGAGCACGGTGCGATCAGCGAGACCGGCATCGAGCGGCTGATCTCCATGGTCGCCTCCTCGCTGCGCGTCGCCGAGGACAAGGGCGTCGTCGACCTGCTGCCGTTCGCCACCTCCGCGGTCCGCGAGGCCGCCAACGGCGAGGAGGTGCTGCGCCGGGTCGAGCAGGAGACCGGCATCGCGCTGACCGTGCTCTCCGGCCAGGACGAGGCCAAGCTGACCTTCCTCGCCGTCCGCCGCTGGTTCGGCTGGTCCTCCGGCCGGCTGCTCGACCTCGACATCGGCGGCGGCTCGCTGGAGATCGCCTGCGGCATCGACGAGCAGCCCGACGTCGCCACCTCCCTCCCGCTCGGCGCCGGCCGGCTGACCGCCCGGCTGCCCGGCGACGTCGCCGACCCCGGCGACATCCGCGAGCTGCGCCGGCACATCCGCGCCGAGATCGCGGGCGTGGTCGGCGACATCACCCGCCTCGGCCCGCCCGACCACGCCGTCGCCACCTCCAAGACCTTCAAGCAGCTCGCCCGGATGACCGGCGCCGCCCCCGAGGGCGCGGGCTCGCGCGTCCCGCGCAAGCTCACCCGCGCCGGCCTGTCCGCCTGGCTGCCGCGCCTCGCCGCGATGACCCCCGCCGAACGCGCCCAGATCCCCGGCGTCTCCCTCGGCCGCGCCCGCCAACTGCTGGCCGGCGCCCTGGTCGCCGACGCCGCCATGGACCTGTTCGGCCTGGAGGAGCTCGACATCTGCCCCTGGGCCCTGCGCGAGGGCATCATCCTGCGCCGACTCGACACCATGGACGGCAACGAGCACCGGATCGCCATCGAGGCGTAGCCCCGAGGTTCCTGATGGGTAATCCGGTGGCGGTGGTCCGTATGCGCCCCGCTAGACTCCGGCTGCCCTGGACCCGGTGACGGATGCCGGCGTCGGGCATTCCCACAGGGGGGGACGATGAGAGTGCTGCCGTCCGGAAGACCCAAACGCCTCGTGGGCCTGGTGGCCACCGGGGCGTTGCTGCTCGGCGCGCTGGTCGCGCAGAGCAGCAACGCCTTCGCCGCGGCTCCGGCGCCCGCCGCCGCGCAGCCCGCCGCCGCACAGCCCGCCGCGGGCCCGCAGGCCGCGCCGAAGGCGGACCCGGCGGCCGAGCACGCCGCCGCGGTGAAGCAGCTCCAGCTGAGCGACCCGGCGGGCGCCTGCCCGGCCGCGCTCGACCCGCAGACCGTCGTCACCTGCACGGTGCCGGCGTACGGCAGCGCCCAGCTCACGCTGACGCTGCCGCAGCAGAACGACCTGGTGATCCTCCAGGTGGTGTCCACCCAGTCCTCCGTCTACCCGACGCTCACCGCGCCCGACGGGTCCGCGGTCTCCTGCGAGAACGCGCTCGGCGGCGGCTTCGGCTACGGCACGGTCCGGTGCGCCACCGGCCAGGCCGGCACCTACACGCTGAAGGTGTCGTCCAACTACTACACGGACAACCCCGTCGCGCTGTCCTACCTGCCGCTGCTCTCCGCCACCGGCTGCAAGACCGTGGCCCCCGCGGACCGTAAGCTCGGCGCGCCGACGGCCTTCCACGGCTCGCTCGCGGCCGGCAGCGCCGGCGACTGCTACACCACCGACCTGGCCACCGGCGACGTGCTGCGCACCTCCGGGCCGGACTACCGGCTGACCTGGTTCGTCTACGACGGCGCGGGCAAGCAGATCTGCAACTCCTACGCCGTCAGCGACTCCTACACCGGCCTGAACTGCGGCCTCACCGGCCCCGCGCCGTACCGGGTGACGGTCCAACAGAACTCCGGCTCCGCCCAGGAGTACGACCTGCGGATCGCCCGGCTGTCCAAGCCGGAGGGCTGCGCGGTCGTCGACCCGCAGGCCTACGGCGCCGCCCCGGACCTGACCTCCACCGCGCTCTGCCGCACCCTGCGGGTGGCCGCGGCGGGCCGCCACACCTACGCCTCGCTCTCCACCGGGCAGAGCGTCAACGGGCGGCTGTTCGAGGCCGACGGCTCCCTGGCGAGCTGCCAGAGCGGCGACTGCGACCTGGCCCTCGGCGACCACACCTGGGTGCCGGACGCCAACAACCAGAACCTCGGCGCGTACGGGATGGCCTTCCACTCCGGCAAGGAGACCCGCGGCTGCACCGCCGGCGCCGACGACGGCCTGGTCTCCGGACCGGTCACCGGCACCTACGGCGCGCTCGGCCAGCAGCGCTGCCTGACCCTGCCGACCGCGAGCGGGAACGGCCTCTACCTCCTCAACCGCCCGCCCGCGGACGGCGGTCCGGTCGCGGTCGAGGTCGACGACGCCAAGGGCGTCAAGCAGTGCGACAACGGCGGCTCCGGCTACGGCTCGTGCAAGCTGACCGGCACCGCGCCGTTCCGCGCCGTGCTGACCGGCACCCCCGCCCAGCCGTACCAGCTGGTGATCCACCGCACCGGGAACGCGAACGGCTGCGCCGCGTGGCCGCAGTCCGGCTACAACGGCTCCTGGGGCGCGGAGGTCGCGCTGACCGCGAGCGTCCAGAACGCCTGCCTGAGCGTCCCGGCCGGTCAGCACTCGCCCGCCGAGATGCTCGACTACGCGAACAACCTGAACCGGGTGAACGCCGCCGTGTACGTGGTGGACGCCGCGGGCAACACCGCCTGCTCCACCCTCGGCTCGTCCACCACCACCTGCCAGCTGACCGCGGGCACGGCGTACACCGCCATGCTGGTGGGCGTCGGCCAGGCCGACACCTACCACCTGGTGCGCCGGGACATCTCGCCCAGCGCGCCGTGCACCCCGGTCTCCTCCACGCAGGTGGGCGGCCCGTCCACCGCGTTCGACTTCACCTCGGCGCTGGACGCCCGCTGTGTGCGGGTCAGCGGTGCGGCGACCGACAAGTTCTGGCTGAGCGGCCGGACCCTCGGCAGCCGCTACGACCCGTCCACGCTGCTGATGGCGGTGGACGCCGACGGCAAGATCCAGTGCCGCCAGTGGGGCATCTCCTGCAAGGTGACCGGCTCCACCTCGTACGTGGCGGTCGTGGTGGCCTCCGGCTACCAGGACAAGCCGATCCACGCCGACGTCGACGCCTGGAAGGTCGGCGGAGCCGGCGGCTGGGCACCCGAGTGCGCGGCCAACAAGCTGTCGGTGAACGGCTTCCCGCAGCGCAGCGGGGTGCTGACCGAGTCCGCGACCGCGTTCTGCGGCGTGGTGGACATGAAGCCCAACGACGGTTTCACCATCGGCGGTTCCTCCAGCTCCACCACCGTGGAGAACCCGTTCCTGTCGGTCGTCGGGTCCGCGGACTGGGTCGACCCCAACCTGACCTACCAGTGCATGCAGAGCTACGGGAAGTTCGGCGGCTCCTGCTCCGCGCTGTGGAACGCCGTCGGCGGCCAGGCCGTGCTGATCCTCAGCGCCAACAAGGCGGCCACGCCGGTCGAGTACACCCTGCAGGGCGTGCCCGGCGTCGGTGCGGTCAACTCCGGCACGCCGGACTCGATCAGCCCGTCGACCGGCCAGGCCGACACGCTGGTGCCGGCGGTGATCCACGGCGCCGGGCTCAGCATGGCCGGCAAGCTGCAGATCGTCCCGAACAGCTACACCGGCCTGCAGCAGATCAAGCCGGTGTCCCTCAGTGACGACGGCACCACGCTGAACGTGCTGGTCGACACCACCGGTCTCGCGCCGGGCAGCTACGGCCTGAGCAACGGCGGCGGCTACACCTCCGGGGTGCCGTCCCCGGGCTACGTGCCGAACGCGTTCACGGTGACCGCCCCCGCCGCGCCGGCGAAGGCGCGGTTCGTCCCGGTCACCCCGGCGCGGTTCCTGGACACCCGGGACGGCACCGGTGCGCCGAAGGCGCGGGTCGGTGGCGGTGGTGTGGTGAAGCTGCAGGTGACGGGCGTGAAGGGCGTTCCGGCGACCGGTGTCACGGCCGTGGTGATGAACGTGACCGCCGTCGACCCGTCCGAGGACGGGCACGTGACGGTGTATCCGGACGGACGGCCGCTGCCGAACGTGTCGAACCTCAACTTCGCCGCGCACCGGACCGTGCCGAACCTGGTGACGGTGCCGGTGGTGAACGGCAAGGTGGACCTGCGGAACAACTCCGGTGCGGTCGACCTGATCGCCGACGTGACGGGGTACTACACCGACGCGGCCGGGCAGGGCTCGGCGCTGACGCCGATCACCCCGGCGCGGTTCCTGGACACCCGGGACGGCACCGGTGCGCCGAAGGCGCGGGTCGGTGGCGGTGGTGTGGTGCAGCTGCAGGTCGCGGGTGTGAAGGGCGTTCCGGCGAGCGGGGTGACCGCGGTGGTGATGAACGTGACCGCCGTCGACCCGTCGGAGGAGGGGCACGTCACCGTGTACCCGGACGGCCAGTCGCTGCCCAACGTGTCGAACCTGAACTTCACGCCCCATCAGATCGTCCCGAACCTGGTGACGGTGCCGGTGGTCAACGGCAAGGTGGACCTGCGGAACAACTCCGGCTCGGTGGACCTGATCGCCGACGTCACCGGCTACTACGCGGCGACCGGCTCGACCTTCTCGGCGGTCGACCCGCTGCGGCTGCTGGACACCCGCTACGGGACCGGCGCGCGCGCCGGGAAGATCGGCCCGGACGGGATCGTCAGCTTCCAGGTCGGCGGCGTGGACGGGGTTCCGGCCGGTGCCACCGCGGTGGTGCTGAACGTCACGGTGACCGACCCGACGGTCGACAGCCACCTGATCGTCTACCCGCACGGGACGGACCGCCCGGGGGTGTCGAACCTCAACTTCACGCCCGGTGCCACCGTCGCCAACCTGGTGGTGGTCCCGGTCGTCGACGGGCGGGTGACGCTGTACCTGCACGCCGGTGAGACCCACGCCATCGCGGACCTCAGCGGCTACTTCGCGGCCTAGCCTCGGCGGTGAAAGGGCGGCACCCCCGGGTGCCGCCCTTTTCCGTGCCCAAGCGCACACCATTTGTCCGCTCCGTCTCGCTTAACCTGGTCGGCGTGGCGCTTTCCGAGGACGACGACCCGGTGAACGCCGCTGCCCCGGCCCGGCAGCGGCGCGAGCGTCGTGCCGCGCTGCCGCTGAAGGCGGCGCGGGCGGCCCGGGCGGCGCGCCGGAAGCTGGACGAGCGGGCGCCGCTGCTGCGCACCACGGACCGGCTGGTGCTGCCGCCGCATCCGGCGCTGCACGTGCCGGACACCAAGGTGGCGCTGTCGACGGCGTCGGTGTACCCGTCGACCACCGAGACGGCGTTCGACCTGGCGGCGCGGCTCGGGTACGACGGCGTCGAGGTGATGGTCTGGAACGACCCGGTCAGCCAGGACGTGGAGGCGCTGCGGCGGCTCTCCGAGGGGTACGCGGTGCCGATCCTCGCGGTGCACGCGCCGTGCCTGCTGATCACCCAGCGGGTGTGGACCTCCGACCCGTGGACCAAGCTGGTGCGGGCCCGGCGGGCGGCCGAACGGCTGGGCGCGGACACCGTGGTGGTGCACCCGCCGTTCCGCTGGCAGCGGCAGTACGCCAAGGACTTCGTGGCCGGGATCAACCGGATGGCGGGGGAGACCCACGTCCGGTTCGCGGTGGAGAACATGTACCCGTGGCGCTACCGGGACCGCGAGATGCTGGCGTACGCGCCGGGCTGGGACGTCACCGACGAGGAGTACCGGCACTTCACCGTCGACCTGTCGCACGCGGCGACCTCCCGGATCGACGCGCTGGAGATGGTCGACCGGATGGGCGACCGGCTGGCGCACGTGCACCTGGCGGACGGTTCGGGGTCGGGCAAGGACGAGCACCTGATCCCCGGGCGCGGCAAGCAGCCCTGCGCCGAACTGCTGGAGCGCCTGGCCCGGACCTCCTTCGACGGGCACGTGGTGCTCGAGGTCAACACCCGCCGCTCGGCCACGCCGGCGGAGCGGGAGGCGGACCTGGCGGAGGCGCTGGCCTTCACCCGGCTGCACCTGGCCGCGGCCCGGCCCACCGCCTGACGGACCGTCAGGCGGTAATTCGCCGGACAGCGTTGCGGACCCCGCCTAGAGTCAGGTCCATGATCAACGACAAGCCGGTCGAGCCGGTGCGCGCCCACGAGGCGGAGACCAGCGCGGACCCCAGCAGCGTGATGACCCTGCTCGCCGAGAACGCCGACCACACCACGTACCGCTCCAGCTTCGCCACGGGCGCGGTCGGAGCCCCCGCGCACTTCCACACCCGCGCCACCGAACTGTTCTTCGTCCTCGACGGCGCGCTGCGGGTGCTGCTCGACGACCGGGTCGTGGTGCTGGAGCAGGGCGACTTCCTCGCCGTGCCGCCGCGCACCCCGCACGCCTTCGCCGCCGCCCAGGGCCGCACGGCGGACGTGCTCTTCACCTTCACCCCCGGCATCGGCCGCTTCGACTACCTGCGCCTGCTCGGCCGGGTGATGCGCGGCGAGGCCGACCCGGCCGAGATCGCCGCCTCCGCGGAGAAGTACGACAACCACTACGTGGACAGCCCGGTCTGGCGCGCCGAACTGGACGCCACCGCGTGATCGGCCCCACCACGCACGTCCGGCTGGCCCGCCCGTCCCGGGACCTCGCGGCCGCGGAGCGCTTCCACACCGAGGGCCTCGGCCTGACCGTACTGTGGCGCACCACCGAGCGGGTCCCCGGCGAGCACGACCTGGTGATGGTCGGCTTCCCCGGCGGCGGCTGGCACTTCGAGCTGACCCACGACCCCGAGCACCCGCTGGCCCCGACGCCGACGGTGGACGACCTGTTCGTGCTGTACCTCGGTGAGCCGGTCGACGACGCGCTGGTCGAGCGGCTGGTGGCCGCCGGCGGGCGTCGGGTCGCCGCGCACAACCCCTACTGGGACGAGCACGGCGTCACCGTCGAGGACCCCGACGGGTACCGGCTGGTGCTGTGCTCCCGCAGCTGGCAATAGTCGAGAGGACGATCTGATGACCGACGAACTCCGGGCCCACGCGATGTCCTTCGGACCGGTGGCCGCCCAGTACGACGCGGCGCGGCCGTCCTACCCGGACGCGCTGTTCGACGAGTTGGAGCGCCTGTCCGGCCGGTCGCTGCGCGGCGCCGACGTGCTGGACGTCGGCGCGGGCACCGGCATCGCCACCCGCCTGCTGGTCGGCCGCGGCGCCCGGGTGGTGGCGGTGGAGCCCAGCGACGGGATGGCCGCGGTGCTCCGCCAGGCCAGCCCCGAACTCCCGGTGGTGAAGGCCGGCGGCGACGAACTGCCGTTCCACGACGCCTCGGTGGACTTCGTCACCTACGCCCAGGCGTTCCACTGGACCGACCCGAAGCGCTCCGTCCCGGAGGCGCTGCGGGTGCTCCGCCCGGGCGGCACGCTGGCGCTGTGGTGGAACGTGAAGGACCGTCAGGCCCCGTGGGTGCACGCCCAGGAGCAGCGGCTCGCGGCCGCGCTGCCGAGCTACCACTACTACGGCGGAGTGATCGCCGGGTCCGAGGAGTTGACGGCGGCGGGCCTGGAGACCGGGCACGTCCAACTGCGCTGGGAGCGGCAGGTGACCATCGACAGCCACCTCGCCGACCTCACCTCCCGCTCGTACTTCGCGGTGCTGGACGAGCAGCGCAGGGCCCCGGTGCTGGCCGCCGAACGGGAGGCGCTGCTCGCCGAGTTCCCGGACGGCCTGATCCCGGAGCCGTACACCCTGGACCTGTTCGCCGCGAAGCGGCCGTAGCGGTCGCAGCGGAGCCCCGGGGCAGGGGCGCGCCCGTGCTGCCCGCATCGCGGACAGCCGGTCCGGACGCGGGCGGTACGGGCGTAGGCTCGATGGGATACCACGAGTCTGTCGAAGGAGCGGCTCCGATGCCCCAGCTGAGGTCTGACACGGTCACCCAAGGTCGCAACATGGCGGGCGCGCGCGCCCTTCTGCGCGCCGCTGGCGTAGCCCGCGAGGACTTCGGCAAGCCGATCATCGCGGTCGCCAACTCGTTCACCGAGTTCGTCCCCGGCCACACCCACCTGCAGCCGGTCGGCCGGATCGTCTCCGAGGCGATCAAGCAGGCGGGCGGCATCCCG
>NZ_JBSFXE010000018.1:84530-144017 GCF_053595195.1 Kitasatospora sp. NPDC002522
GGTCGCCAACTCGTTCACCGAGTTCGTCCCCGGCCACACCCACCTGCAGCCGGTCGGCCGGATCGTCTCCGAGGCGATCAAGCAGGCGGGCGGCATCTCGCGCGAGTTCAACACCATCGCGGTCGACGACGGCATCGCGATGGGCCACAACGGCATGCTCTACTCGCTGCCCTCGCGCGACCTGATCGCCGACTCGGTCGAGTACATGGTGAACGCGCACTGCGCGGACGCGCTGATCTGCATCTCCAACTGCGACAAGATCACCCCCGGCATGCTGATGGCCGCGCTGCGCCTGAACATCCCGACGGTCTTCGTCTCCGGCGGCCCGATGGAGGCCGGCAAGGCCACCCTGGTGGACGGCACCGTCCGCAAGCTGGACCTGGTCGACGCGATCTCCCAGGCGGTGAACGAGAACGTCTCCGACGCGGACATCTCGATCATCGAGGAGAACGCCTGCCCGACCTGCGGCTCCTGTTCCGGCATGTTCACCGCCAACTCGATGAACTGCCTGACCGAGGCGATCGGCCTGTCGCTGCCCGGCAACGGCTCGGTGCTGGCCACCCACACCGCCCGCAAGGCGCTGTACGAGCAGGCCGGCCGCACCGTCGTGGACATCACCAAGCGGTACTACCACGGGGACGACGACTCGGTGCTGCCCCGCAACATCGCCACCTACGCCGCGTTCGAGAACGCCATGGCGCTGGACATCGCGATGGGCGGCTCCACCAACACGATCCTGCACCTGCTCGCCGCCGCCCAGGAGGCCGGCGTCGAGTTCGACATGCGGGCCATCGACGCGATCTCCCGCAAGGTGCCGTGCCTGTCCAAGGTCGCCCCGAACGGCAACTACTACATGGAGGACGTGCACCGGGCCGGCGGCATCCCCGCCATCCTCGGCGAGCTGTACCGCGGCGGGTTGCTCAACGAGGAGGTGCACACCGTGCACTCCGACTCGATCGCCGAGTGGCTCAAGACCTGGGACGTGCGCGGCGGTTCGCCCTCCGAGGAAGCCGTCGAGCTGTGGCACGCCGCGCCCGGCTGCGTCCGCTCCGCCGAGGCGTTCAGCCAGTCCGAGCGCTGGGAGACGCTGGACACCGACGACGCCAAGGGCTGCATCCGCAGCGTCGAGCACGCCTACTCGGTCGAGGGCGGCCTGGCCGTGCTGTACGGCAACATCGCCGAGGACGGCTGCGTGGTGAAGACCGCGGGCGTCGACGAGTCGATCTGGCGCTTCCAGGGCACCGCCGTGGTCTGCGAGTCCCAGGACGAGGCGGTGGAGAAGATCCTCGCCAAGCAGGTCAAGGAGGGCGACGTGGTGGTCATCCGCTACGAGGGCCCCAAGGGCGGCCCCGGCATGCAGGAGATGCTCTACCCGACCTCCTTCCTCAAGGGCCGCGGCCTGGGCAAGGCCTGCGCGCTGATCACCGACGGCCGGTTCTCCGGCGGCACCTCGGGCCTGTCGATCGGCCACGTCTCCCCGGAGGCGGCCTCCGGCGGCGCGATCGCCCTGGTCGAGGACGGCGACTCGATCACCATCGACATCCCCGCCCGCACCATCAGCCTGGACGTCTCCTTCGAGGAGCTGCACGAGCGCCGGCTCAAGCTGGAGGCCGCGGGCGGCTACCGGCCGAAGAACCGCGACCGCCAGGTCAGCGCCGCGCTCAAGGCGTACGCGGCGATGGCCACCTCGGCGGACAAGGGCGCCGTCCGGGACGTCTCCAAGCTCGGCTGAGGCGCGTCGCTCCGGGGCAGGCCGCCGGCCGCGGTGATAATCGGACCGTGACCGCGCCCAGTACCGCCCCCGCCCCGGAGCCGATCCGCTTCTTCGGCACCACCTGGGTCGACCGCGGCGCCGCCTACTGGCTGCGCCGCGTCCTGGTGTCGCTCGGCGCGCTGGCCGCCACCCTCACCGGGGCCCTGCTGCTGCGCCTGAGCGTCTCCGGCGTCCGGCTCTCCGACGCCCGGGCCGTCACCCTGCTGCTGATCCTCGCCCTCGGCGTGTGCACCGCGCTGGCCGCCATGCGCACCTGGAAGATCCTCACCGAGGGCCGCGGCGCGCTCAGCGGCTGGATGGCCGAGGAGAAGTCGCTGGGCGGCGTCTGGCTGGTCGGCTTCACCGGCGCCCTCGCCGCCTACTTCTGCCGCAGCCTGGTCGAAGCCCCCGGCGAGGGCCTCAAGCGTGCCGTCTACGACCAGGAGAGCGCCGTCTGGCACCGCCGCCGCGCCGCCCGCGAAGCCCGCGGGGCGACCCGGCGACGGGCCTGACGCTCCGTCAACTGCGGCTGATCGAGCCGCACTCGCCGCTCTCGGTGAGCGGCCGGCTCCAGTCGTACGGGTCGGTGGTCGGCCCGGCGGAGGGCCCGTCGCTCGGCCGGGCGCTCACGGTGGCCCAGTCGGCGTCGAAGGACGGCCGCAGGTAGCCGCCGTGGAAGCCGCACAGGTTGTTGCCGAGATCGCTGTAGGAGTGCGCCACCGAGAGCTTGCCCTTCTTCACCTGGAAGCGGGCCGGGTCGGCGAACCGGAAGTCGAACTTGCGCCGGACGATCTCCCGCTCGACGTCGACCGCGCCCGGCGTGTCCTGCACCCAGCCCACCGGCTTGGCCGCGCCCGTACCGCCGCCGGTCGGCGCCGGCTGCGAGGGCTGCGAGGGCTGCTTCGACGGCGCGGCCTTGCCGACCTCCGGACCCGGCCGCGCCGCGTACACGAAGGTGACGTCGGTGTGCACCAGCAGGCCCTGCTCGCCGTCGCCCTCGAAGCTGATCAGCCCCTGCACCTTGACCTGGTCGGTCACCGGTACCGCCCACGCGGGGTCGAAGCGGCTCAGCCAGTTCGACGGGTCGTGCTCCTCGCTCGGGTGGGCCAGGTCCTCCGCCAGCGCGTCGGCGGTCGAACGGTTCGTCAGATCCAGTGCCGCCTGCGGGTACCCGCCCGCGAGCACCTTCGGATCCATGTTGGCCGCGACCAGGAACTGCTTCACCACGTCCAGGTCCGCGGCGACCTGCTCCGGACCGAACACCCCCACCGCGGTGGCCGCCGGCAGCGCCAGCCCGTCCGGGCCGGACGGCCACGCCTCGGCCGGCGAACCCGCCCACGGGTGCTCCACCGTGGCGGTCTGGGGCGCGACGCTCGGCGGCGCACTGCTCGGTGTCGCCGTCGCCGCGCCGAGGGTCGGCAGCGCGGACGACTTCACGGCGTCGGACTTCGCGAAGTCCGACTTCACCGTCCGCGCGTACGCCACCGCGACCAGCAGCAGCGCCGGTATCAGCAGGAGCAGCAGCGCGTTGCGCAGGCCCCTGCGCCACCTGCGGCCGCCATCCACCCGGCGGGCCCGCCGGCCGAACCACGACCGCCGGATCTCGGCCACCGGCAGGTTCGGCCCGCTGTCCGGCGGCGGCTCGTTCTGCCACCGCGCACTCAACATCCGGGCCCGCCCGGACGCCTCCTTCACCCGCGCGGCCCGGACGAACTCGTCGTCCAACACCAGCCCGGCGAACGGATCGTCGGACTCCCGCCCAGGTCCCGGTTCAGGATCATCAATCGTTGGCACGAGCCGGAAGTATGCCGACCGTCGCCGACACGCCCGACACCGGGGGGCGAAATGCCGGGGGCCGGACCGGCACCGTGCCGACCCGGCCCCCGAACGGCCCGCTCAGCTCCGGCGCGCCGCCTTCACCGAGCCGACCACGCCCGCCACCACCAGCAGCAGCCCGGCCGGCAGCAGGGAGAAGAACAGCGCCCCGAACAGGCCCCAGCTGCCCAGCAGCCACAACGCGACCGTGTTCAGCACCAGCAGCGCCCCGGCGGCCGGCAGCACCGACTGCCACGGGTGCGCGTCGGACCACCGCCGCAGCCGCCGGTCGCCGTCCTTGCGCAGCCGGCCGCCCACCGTGCCGACCAGGAAGAAGAAGAACAGGGCCAGCCCGACCGGGCCCGCCAGGATGTCCATCGACCAGTGCCCGGTCACCACATCCACCACCAGCGCGGCCCCGCCGACCACCGCGCCCACCGCCGTGGCCGTCCGCCACGGCCCGAGGGTCGAGGCCGCGACGGCGACCTGGCGGCTCTCACGTCCAGTCAAGTCTCCGTGTCCCATGTCTCCACGGTGCTCCTCGCGGACGGGCAAATCCAGAGGGCCCGGCCCTGACTTTCCCCCTACGGGCCCCTACTCCCAGACGACGACGTCCAGGGTCAGCACCCCGCCGCTGCCGCCCGGGGTGGCGGTGTTCGACACCACGGTCACCAGCGCGTCGAAGCCGCCCGGGAAGACGCAGAACCGCTTGCCCGCGCCCAGCCCGCCGGCGGAGGGGTCACCGTTGGCGCGCGGCGAGTTCCGGCACGCCTGGTGGCTGGAGTCCGCCCCCGGCGCGAGCAGGGTCACCGAATCGGGGAAGCCCTTGATGCCGAGGTAGTCCTCGCCGTTCGCGTCCTTGCCGCTCCAGGCGAAGTTCTGGGTGGTCCACTCCCCGGTGGTGCGCTGGTGGTCGGGGTCGTGCGCACCCAGGTTGATCGCGTAGCCCTCGGCCAGCGCGTACGTGTAGCGGTAGCCGCCGTCCGCCGCGGTGGCGGTCGGGCTGGGCGGGAGGCCGCCGGCGGCCTGTCCGCCGGTGCCGGTGGTTCCGCCGGTCACGGCTCCGGTGGCTCCGCCCGCCGTGCCGCCGGTCGTGCCTCCCGTGGTCCCGCCGCCCGTGGTGCGCCCGGTGGTGCCGCCGGTGGTGCCCCCCGTAGTGCCTCCGGTCGTGCCTCCCGTGGAACGACGATCTTGGTGAGCTGGACGGCTGCGGTCTGGTTCGTCTGGTTCTTCTCCTCGGACGGGTCGTGCTTCGCCATGTCCACCCCCCCAGGCGGACAGCGCGCGGTGGCCGATTTTCGTCGGGAGTGTTCCAGCCGGGTGCCGCCCCAACCCCCGGGCGGGAGACGGATACCGGGATGTGACGGTTCGTCGGGGAACCGCCGACCGCAGGGTGGACACCTGCGGCGTCGGCGGGGGGATCGGGTGCAAGATGGCGGGCAGGAAACCGCAGCAAGGAGGGCCCGATGGGCAGCATCGCTACCGGACAGAAGATCGCCTTCCTGGGCACCGGCAAGATCGGTGAGGCGCTGCTCTCCGGACTGCTGCGGGCCGGGACGGATCCGGCGGACGTGCTGGTGACCGCGCGGCGAGCGGATCGCGCCACCGAACTCGCCGACCGCTACGGCGTGTTCGCCGTCACCAACGCGGAGGCGGCCAAGCTCGCCGACACCCTGATCCTGGCCGTCAAGCCGCAGGACATGGGCAGCCTGCTGGACGAGCTCGCCCCGCACGTGGCCGCCGACAAGCTGGTGGTCTCCGCCGCGGCGGGCATCCCGACCGGCTGGTTCGAGGAGCGGCTCGCCCCGGGCACCCCGGTGGTCCGGGTGATGCCCAACACGCCGGTGCTGGTGGACGAGGGCATGAGCGTGCTCTCCGGCGGCTCGCACGCCACCGAGGCGCACCTGGCCCGCGCCGAGGCGATCTTCCGCTCGGTCGGCAAGGCGCTGCGCGTCCCGGAGAGCCAGCAGGACGCCGCCACCGCGCTGTCCGGCTCCGGACCGGCGTACTTCTACTTCCTGGTCGAGGCGATGATCGACGCGGGCATCCTGCTCGGCCTGCCCCGGCAGGTCGCGCACGAGCTGATCGTGCAGTCCGCGATCGGCGCCTCGGTGATGCTGCGGGACTCCGGCGAGCACCCGGTCAAGCTCCGCGAGGCGGTCACCTCCCCGGCGGGCACCACCATCGCCGCCATCCGCGAACTGGAGAACCACGGCGTGCGGGCCGCCCTGCTGGGCGCCCTGGAGGCCGCCCGGGACCGCTCCCGCGAGCTCGCCAGCGGCGGCAAGTAGGCTCGGACCGGTGAGCTACGACCTGCTGATCCTGGACAACGACGGCGTGCTGGTGGACAGCGAGCCGATCTCCAACCGGGTGCTCGCCGAGTACCTGACCGAACTCGGCTACCCCACCACCGTCGAGGACTCCTACCGCGACTTCATGGGCTGCGCCGCGCACACCGTCCACGACGTGATCGGCGAACGGTACGGCGCGACGCTGCCCGAGGGCTTCGACGACCTGTTCCACGACCGGGTCTTCGCCGCCTTCGCGACCGAACTCACCCCCGTCCGGGGCGCCGAGCAGCTCCTCAAGCACCTCCAGCAGCACGGCATCCGCTACTGCGTGGCGTCCTCCGCCCACCACTCCTGGATCCGCACCGCGCACCGGCTCACCGGCCTGGACGGCTACTTCACCGACGAACTGCTGTTCAGCGCCCAGGACGTCGGCGTCGGCAAGCCCGCCCCGGACCTGTTCCTGCACGCCGCCCGCACCATGGGCGCCGACCCCGCCCGCTGCCTGGTGCTGGAGGACAGCCGCAACGGCGTCCTGGCCGCCCGCGCCGCGGGCATGGACGTGTACGGCTACGCCGCGCTCACCGACCCGGCCAAGCTGACCGGCGCCGGCGCCACCGGACTGCTCGCCGGACTCGAATCCGCGATCGCACTGCTGCCGAACTGATCCCGTCGCCCCCCTCCCGCCGACGCCGCCGACCGCCTACGCTCTGCCCAACATCTCCGTACCGGCCGGTAGCGTCGGTGGTCAGCGAGGTCCCGATGCAGGTCACGGCAGAGGCCGAACCCAGCCCCCGGCTCCGACAGGCCCGGGCCGCGCTGGCCGTCTCCTTCCTGCTGCAGGGCACCACCTTCGCCCTGCTGGTCACCTGCATCCCCGAACTCCAGCACCGCTACGGCCTCAGCGACTCGCTGCTGCCGCTGTTCCTCGCCGCGGTGCCGATCCTGGCCGGCGTCGGCTCTATCACCTCCGAGAGCCTGGTCAAGCGGACCACCGCCCGCGGCGTGCTGCGGATCGTCCAGCCCGCCGTCTGCGTCTCCCTGGCACTGGCCGGCCTCGGCAGCCAACTGTGGCAACTCGCCATCGCTCTCGGCCTGTTCGGCCTCCTGGTCGGCGCTCTCGACGCCTCGATGAACATGCTCGGCGTCGGCCTGCAGCACCGCTACGGCCGCAGCATCATGATCGGCTTCCACGCCGCGTTCAGCCTCGGCGGCATCGCCGGCGCCGCGATCGCCGGCCTCGGCGCCCACTACGACACCGGCCTGCCGGTGCTGTTCGGCGTCTCCGCGGCGGTGTTGATCCCCGCCGCGATCATCACCGGCCGCTGGTTCGCCGGACCGGCCGAACTCGGCGACGCCGTCCGGGAGGCCGCCGCACTGGCCGCCCGTCGCATCCCCTGGAAGCCGCTGCTCCCGCTGTGCGCCGCGATGGCCTTCGCCTACATCGCCGACGCCTCGGTCTCCAACTACAGCGTCAAGTACCTCACCGACGGGCTCGGCAGCCGCGAGGACCTCGCCAAGCTCTCCTACCTCGGCTACATGGTCGCCATGCTGCTCGGCCGTACCGTCGGCGACCGCGCCGTCCAGCGCTTCGGCGCGATCCCGGTGGTCCGCACCGGCGCGACCGTGGCCGGCGCCGGCTTCCTGGTCGCCGCGCTGGCCCCCGCCCCGTGGGCCGCGATCCTCGGCTTCACCGTCCTCGGCTTCGGCATCTGCGCGATCATCCCGCAGGTCTTCGCCGCCGGCGGCCGGCTCTTCCCCGCCGCGAGCGACGCCGCGGTCGCCCGCCTCAACCTCTTCAACTACGTCGGCTTCCTGGTCGGCTCCCCCCTGGTCGGCACCCTCGCCGACCTCTCCTCCTACCGGCTGGCCTTCTGCGCCCCGATGCTGCTGATCCTCGCGATCCTCCCGCTCGCCCCGCAATTCGCTCCGCGATCGGTGGAGCTGACGAAGGAGGAACGCGAACCCGTGCCCAGCTAGGGGCGCGAGGAACTGCGCGAGCAACCGATCACGCACGGCAAGATCGCGCCGCGGTCCAAGCCGCCGCCCTCGGCGCGATCCCGGCGGTGCCGCTCTCCGCTCCGCGCGGTTCCCCGCACCGCACCCGATAGCGTGTGACCCATGTCGGAAACCACCTGTGGGCTGCACCTGTTCTGGGACGAGGCCGCGACCAGCTACGACTTCGGGCCGGGCCACCCCATGGACCCGACCCGGCTGGCACTGACCATGCGCCTGGTCGAAGCCCTCGGCCTGACCGAGCTGCCCACCGTACGGCTGCGCTCCGCGCCGCCGGCCGGCGACTCCACGCTGCGCCTCGTCCACACCGCCGACTACCTGGCCGCGGTCAAGCAGGCCGCCGCCGACCCGGCCGCCGCCGACCCGGCGTACGGCCTCGGCACCGACGACAACTGGGCCTTCCCCGGCCTGCACTCGGCGTCCGCGCTGATCGCCGGGCAGTCGGTCGCCGCTGCCGAGGCGGTCTGGCGCGGCGAGAGCCCGCACGCAGTCAACTTCGCCGGCGGCCTGCACCACGCGATGCCCGGCCAGGCGTCCGGGTTCTGCGTCTACAACGACCCGGCGCTGGCCATCGCCCGCCTGCTGGAGCTCGGCGCCGAACGGGTCGCCTACCTGGACGTCGACGTCCACCACGGCGACGGCGTCCAGCAGGTGTTCTGGAACGACCCCCGGGTGCTCACCGTCTCCCTGCACGAGAGCCCCAGCACGCTCTTCCCGCAGACCGGCTGGCCCACCGAGACCGGCGGCCCCGACGCCGAGGGCACCGCCGCCAACCTGGCCCTCCCGGCCGGCACCGGCGACGCCGGCTGGCTGCGCGCCTTCCACGCGGTGGTCCCCGAGCTGCTGGCCGCGTTCCGCCCGCAGGTGATCGTCAGCCAGCACGGCGCCGACACCCACGTCGAGGACCCGCTGGCCCACCTCGCGGTCACCGTCGACGCCCAGCGGCTGATCGCCGAGGCGGTCCACGACCTCGCGCACCGGCACGCCGAGGGCCGCTGGGTGGCCACCGGCGGCGGCGGGTACGCGGTGGTCGACGTGGTCCCGCGCAGCTGGACCCACCTGGTGGCCACCGCCGCCGGACACCCCGTCGACCCGCTCACCGAGACGCCCGAGGCGTGGCGCGCCGAGGTCTACCGGCTCACCCGCAGGCCCGCGCCGCCCCGGATGACCGACGGCGCCACCCCGCGCTGGCAGGACTTCGACGGCGGCTACGACCCGGCCGACCGCCTCGACCAGGCCGTGCTGGCCACCCGCCGCGCCGTCCTCCCGCACCACGGACTGATCCCGTGACCGCCCGCGACCGCCTGCGCGCCCACCTGCTGCGCCACCGGCTGGCCGGCCCCGAGGTGCCGACGCCCCGTCAGAACAACCTGCGCCACTACCGGTTGTTCGCCCAGGGCGACCCCAAGGCGCTGATGGGACTCGACCCGGAACACCGCTACGACCAGGACCAGGTGCTGGCGCTGATGGTCGAACGGGTCGGCGTCGACCCCGACCCCGGCTACACCGACGGCCCCGACGGCATCGACCCCGAGCGCACCCTCGACGCCCTCGACCGGCTCGCCGCCCTGCTGCGCCGCACCGCCGACCGCCGCGGCAGTGTGCTGGCCGGCACCGGCCACCCCACCAAGCTGCCCGGCTTCCACGGGGCGCTCACCCGGGCGCTCGCGGCGGCCGGCTGCCCCGTGCTCACCCCCGCGCGGGGAACGCGCTTCCGCGAGCCCACCCCCGACGGCGACCGCGGCCGGGTGCTCGACCTGGTCGGACACGTCCTGGTGGTCCGGGCCCTTGACGGCACCGGGCGGACCGGAAACCCTGGCACCGGCGAACTGGCGCACACCCACTCGCCGTTGCCCGTCCGGCTGGCCCTCACCGCCCTCGCCGACGCCGGCCACCGCCCGCCCGACCTGGTACTGGGCGACCACGGCTGGATCTGCGGAGCAGGCCGGCTCGGCATCCCGGCCGGCGGCCTGGCCGACTGCAACGACGTCGCCCCGTTCGCCGCCGAGGCGGCCGGCACGGTCGAGGTGGTCGTCCCGCTCGACGACGGCTCTGCGCCCGCCTGCTACAGACCACTGAGCGACTACGTACTGCAACAGGCGGATCTCGCACCGTACAACAGCTGAGGGCCCCCCTCTTCCCACCCGTACCACCCATAACTACTCTGGGGATACACGTGTGCCGGTGGAGTCACCGGAGGGGAAGCCGGTGCCTTGCACACGGGTAAGGGTCGGTGAGGGTCATGAGTTCCGGCGAGCGTCCCCTGCAGGATGTCGTCTTCCTGACCGTGGCCGAGGTCGCCTCGGTCATGCGGGTGTCGAAGATGACGGTCTACCGCTTGGTGCACAGCGGCGAGCTTCCGGCCATCAGGGTCGGACGCTCGTTCCGGGTGCCCGAGCAGAAGGTCCACGAGTACCTCCAGGAGTCCTACGTGCGGCTGCAGAGCGCGTAGGCGAAAGCATCAAGGGGCACCGATTACGGCAAACGCGACGTGGACGGTAGGCTAGGCCCTCCGTCAGTCGTATGGACTCCCGTCTCTCACGGGCGCGGGTCCGAGTGAGCGAGGAATGTTCCGTGGGCTCTGTCATCAAGAAGCGTCGCAAGCGTATGGCCAAGAAGAAGCACCGCAAGCTTCTGAAGCGCACTCGCGTGCAGCGTCGCAACAAGAAGTAACACCGCCTGCGGTCGCCTCGCGTCGCCAGGTTTCCGTCCTGCCCGTCCCGGATTGATTTCCCGGGGCGGGCAGTGGCGTTTCCGTCACCGTGACGTCGGCGCGGTACGGTGCATGGCAGGAGCGCAGGGAGCCAGGGAGGTCGCGGCAACGTGGGCAAGGTCGTGCTCGTCACCGGCGTGGCGCGCCGACTCGGCGCGCGGTTCGCCGGACAGATCGCCGAACAGCCCGACGTGGAGCGGGTGGTCGGAGTGGACATCGGCCTGCCGTCGCGGGAACTGCCGCTCGGCGTGCACTTCGCGCCGGTCGACCTGCGCCGCCCCGCGATCGCCCGGGTGATCGCCGAGCACGAGGTCGACACCGTCGTGCACCTGAACGTCACCGCGCTCGGCCAGGGCGGCCGCGCCACGGTGAAGGAGACCAACGTCATCGGCACCATGCAACTGCTCGGGGCCTGCCAGAAGGCACCCGGCCTGCGCCGACTGGTCGTCAAGTCCACCACCGCCGTCTACGGGTCCGCGCCCCGCGACCCCGCCGTCTTCGGTGAGCGGATGCAGCCCAAGGCGCTACCCGACGGCGGCTTCGCCCGGGACGCCGCCGAGGTCGAGGGCTACGTGCGCGGCTTCGCCCGCCGCCGCCCCGACGTCGCGGTCACCGTGCTGCGCTTCGCCAACATCCTCGGCCAGGGCGGCGACACCCCGCTGGCCGCGTACTTCCGCCTGCCGCTGCTGCCCACCGCGCTCGGCCACGACCCGCGGCTCCAGTTCGTCCACGAGGACGACGCCGTCGAGGTCCTGTGCCGGGCCGCGCTCACCGCCACCCCCGGCACCTACAACGTGGCCGGCGAGGGCGTGCTGCTGCTCTCCCAGTGCGCCCGCCGGCTCGGCCGGCCGACCGTCCCGCTGCTGAAGCCCGCGCTCGGCGCGGTCGCCCAGCTGGCCCGCCGGCTGACCGCCCCCGCGGACCGCGCCTTCTCCCCGGAGCAGCTCCAACTGCTCACCCACGGACGGGTGGTGGACACCACCCAGCTGCGCGAGACGTTCGGCTACACCCCCCGGTACACCACCTCCGAGACCTTCGCCGACTTCGCCGCCCACCAGTCACCCGGCCTGCTGCCGCCCGACCGGCTGGCCGCCGCCACCGACCGGCTCGCCGCGTTGCTCGACGACCGCCCCACCGACACCGAGGAGTTGAGGCCGCGATGACAGCCGTCCGGGAGCCCGCCGACCCGGCGGCCAAGGTCATCCCGATCGAGTCCGCGCCCAGCTGGACCGGTCCCGACCCCCGCCCGGCCCTCGCCGACCAACTCGCCGACGCCGTCGGCCACGCCCTCTCCGGCCAACTCGGCGCCACCGCCACCCGGCTGCTCGGCAAGGGCTGGGAACAGCGCGCCGCACACGGCCTCGGCTTCCTGCGCCGCCGCCTCACCGGCGACTACGAGGTCGACGACTTCGGCTTCGACAAGGAGCTCACCGAGGAGGTCTTCCTCTCCCTGCTGCGCCCGCTCGCCGAGAAGTACTTCCGGGTCGAGGTCCGCGGCACCGAGCACATCCCCGCCGAGGGCGGCGTGCTGATCGTCGCCAACCACTCCGGCACCGTCCCGCTCGACGCCCTGATGACCCAGGTCGCCGTGCACGACCACCACCCGGCCCGCCGCCACCTGCGGATGCTCGCCGCCGACCTGGTCTTCGTCCTCCCCGTGGTCAACGAACTGGCCCGCAAGGCCGGGCACACCCTCGCCTGCAACGAGGACGCCCAGGCCCTGCTGGAACGCGGCGAGGTGGTCGGGGTCTGGCCCGAGGGCTTCAAGGGCATCGGCAAGCCCTTCGCCGACCGGTACAAGCTGCAGCGCTTCGGCCGCGGCGGCTTCGTCGCCTCCGCGCTGCGGGCCGGCGTCCCGATCGTCCCCTGCTCCATCGTCGGAGCCGAGGAGACCTACCCCATGATCGGCAACTTCAAGACGCTGGCCCGCCTGCTCGGCCTGCCCTACGTCCCGATCACGCCCACCTTCCCCTGGCTCGGTCCGCTCGGCGCGATCCCCCTCCCCACCAAGTGGACCATCCAGTTCGGCGAGCCCATCCCCACCGACAGCTACCCGAAGGACGCGGCGGACGACCCGATGCTGGTCTTCAACCTGACCGACCAGGTCCGGGAGACCATCCAGCACACGCTGTACAAGCTGCTGGTCCAGCGCCGCTCGGTCTTCTTCTGACCGGACGACAACAGGGGCGCCGGGCGGTGACCCAGCGCCCCTGCCGCGGATGTCAGCCCAGGGTGATCCCCGGCAGCAGCCCCGGAATGAGCGGCGGAATGGTGATCCCCTGCCCGTCCGGCGCGGCCGGCGAGCCCGAGGGGGCCGGGCTGCCCGCCGGGCTGGTGGAGGGCGCGGGCGTGTTGCCGGTCAGCGTCCCGAGGAGGTCGCCGAGGCCGGACTGGGTGGACGTGCTGGGCGACGGCGTGGACCGGGCGGACGGCGCGGTGCCCGGGTTGCGGCCGCTGGTGCCGCCGCTCGCCGGAGCGTTGCCCACCCCCGGGACCTGCTGGCCGGTGCCGGTGCCGCCGGTGCTGGTGCCACCGGTCGAGGACGGTCCGCCGCTGCCCGGCCCGGAGGGCTGCTCCAGGCGCAGGGGCGCGACGTCTTCGCTTATGTCGCTGAAGAGTTGGTCCACCTTGTCGGCCTGGGTGGTGAGCCCGGACGGCAGCTTGGACTGCAGCGCGGACCAGCGCTGGTCCTCCCCGGCGAAGTCGGCGAGCTGCCGCATCGGGGTCAGCGAGCCGTTGGACCGGTAGACGGCCCGCAGCAGGTCGCGCCCGCGCAGCGCCTCGGCGTGCATGTCGTCCAGGGCGCGGCGGACCTGGTCCACCGTGGCGGGGCTGAGCGCGCCGGGCGAGTCGGAGCGGCCGAGCAGGGACTGGGCCTCGTCCAGCCGGGTGGACGCCTGCTGGAGCAGCAGGGCGCCGCGCTCGCTGTCCGAGTCCGCCCAGTCGAGCTGGAGGCCTTCGAGTCCGCGCTTCATGCCGTACAGGGCGTCGCCCGGCAGAGCGTCGGTGGAGGCGGCGGCGGCTCCCGCGAAGGAGCCGACCGCGACGCCGGCGACCAGCCCGCCGATCGCCAGCCGGCGGCCCCAGCGGGTGCGGCGGGCCCGCCGGCCCGGCTGGGCGGGGATCACCGCCGTGGGGGCGCCGCCGGCCCACTGCTGCTCGAACGCGGCCATCAGCTGGGCGCGTTGGACCGTCCGCGTCTCGGCGGCGAGCTCGGGGGCGGGGAGCGCACCGAGCGTGTCGGCCATGGCGAGCAACTCGGTCATGGCGGCGGAGCCGGCCCGGTGCGAGCCGCTGCTCCGGTGATCACTCTGGTGGGCCTCCAGCGCCTCGGCGAAGGACTTCGCCCGCCGGTGCTCCAGCACGTTTGCCGTCACGGGCCACACCTCCCTTCGTCGTTTTCGACACCGTGGCCCGCCGGTTGGTTGTCTCCGCAGGCCGAAACCACACCATCGGGTGACAGTTCCAAGCCCCACTTGACTGCGGGCCCGATGGCGGACTTCACGCTGGCCAACGAGCGGCGTCGGGAGTCGGTTACGCACGACCCCCCTGGCGTATTAAGCAGAGCAGATGACCGGCCCGTCACCCGGACGTGGCAACGCCCGGGCGGGACTGACGGTCCAGGGTCTATCGGATCCACGAGGCGCGGGTCACCGGGCGTCCGGCGGCAGCAGGCGGGCCAGCGTGCGCACCGCCCGGTACTGCAGGGTCTTGATGGCGCCCTCGTTCTTGCCCATGATCCGGGCCGTCTCGGCGACCGAGAGCCCCTGTAGGAACCGGAGCGTGACGCACTCCTGCTGCTGCGGGTTGAGTCGGTGCACCGCGTCCAGCAGGGCGGCGTTGGAGAGCGACTCCAGCACCGACTCCTCCGGGCTGCGCTCGCACTCGTTGGAGTCGAGCATCTCGCCGGTGGTGACCTCCAGCCGGAAGCGGCTGGACTTGAAGTGGTCGGCGACCAGGTTGCGGGCGATGGTGACCAGCCAGGCGCCGAAGTCGCGGCCCTGCCAGGTGAAGGTGCCGATCCGGCGCAGCGCGCGCAGGAAGGTCTCGCTGGTGAGGTCCTCGGCCGTGGCCCGGCTGCCGACCCGGTAGTAGATGTACCGGTAGACGGTGTCCGCGTAGTGGTCGTAGAGCCGGCCGAAGGCCTCGCTCTCGCCGTTCTGGGCCCGCTCGACCAGTTCCACGACCGGGTTCTGCTCGGTGTCGTAGCCGGGTCCGGCGGGCGCGCTGCGGGAGCGGCCGCGGGTGCCGGGGGATGGGACGGTCCGGCTGCGCGGGGTGGCGGCGGTGTTGCCCGCCGCGGTGGAGCGCAGCAGCGGCGCGGGGAAGGCCGGGGCGGTGAACGCGGCGCCGGCCACCGCGGGCTGGGGGACGAGCAGGTCGAAATCGCGGATCGCGGCCCACAGCAGGTCCAGGCGCACACCGCGGCGCAGAGTGGCGGTCGACGGGCGGGAGGTGGCTGGCGCGTCGTTCCGGACGGGTGGGTACACGGGACTCCCAGAGGCAGAACTGTGGACGGATCACCTCCGCCTGTGCGGAGAGCACGCCGCACTGACCACCCGTCACGGGACGCTCGGGTGGCGTGCATCCAGGAGAGAATAACGCTTTGTGCAATGACAGCTACACCGCGTGGTCGAAGTGGTCGGATGAGGTCCACTTCTTGCGCATATTCACCTGTCGCTGACCGGAGTTGTCGCCATCCATCCGGCCCAATGTGACCGATTGTGCACCGGGGGTGACCGGTTGTCCGGCCGGCACCCCGGTTTCCCCGGTACCGGCGCTTCCAACCCCCGACTTTGCCGGGCTGCCGAACGATCAGTTCCAGTCACCACCGGACGGAAGCGAAGTACCGTGCTCCGTACCGCCGTTCGCTCGTTGGTGTGAGCCGGAACCACCCCTGGGGTGGGCGGGCGAACACCGAGTTGACGTCGGGTCAGGACGCCCGGCCGGGCGGGGCGTCAGGCGCGGTGCCGGCGGCGCAGCGAGACGGCCGCGGCGGTGGCGCCGGCCAGCACACCGAGGCCGGCCGCGGCGGGCAGGCCGATCCGAGCGGCCTTGCGTCCGGTGCGGAAGTCGCGCACCCGCCAGCCCATCGCCCGGGCGTGCCGGCGCAGCGCGCCGTCCGGGTTGATCACGTACGGGTGGCCGACCAGGGTGAGCATCGGGATGTCGTTGGCGGAGTCGCTGAACGCGGCGCAGCGGGCCAGGTCCAGCTGCTCGCGGCGGGCCAGCGCCTGGACGGCGGCGGCCTTGGCCGGGCCGTGCAGCATCCCGCCGACCAGCTTGCCGGTGTACTCGCCGTGCCGGATCTCCGAGACGGTGCCCAGCGCGCCGGTCATGCCGAGCCGGCGGGCGATGATCCGGGCCACCTCCTGCGGGGCGGCGGTGACCAGCCAGACCCGCTGGCCGGCGTCCAGGTGCATCTGCACCAGGGCGCGGGTGCCGGGCCAGATCTTCTCGGCCAGCACCGGTTCGAAGATCTCCTCGCAGATCTTCTCCAGGTCGGCGGTGCGCTTGCCGGCGACCAGGCCGAGCGCGCTGTCCCGGGCGTCGGCGATGTGCTCGGGGTTCTCCGAGCCGCGCAGCCGGAACACGGCCTGCTGCCAGGCGAACCGGGCCACGTCGCGGCGGGAGAGGAAGCGGCGGCGGTACAGGCCGACGCCGAGGTAGAAGATCGCGGCGCCGCGCAGGATGGTGTTGTCGCAGTCGAAGAAGGCGGCGGCGCGGGCGTCCCCGGGCACCGGCGTGTGGTCGCCCTCGGGGGCCTTGGGCTTCCCGCCGGCCGGCGGCTCGGACGCGGCGTCGGCGGGCGCGGATCCGGCGTCGGTCCCGGACTCGGCGGCGAGCGCGGACTCGGCGGCGTCGGCCGCGGCCTCGCCCGCCAGGGCGGTCCGTTCGTCGGGGGAACGCCTTGCCTGGGTGAGCCTTCTCAGCGCGGCCATGCAACGAGCATAGTCAGCCGGGCCCCCCGGCCCCGTGACGTCGGGATGCCGCACCGGTGAACGCGGGGCGACCGGCCCACCCCGTACGGGCGGAGCGGGCCGCGGCGGGCGGCACAATGAACCGGTGAGCCTGCTGCGACGTGACACCAAGAAGAAGAACCCCGCCGACTCCACCGTCACCCTGATCGGCAAGCCCGGCTGCCACCTGTGCGACGAGGCCCGGGCCGTGATCGTCAGGGTGACCGGGGAGCTCGGCGCCGCCTTCGAGGAGAAGGACATCCTGCAGGATGCCGAGCTGTACGAGAAGTACTGGGAGCAGATCCCGGTCACCTTGATCGACGGCCGCCAGCACGACTTCTGGCGGGTCGACGAGACCCGGCTGCGCACCGCACTGGGCTGACCCGCCCGGGCCCGTTCTCCGCCCTTGCGTTATCCTCCCGCCCCGCCCCCGGGCCCGGCCCCGAACGCGCAGATCAGCCGCATGATCGCGGGCAGCCCGGCATTCCTTCGTGAGCGTCCGATGAAGATCGGCCTAGGAATTCATCAACTGATCGGCTTACGATCGAGCGCGTTTCCGAGTCCGCCGGGGGCTGATGCAGAGGAGGGCGCGATGGACGGCTACGCCGTCGTCGACGTCGAGGCCACCGGCCGTAGTCCTTGGCGCCATCGGATGGTGGAGGTCGCGGTGGTGCTGCTGGACGACGGGCTGCGGACCGAGGGCGAGTTCGCGACCCTGCTCGACCCCGTGGGCCCGGTCGGGCCGACCCACGTGCACCGGATCACCCAGGACGAGGTGGCCGGCGCGCCGCGGTTCCGGGAGATCGCGCCCAGGCTGCTGGAACTGCTCGCCGGACGGGTGCTGGTCGGCCACCACGTGGCCTGTGACCGGGCCTTCCTGGAGCGGGAGTTCGCCCGGATCGGGGTGGTGCTGCCGACCGTCCCGCAGCTGTGCACCATGCGCCTGGCCCGGCACCGGCTGTCGGACGCCGGGAGCTACGGCCTGGCCGCGTGCGCGGCGGCGGCCGGGCTCGGCTGGTTCCCCGCGCACACCGCGCTCGGCGACGCCCGGGCCACCGCCGGACTGCTGCGGCACTGCCTGCGCGACGAGCCCGCGCCCCGGCGCCCGGAGCAGCCGTCCGCGGCGGAGGTGCCCTGGCCCCGGCTGGCCCCCGCGCGGTCGGGCCGGGCCGCCGGCGGGGTGGCGCTGCGCCGCCGGTCGCTGCCGCACGGGCCGCGTCCGGCGGGGGCCGAGGGCCCGTGGCAGCTCATCGGCGCGCCGGGGGGCGAGTGATGCGTGTCACTGTGCAGGGACAAATCGGACACCATCTTTGTGCACACGTTCACAAACGCATAGCCTGGCGTTCCAAGCCCAGCTTCACCCACAGGAGCACCGTGGCAATCGGCCGACCCTCACCCAGCAGTTCGCAGACGCCCGACCAGGGCGCCGGGCGCCGCCCGTCGCGTGCCCGGGGCATCCCGGAGGCGACGGTGGCCCGCCTCCCGCTCTACCTGCGGGCGCTCACCGCGCTGTCCGAGCGGTCCGTGCCGACCGTCTCCTCCGAGGAGCTCGCGGCCGCGGCCGGCGTCAACTCGGCCAAGCTGCGCAAGGACTTCTCCTACCTCGGCTCCTACGGGACCCGCGGCGTCGGCTACGACGTCGAGTACCTCGTCTACCAGATCTCCCGCGAGCTGGGCCTCACCCAGGACTGGCCGGTCGTCATCGTCGGCATCGGAAACCTCGGGCACGCCCTCGCCAACTACGGCGGCTTCGCCTCCCGCGGGTTCCGGGTGGCCGCGCTGCTGGACGCCGACCCCAACGTGGTCGGCAGCACCGCGGCCGGACTGCCGGTGCGGCACATGGACGAGCTCGAGGAGATCGTGGCCGGCCAGCAGGTCTCGATCGGCGTGATCACCACCCCGCCCGGCGCCGCCCAGCAGGTCTGCGACCGCCTGGTCGAGGCCGGTGTGACCAGCATCCTGAACTTCGCCCCCACCGTGCTGACCGTCCCGGACGGCGTGGACGTGCGCAAGGTCGACCTGTCGATAGAGCTGCAGATCCTCGCCTTCCACGAGCAGCGCAAGGCCGGCGACGAGCCCTCCGCCGGGGACTCGGTGCTCGACCGCGCCCCCGGGCCGGTCCGCGCCGCCGCCGCCAAGCTCCGCCGCGCGGCCGGCGGCGCCAAGTCCGAGCAGGCCAAGGCCACGCCGGCGGCCACCGGAACCGACGGTGAGATGTCCGCGGTGATGCCGGCGTGAGCGCACACATCCGTCACAACGAGGTGGGGGCATGAGTCTTCTGGTAGTCGGCCTGAGCCACCGGACGGCACCGGTCGGGGTCCTGGAGCGCGCCGCGCTCACCGGCGAGACCCCGACCCGGCTGCTGCACGACGCCGCGGCCTCCGCGACCGTCGCCGAGGCGGCACTGGTCAACACCTGCAACCGGATCGAGCTCTACGCCGACGTCGACAAGTTCCACGCGGGCGTCGCCGAACTCTCCCAGCTGCTCGCCGCGCACAGCGGCGTCGACCTGGACGAACTCACCGCCCACCTGTACGTGCACTACGAGGACCGCGCCGTCCACCACCTCTTCTCGGTCGCCTGCGGCCTGGACTCGATGGTGGTCGGCGAGGGCCAGATCCTCGGCCAGCTGCGCGACGCGCTGGCCACCGCGCAGGACGAGCACACCGCCGGACGCGGCCTCAACGAGCTGTTCCAGCAGGCCCTGCGGGTCGGCAAGCGGGCGCACAGCGAGACCGGCATCGACAAGGCCGGCCAGTCGCTGGTCACCTTCGGCCTGGAGCAGGTCGCGGCCGGCGCCGGGCCGATCGCCGGCAAGCGCGCCCTGGTGGTCGGCGCCGGCTCGATGAGCTCGCTGGCCGCCGCCACGCTGGTCCGCTCCGGCGTCACCGACCTGCTGATCGCCAACCGCACCGCGGCCCGCGCCGAGCGGCTGGTGGAGATCCTCGGCGGTGCCGCCCGCACCCTGGACCTCGCCAAGGTCCCGCAGGCGCTCGCCGACGTCGACCTGGTGATCTCCTGCACCGGCGCGGCCGGCACCGTGATCGGCGCCGCCGAGGTGGCCGCCGCCCTGGCCCTGCGCACCGCCGCCGCCCCGCTCGCCTTCCTCGACCTCGCCATGCCCCGCGACGTCGACCACGCCGTGCACGAGCTGCCCGGCGCCCTGCTGGTCGACCTGGAGAGCCTCTCGCACGCGCACGCCGCCACCCCCGGCGCCGGCGACGTGCAGGCGGTCTCCACCATCGTCGCCGACGAGGTCACCGCCTTCGGCCAGGCGCAGCGCGCCGCCCGGATCGCCCCCACCGTGGTCGCCCTGCGCGCCATGGCCTCCGAGGTGGTCAGCGGCGAACTGGCCCGACTCACCTCCCGGCTGCCCGACCTGGACGAGCGCTCCCGCGCGGAGATCTCGCAGACCGTGCGCCGGGTGGTCGACAAGCTGCTGCACGCGCCGACCGTCAAGGTCAAGCAGCTCGCCGCCGAACCCGGCGGCGCCTCCTACGCGGAGGCGCTGCGCGAACTGTTCGACCTCGACCCGGCCGCCGTGCACGCCGTCTCCGGAACCCCCATCGGTGCGCAGGCCGGCTCGTCGATCCCGGCCGGCGGCATCCCCGCCGCCCAGACAGCCCTAGCCCCGCCCGCCGGAGCCTCCAGATGAACACCCCGTCACCCCACCAGCACGACCAGGACGGTCACCTCATGAACGGTCAGGAGACAGTGCCGGCGCTCCGCCTCGGCACCCGTCGCAGCGCCCTCGCCATGGCCCAGTCGGGCATGGTCGCCGAGGAGGTCGCCAAGGTCACCGGCCGCCGGGTCGAACTGGTCGAGATCACCACCTTCGGGGACGTCTCCCGGGAGTCGCTGGCGCAGATCGGCGGCACCGGCGTGTTCGTCTCCGCGCTGCGCGACGCCCTGCTGGACGGCCGGATCGACCTGGCCGTCCACTCGCTGAAGGACCTGCCGACCACCGCCCCCGCCGGGCTGCTGCTGGCCGCCGTCCCCGAGCGCGAGGACGTCCGCGACGCCCTGATCGCCCGCGACGGCCTCTCGCTCGCCGAGCTGGTCGCCAGGAGCGACGGCCGCACCGTGCGGATCGGCACCGGCTCCCCGCGCCGGATGGCCCAGCTCAACGCCTGGGCCCGGGCCCGCGGCGCCGACCTGGAGACCGTCGCGATCCGCGGCAACGTGGACACCCGGATCGGCTACGTCACCGACGGCCGGCTGGACGCCGTGGTGCTCGCCACCGCCGGCCTCAACCGCCTCGGCCGCTCCGCCGAGATCACCGACCACCTCGACACCGTGCTGATGCTGCCCGCCCCCGGGCAGGGCGCGCTGGCCGTCGAGTGCATCGACCCGACCCTCGCCGCCGCCCTCGGCGCGCTCGACCACACCCCCACCCGGGCCGCCGTGGTCGCCGAGCGCGCCCTGCTGGCGACCCTGGAGGCCGGCTGCTCCGCGCCGGTCGCCGCGCTGGCCGCCTGGCACGGCGCGGAACTGCGCCTCGACGCCGTGGTCGGCACCCCCGACGGCGTCGAACTGCTCAAGATGTCCGCAAACGGCCCGCTCGTCCCCGACGACGCCGCCGAGGAGCAGGCCGCGGCCCTGGGCCGCGCCCTCGCCGCCCGGCTGCTCGAAACCGGCGCGGCCGACCTGATGGGGGAGCGCGCCCGATGACCGCCGCCGGATTCCACCCGCCCGCAGGGCGCTGCACCTTCCTCGGCGCCGGACCCGGCGACCCGGGGCTGCTCACCCTGCGCGCCGTCGACGTGCTCGGCACCGCCGACGTCCTGATCGCCGACCCGGTGACCGCCGCCGCGGTGCGCACCCACTGTCCGGCCGCCGTGCAGGTCCTCGACCCGTGCGAGGCCGGCGCACAGATCGCCGCGCTCGCCGCCGACGCGGTGAAGGCCGGCCGCCACCTGGTCCGCACCGTCGACGGCGACCCCGGCCTGGACGGCGCCGCCGCCGACGAGATGCTGCGCTGCGCCCACGCCGGCGTGCCGTTCGAGGTCGTCCCCGGCGTCGCCCAGTCGGTCGGCGTGCCCGCCTACGCGGGCGTGCCGCTGCGCGCCGGCCAGGGCGCGGACGTGCGCTTCGTGGACGGCGACGCGCTGCTGGCCGGCCAGCTGGTCGACCTCGGCGTGCCGGACACCACCCTGGTGGTGCGCACCACCCTGGGCCAGCTGCCGGTGACCGCCAACGCGCTGGTCGCGCACGGCCGCAAGCCGGACGCGGCGCTCTCCGCGACGCTCTCCGGCACCACCACCCGGCAGCGCACCTTCACCTCCACCCTCGCCGCCATCGCCGCCGACCTGAAGGCCGCCCGGGTGCTGCCCTCGCCGGTCTCCGCCCCGGTGGACCCGGCGACGCCGGTGATAGCCGTGGTGGGCGAGCAGGTCGCCCACCGGGCCTCGCACTCGTGGTTCGAGACCAAGCCGCTGTTCGGCTGGAACGTGCTCGTCCCGCGCACCAAGGAGCAGGCGCACGGCCTGTCCGAGCAGCTGCGCTCGTACGGCGCGGTGCCGCAGGAGGTGCCGACCATCGCGGTCGAGCCGCCGCGCACCCCGCAGCAGATGGAGCGGGCGATCAAGGGCCTGGTCACCGGCCGCTACGAGTGGATCGCCTTCACCTCGGTGAACGCGGTCAAAGCGGTCCGGGAGAAGTTCGAGGAGTACGGGCTGGATGCCCGGGCGTTCGCCGGGATCAAGGTCGCCGCGGTCGGCGAGACCACCGCGCAGGCGCTGGTCGACTTCGGCGTGAAGCCCGACCTGGTGCCGTCCGGCGAGCAGTCCGCCGCCGGGCTGCTGGAGGACTGGCCGCCCTACGACCCGGTCTTCGACCCGATCGACCGGGTGCTGCTGCCGCGCGCCGACATCGCCACCGAGACCCTGGTGGCCGGCCTGGTCGAGCTCGGCTGGGAGGTCGACGACGTGACGGCGTACCGGACCGTGCGCGCCTCGCCGCCGCCGGCCGAGACCCGCGAGGCGATCAAGGGCGGCGGCTTCGACGCGGTGCTCTTCACCTCGTCCTCGACCGTCCGCAACCTGGTCGGCATCGCCGGCAAGCCGCACAACGTGACCGTCATCGCCTGCATCGGCCCGGCCACCGCCAAGACGGCGGAGGAGCACGGCCTGCGGGTCGACGTGATGGCCCCGGCCCCCTCGGCCTCCGCGCTGGCCCAGGCGCTCGCCGACTTCGGGGCCGTCCGCCGGGACACCGCCACCGCGGCGGGCGAGCCGGTCTACCGGCCGAGCGAGCGACGCCCCGGCTCGCGCCGCAAGGCGCGCTGACCCTTCGTCAGGGGGAGCCCGCCAGGCTTCCCCTGACGCCTTCGCGACCACAGGGAGCCTTCGAAGTGTCCGCCGAATTCCCCTCCGTCCGACCCCGCCGCCTCCGGGCGACGCCCGCCATGCGCCGGCTGGTCGCCGAGACCCGGCTGCACCCGGCGGAGCTGATCCTGCCGGCGTTCGTCCGGGAGGGGATCACCGAGCCGCGGCCGATCGGCTCGATGCCGGGCGTGGTCCAGCACACCCGTGACACCCTGCGCCGGGCCGCGGTCGAGGCCGCCGAGGCGGGCGTCGGCGGCATCATGCTGTTCGGCGTCCCCGAGGTGCAGGACGCGATCGGCTCCGAGGGCACCAACCCCGACGGCATCCTCCAGGTCGCCATCCGCGACGTGGTCGCCGAGGTCGGCGACGCCCTCGTGGTGATGTCCGACCTGTGCCTGGACGAGTACACCGACCACGGCCACTGCGGCGTGCTCGCCGCGGACGGCTCGGTCGACAACGACGCCACCCTGGAGCGCTACGCCGAGATGGCCGTGGTGCAGGCCGACGCCGGCGTCCACCTGGTCGGCCCGTCCGGCATGATGGACGGTCAGATCGGCGTGGTCCGCCGCGCGCTGGACGCCGCCGGCCACCAGGACACCGGCATCCTCGCCTACACCGCCAAGTACGCCTCCGCGTTCTTCGGCCCGTTCCGGGAGGCGGTCGGCTCCTCGCTGCGGGGCGACCGCAAGAGCTACCAGCAGGACCCGGCCAACGCCCGCGAGTCGCTGCGCGAGCTGGAGCTCGACCTCGCCGAGGGCGCCGACCTGGTGATGGTCAAGCCCGCGATGTCCTACCTCGACATCGTCCGCCAGGTCGCCGACGCCTCGCCGGTGCCGGTCGCCGCCTACCAGGTCTCCGGCGAGTACTCGATGGTCGAGGCCGCCGCCGCCAACGGCTGGGTGGACCGCGAGCGGATCATCCTGGAGACCCTCACCTCGATCCGCCGGGCCGGCGCCGACCAGATCCTCACCTACTGGGCCACCGAGGCCGCCCGGATGGTGCGCTGACCTCCCGTCAGCACGTACGAAGGGCGCGGGAGCCGTCGATCGCTCCCGCGCCCTTCGTCGTTGACGCGACGTCAGTGGATTTCGACGATGCCGCCCTCGCCGCCGCCGGTGGCCTCGTCGGTGGCCCAGAAGTAGCCACCGCCCGCGGTGAAGATGTGCGAGGTCTCGGCGAAGCCCGCCCAGTGGCCGGCCACGAACGGCTCGTCAGCGGTGGCGATGCCCTCCTGGCCGCCGCCGGCGGCGACGTGCGCGTACGCGGGGGCGGCGACACCGGCCAGCGCCACCGCGGCGACCGTGGTGACCAGGGCCTTGCCCAGCTTGCTCTTCATGAGAGGTCCTCTCTGCGTCAGGGGATGTTCCTACGTCAACACAGGGATGCGGCTGGTTCGGCGCTGCACGCGCCCACCGGAGCTCCGATCCACCCGATCGCACCGCAGACGAACGGGTATCCGGGAGCGGCCGGAGACATGGCACCGCCGGGCCCGCGGGGAGAGGCTCCCCCCGGACCCGGCGGCCGGCTTCGAACGGGAGATCAGCCGATCAGGTGGCTGACGCCACCGTCGCCGCTGCCCAGGGTGTTCTGGCCGACGTCGCAGGTCTGCTCCGGGTTGTTGTTCAGGACGTTGGCCTCGACCGGCACCGCGACACCGATGAGGGCCGCAACGGCGATGTTGTGGACCTCCGGCAGGCAGATGTTCGGGTTGTCCAGGGTGTGGAAGTTCGGGCTGTGGGCGCCCGAGGTGCCGGTGGCGTTGGTACCGCCGTTGCCCTGGACCGAGGTGGCGGAGCCGTCCGCGTCGGTGATCGCCATCGCGGGGGAGGCGGTCATGGCGAGACCGGCGGCGGCGACGCCGACGGCGGCGAGAGCCTTCTTGATCATTGGGGTTTCCTTTTCGGATCTGATGGAGTGGAGCGGCGGCCCAACCCGTGGCTCGGGCTGGGCCCGGCCGCCCGGCCGGGGGAGCGGACCGGGCGGCTGTGTCGCGCGGAGCGGGGGCTCCGCGCCGCAGGCGGTGGCGGTGCGTCAGCCGACCAGGTGGGAGACGCCGCCGTCGCCGCTGCCGACGGTGCCCTCGCCGACCACACAGGTCTGCTTGGGCTGGTTGTTGAGGGCATCGACCTCGACCGGGACCGCCACACCGAGGACCGCCACGCCGATGTTGTGGATCTCCGGCAGGCAGATGTTCGGGTTGTCCGCGAAGTGGAAGTTCGGGCTGTGGCTGCCCCAGGTGCCGGTCGCGTTGGTGCCGCCGTTGCCCTGGATGGAGCCGGCCGCGCCGTCCGCGTTGCCGATCGCGACGGCGGGGGTGGACACCGCGGCCAGCGCGGCGGCGGCCAGGCCGGCGGTAGCGAAAGTCTTCTTGAGCATGATGGAGATACCTCTCTGAAATGCCGTTCGAGGGGTGCTGCCCCGTCGTCGTCGGGATCAAAGAATGGCGACTGGGAAAGTTACGGGGTTCCCGGGAAATTCGTCGAGGATCGCCGTTTTCCCCGTGCGCCGGTCGGACTATTACGCCGTTTCGGTTAACTGTCGCAATCCACCCGGGCCGTGGCTCGTTCGCAGGGTGCTTTCCGTACCCCTTTCAACCCCCCGTAACCGAACGAACGGCGAACAGCATGAAGCTCTCCAAGCGGGCGACCGGCGCCCTGCTGCTGGCGGTCGGCGCCGGCGTGGTGGCGGCGCAGGGCGCGGCCCAGGCGGCTCCGAAGACCCCGGCCGACGTGGCCGCGATCGAGAACGGACTGGCCACCCAGGAGGTGCCGTTCACCATCCCGCTGAGCGCGGCCACCGCGCCACTCCCGCTGCTGCCGGACGGCGGCGAGATCCACGGCGGGATCCCCACCTCGCCGCTGATGCCGCCGACCGAGACCGGTCAGAGCCCGTCGCAGCCGATGCCGGACCACGTGCTGCCGGCCATCAACGGCGGCAAGGCGGGCCCGTCGCTGGGCGCCACCCTGCCGCTGCCCGAGGCCGACCACGGTGCGGAGCTCGGCACCCTGGGCCTGGACGCCCCGGCCGCCCCGTTGAACCTGGCCGGCCCGGCGGTGGGGCTGGGCCGACCGGTCTCCTTCGTGCAGGGCGAGAGCGGCCAGCTGACCGACGCCGCGCTGACCCTGGACAAGGTGGACCCGCACCTGGTCACCGGCCCGGTGCAGGCCGTCCCCGGCGCCAGCGCCTCGCTCGGCGGCGAGCAGGACCAGATCTCGGTCACCGACTCGGCGAAGAACCTGGCGGCCACCACCACCGGCACGGTCGGCGGCATCATGGACCAGGCCGGCCCGGTGGAGACGCTCGGCGGCGCGCTGGACCAGACCGCCCTCTGACCCGCCGTCAGCAGGGCGACGGCCCGGGCCCCTCCGGCAGCGGAGCGGGCCCGGGCCGTCGCACGCCCGCTCAGCCCGGCAGCACGCCGAGCAGCGGCCCGGCCACCGGCAGCGAGTCGGGGCCGCCGCCGCCGCTCAGCGGGGCGGTCAGCGGGGCGGTGCCGACCGGGGCCAGGCCGTTGTCGGGCTCGACCGCGACGCCGTTGTTCAGGACGTCCGCGGAGGAGCCGGCCCACGGGTCCAGCCGCAGGTCCTTGACCGGGGCGATCGCGTAGCCGAGCGCGTTGGTGGTGCCGCCCACGGCCTGCTGGGCGTCGGTGTTCTGCAGGTGGGTGGCGGGCAGCGGCAGGCCGCCGGCCGGCGGGGCGGGCGCCGCGTGGGCGGCCTGGGCGGACACGCCGCCGAGCAGCATCGCGGCGCCGAGCGCCGCGACGGCGCCGCTGGTCTTCCGGGACATCGAGCGATCCTTCGGGGTGAGGAGGGTGGTGACGGTGCGTCGGAACGCCGCAGCCCCCCGGCCGTCGGGCCGAGGGGCAGGAGCACGGGGTTACCGGTCGGCCGGGGCCGATCAGCAGTCGTCGTCGTCCATGTGGTGCTCCACGTGCGGCGCGTCCACGTTGGCGCAGGAGTTGCCGAACGCCGGGTTCAGCAGGCCGACCACGTCGATCGAGTTGCCGCAGACGTTGACCGGGACGTGCACCGGCACCTGGATCAGGTTGCCGGAGAGCACGCCGGGGGAGTTGGCGGCGACGCCCTCGGCCGAGGAGGAGGCGTTGGCCAGGCCGGCCGAGCCGAGGACCAGACCGGCGGCGGCGGCGGACAGGACCGCGGCCTTCTTCACGTTCTGCATGGGGGTTGATCTCCTAGATCACACAGGGAGGGGGTGCGCCGCACCGCGGGGTGCGCGGTGCGGCGCGAACACTGCTGCGTCAGGCAGTTCAGCCGACGTTGGCGCAGTGGTTGCCGAACGCCGGGTTCAGCAGACCGATCACGTTGATCGAGTTGCCGCAGACGTTGACCGGGACGTGCACCGGGACCTGGATCAGGTTGCCGGAGAGCACACCCGGGGAGCCGGCGGCGACGCCCTCGGCCTCGGCGGAGGCGTTGGCCAGACCGGCCGAGCCGAGGACCAGGCCGGCGGCGGCGATGGACAGGACCGCGGCCTTCTTGAAGTTGCGCATAGCTGTATTCCTCACGTTCTGCCCGACTGTGGATGGTCGGGTGCCGGGCGATTGGCATCATCGCCCGCCGCTTTCGGGATGGGCCGTGAATGTCACTCCCGCGGCTCAACACCTGCGTGTCGCCCGTGGCTTGGGCGATACCTGCCGCGTTTACGAGTGCGCCGACGATCGCTCACTCACGGCTGCGAGCGGTCGCCCTCGCGGCGCGCCAGGCGGGCCGGGGGCCACGGCCTGGGATCTGCGGAGCCGGCCCGGCTGGGGTACGGCCGTCGGGCCGGCCGGCCGTCAGGAGACGTTGGCGCAGGAGTTGCCGAACGCCGGGTTCAGGAGACCGATCACGTCGACGGTGTTGCCGCAGACGTTGACCGGGACGTGCACCGGCACCTGGATCAGGTTGCCGGAGAGCACGCCGGGGGAGCCGGCCGCCACGCCCTCGGCCGACGCGCCGTGGGCGCCGTGGGCCGAGGCCGCACCGGCGGCACCGAGGAGCAGGGCCGCGGCGGCCGCGGAGCCGAACGCGCCGTAGGCGAGCTTGCGCATGATGCAGTCTCATTTCTTGCGGTGGAGCGGGTTTCGCCAGGAAGAACGAACCAGGGGGCGCGGGGAAACGGGCGGATTCCACCGTCACCCGAATGCGTCGGTTGCGCCGGTCGGGTGATTGTGCGGGAGTCCGCGCAACCGATTGCGAAACGCCTCGTTGGCCCGGTGCACGTCCCGTGTGCTTCCTTGCGGTAGCCCCCGGCGCGGCAATTGGAAGATCTGATTTTTCGAGGAGACTCATATGAGCATCAAGAAGGCCGCCGCCGTCGGCGCCGCCGTCGTGGGTATCGTCGCCGCCGGTGCCGGCTCCGCCATGGCGAGCAGCGAGGCCGAGGGTGTGGCCGCCGGCTCCCCCGGCGTGCTCTCCGGCAACGCGATCCAGGTTCCGGTGCACATCCCGGTCAACGTCTGCGGCAACACCGCCAACCTGATCGGCGCCCTGAACCCGGCGTTCGGCAACTCCTGCGCCAACGTCGGCTGACGCGCGCCGCGGACCGGTCGAGCCGCCTCCCTCACCCTCCTGACGGGTGCGAGCGGCGGCTCGACTGCGTTCCGGGGTCCAACTGCTGCTCGGCGGTGCTGTTCTGACTCTTGTTGTGTTACCTGTCAGTACCTAGCATGTGAGCCTGCCTCATGTTCCACCCCCATGCTCCGCGCCCTCCGGCGTTCGCCGGCGGATCCCCCACCCTCGCAAGGAGACATGAGTGTTCAGGACACCCCGTGCCCGGCGCAGGCCACCCGCCCTGCTCGCCACTGCCGCCCTGCTCGCCGCCCTCGGCCTCGGCTCCGGCCTCGGCGCCGCGACCACCGCCCAGGCGGCGTCCGGCAGTCCGGGCAAGCCCGCCGCGATCGTCGCCCTCGGCGACAGCGCCATCTCCGGCGAGGGCGCCGGCACCGACACCGGCGACGACTACGTCCCCGGCACCGACACCCCCACCAACTACTGCCACCGCTCGACCAGGTCCGAGATCTTCGTGACCCAGCTCCCCGGCGTCACCCCGATCGACCTGGCCTGCTCCGGCGCCCAGACCGGCGACCTGGTCAGCGACCCCGAGCTGGCGAAGATCACCGGCCCCGGCAGCGGCGACTTCGGCGAGGCCAAGCAGGACGTCCAACTCGCGGCCACCGCGGCCCAGTACGACGTCAAGATGGTGGTCGTCACGATCGGCGCCAACGACGACTTCGACTTCGCCGGGATCATGATGAGCTGCCTGGCGCAGTACTTCCCGATCCCGCAGTCCCAGGGCTGCCGGGACACCATCGGCAGCGCCGAGATCACCAAGCGCGCGGCCGGCATCAAGCCCAAGGTGGCGGCGGCGCTGACGAACATCCGCAGCACCATGCGGAAGGCCGGCTACTCCGACGACTCCTACCAGCTGGTCTACCAGTCGTACTTCAACCCGATCACCCCCGACATCCGGCGCAACGACTACGCCGGCAAGGTCGCCGACGGGTGCCCCGCGTTCCCCGAGGACCTCGCCTGGGGCCACAACTGGGTGGTGCCCACCCTCAGCGACGCGCTCCGCGAGGCCGCCTCCACCGTGCCCGGGGTGCGCTACCTCGACCAGCGCCGGGTCGCCTTCGGGCACGAGGTCTGCGCCGAGTGGACCAGCTCGCCGTACGAGTACACCAACGGCGACGTGATCGACCTCTCCGAGAAGACCCGCAACGGCTGCGACAGCCCGATCTCCATCCCGGGCCTGTGCATGAACAACGTCCGCCAGTCCTACCACCTGCGGGTCGCCGGGTACGCCGCCGAGGCCGCCTGCCTGCGCCAGTTCTACCAACAGCCGTCGCAGGCCCAGGCGTTCTGCTCGCTCAACCAGCAGGACGGCACCTCGATCACCCCGCTCACCCCCGGCAAACCGTTCCCCGACACCCCCGAGGAGGGCGCCTGGTACCAGCTCACCAACCAGGCCGACGGCAAGGCCCTCGACCTGTCCGGCGGCGGCACCTACGGCGACTCGACCAACGGCCGCACCGCCCTCACCTATCCGGTGACCGGCGGCCTCAACCAGTCCTTCGTCCTGGAGATCAAGGCCGGCGGCTCCTACGAACTCGACTTCAGCGGCAACCGCGACATGTGCCTCGACGTGGCCGGCGGCTCCACCGCGCCCGGCGCCAAGATCGAGCAGTGGCGCTGCAACGGCGGCGGCAACCAGCACTGGCTCCTCCAGCCCGTCGGCGACGGCACCTACAAGCTCGCCGACTCCCAGGACCCCACCAAGCTCGCCACCGCCTCCCCCCAGACCGACCCCCAGGGCAACACCCTCGTCCAACTCGCCACCGACACCGGCTCCGCCACCCAACACTGGCGCCTGACCAAACTCGGCATCGTCTACCTCCACGGCTGACCCGGGGCGTGACGGAGGGTCACTCGGCTCTCCGTCACATCCGGAGCCGAACGGCGGCCGCCGCGGGCACCGGGTACGGCCGCTCCTCCGGCAGCAGCCGGGCATCCCGGGTCTCGTGCAACTCCCGCGCCAGCGCGGTCAGATCCTCGATCCGCACCAGCCACTCGTCCGCGTACCCGTGCACCAGCGGCCCGCTCAGTCCCAACTGCAACGACCGGTGCGGCAACGGCTGCAGCTGCAGGTCCCGCTCCGGATCCCACTGCGCCCGGGCCGCGCTGCGCCGCAACTCCCGCTGCCACGCCGCCTTCGAGGCGTGCACGCCGCGCTCGTAGCCGCTCAGCACCGCGGCCCCCAGCGCCTCGTCGAACCCCGCCCGGCGCACGGTCACCCCCAGGATCCGCTCCTGGCCTGCGGCGCGCCCCCAGTCGCTCCGGTACATCAGCCACCGGAACGAGGGCTTCACCCAGGTCATCCGTCCGCGCGAGAACGCCTCCGGCCACCGCCCGTCCGCCACCGCGGGCCCCGCGATCTCCGGCCGGAAGGCCTGGTAGACCGTCACCGTCTCCGCGTCGTAGCGCGCCCTGACCTGTCGCTTCGGTGTCTCCTCCATTCCGCCATCCTCACCGCCGCCGCCCGCGCCCGCCTCCGGATTTCCGCTCCACCGAAACCCGCTGGTCCGCCCGAGCCCTGCGGAGCACCACCCCGGCACGGACCTCCTCGCCCAACTGGACCAGGTCGCCCCGCTCGCGCCGGGCGCGCCGTCCGAATAGCTGGAGTTGACGACGGTGATGGTGCCGGCTGCGCCTGGTGCCGCGGGGCGAGCTGCTTCTCCTGGCGCGTCCCCGCGGCATGTTCGACTTCCCAGGGCCTGTCCGGCCTTGATCCGGACGACGATCCGTTCGACCTCGAGTCGTTCGAGAGCGCGACACTGGTCTAGTCCACTCGTTGACAGCGGTGCGGGCGCAGGCGAATAGTGGTGCAGCACACAGCGATTCACCTGGAGGTTTCCGGTGCCCAGCCCGTCCGCGGCCGATTTCGCCGCTGCTGCTCATGCCGCCATCGACCGTGTCAGTGCCGGGCAGGCCGAGGGGGTGGCGCGGGCTGCGGAGCTGATCGTGGCGGCGCTGGCCGCGGACGGCATCGTGCAGGCGTTCGGGACGGGGCACTCCGAGGCGTTGGCGATGGAGGTGGCGGGGCGGGCCGGCGGGCTGGTGCCGAGCAACCGGATCGCGCTGCGGGACGTGGTGCTGTTCGGCGGGAAGCCGGTCGAGGTGCTGGAGGGCCCGGACCTGGAGCGCGGCACCGACTCGGCGGCGCAGCTCTGGGAGCTGACGGACCCGCACCCGGCGGACGTCTTCGTGCTCGCGTCGAACTCGGGCGTCAACGGCTGCGTGGTGGAGCTGGCCCGGCTGGCGAAGGAGAACGGCCACCCGCTGATCGTGATCACCTCGGCCGAGCACACCGCGGGGGTGGAGCCCAAGCACCCCTCGGGCCTGCGGCTGCGCGACTACGCGGACGTGGTGCTGGACAACGGCGCTCCGTACGGCGACGCGGTGCTGCCGATGGCGGGTGGCGGCAAGGCGTGCGGCATCTCCTCGATCACCGCGGCGCTGCTGGCGCAGCAGGTGGTGGCGGAGGCGATCCGGCGGATCGAGGAGTCCGGCGGCGTGCCCCCGGTGTACCTGTCCGCGAACATCCCCGGCGGTGACGAGCACAACCGGAAGCTGGAGGCGCTCTACGCCGGCCGCATCCGTCGCACGGCGTGACGGGCATGACGGCCCCTCAGTCCGCCGACGCCGACCGGCTGGTGATCGGCCTGGACGTCGGCGGCTCCACCACCCGGGTGCTGGTCGCCGACCTGACCGGGCGGGTGCTCGGCACGGCCCGAGGCGGAGGGGGCAACCCGGTCTCCAACGGGACCGAGGCGGCGGCGCGGGAGATCGGCGGGGCCGTCCGCGCGGCGCTGGCCGGCCTGGACCCGACCCGGGTCGAGGCGGGCGTGATCGGCCTGGCGGGCGGGCTGGTGGCCTCGCCGGAACTCTCCGCGCTCTGGCCCGCGACCGGGCTGACGGTCCCTCCGCGGCTGGTCTCGGACGCCGAACTCGCCTACACCGCCGGTACCAGCGAGCCCTCCGGCACGGTGCTGATCAGCGGGACGGGCGCGGTGGCCGCGGACGTCCGCGACCACGAGCTGATCCGCACCGCAGACGGGCACGGCTGGCTGCTCGGCGACCGCGGCTCGGGCTTCTGGCTGGGCCGCGAGGCGGTCTCGGCGACGCTGACCGAGGTGGACCGGCTCCTCCCGGTGGTGCTGGACGCGGACGCCCCACCCGCCCGACTGCCCGGCCTGGCCGGTGCGGTGGCCGAGGCGCTGCTCGGCGAGCGGGGCCTGGGCGTCCACCCGCGGGCGGCGCTGATCACCGCCGCGCACGCCGAACCGCCGGCCCGACTGGCCCGGCTCGCCCCGCTGGTGCTCGACCACGCGGCGGCGGGCGACCCGGTGGCCGCCGCGCTGCTGGAGCGCGCCGCCGACCTGCTGCTGGAGACGCTCGCCCTGATCCGCGAACCGGCCTCCGACCTCCCGATCGTGCTGGCCGGCGGCATCCTCTCCGCCGACACCCCGCTGACGCCCCGGCTGCGCACCCGCCTCGCCGCACGGTGGCCCGACGCCCCGCTCACCCACGCCCGCAACGGCGCGGGCGCGGCCGCCTGGCTGGCCGCCCGCACCCTGGGTCACGGCACGGAGAAGCTGCACGCCGAACTGACGGCGTGACGCCACCCGGCGGACCTGTACGCGGCACCGGCGCCGCGCCGCGGCGTGGAGGAGCCGCCGGTCATCGCCCAGGGGGTGACCCCGGGATGGGGCGACCTCCGGCGGGCGCGGTCGCCGGTGCGGCCGGGGGCGCCCGGCGTGCGTCCGGGGGTGCGCCCCGGCGTGCGCACGGACCGGCCGTGGCCGGCCGGGAGGGCGATCTCGGCCCACACCCACTTGCCGCCGCGTTTGCGCACCACGCCGTGGGCGAGGGCGAGTTCGCCGATCAGCAGCATGCCGCGGCCGGCCTCCTCGTCCTCGCCCGGGTGGCGGCGGTGCGGCAGGGCGGGGGAGCGGTCGTAGACCTCGATCACCGCGCGGCCGCGCAGCGGGTCGGCGTGCACGCCGACGGTGACGGTGGGGCCGGCGGCGTGCCGGACGGCGTTGCCGAGGAGTTCGGAGGTGACCAGGTCGAGGGTGAGGCGGGTGTCCTCGTCGAGGCGGGTGCCGGCGGCGGTGATCAGGTCGCGGACCCGGCGGCGTCCGGCGGCGACGGTGGCGGGCTCGCGGGGCAGGGAGAACCATCGGCGGTGCACGGACATGGCGGGCTCCTCACGCGGACCGCCCGGTGAGCGGGTCCGTCCCGGTGGATCGGTTGATCGAGTGGCCGATATGAGGATGTGTCAGATACCCACCTCTCTAGACAAGCTGAATTCTCTAGAGATGTCAATGCGCTCCCGGGCCCCGCGCGCGTAGGATGTCTAGAGAGGGGAAGGGAGCCGCTCTGATGACCAGTCACCCACGCGCCACGCAGCCCAAGTACCAGCGGATCGCCGAGGACCTCAGGCGCGAGATCGACTCCGGCCGCTACCGCCCGGGCGACCGGCTTCCCGGCGAGAACGACCTGATGGCCCGTTACGGCGTGGCCCGGATGACGGCCCGCCAGGCGCTGGGAGTGCTGCAGGGCGAGGGGATCGCGGAGGCCCGCAAGGGCGTCGGCGTGTTCGTCCGGGAGTTCCGGCCGATACGGCGGCGCGGCATCCAGCGGCTCTCCGACCGTACCTGGGGCAGCGGCGCGTCGGTCTGGTCGGCGGACATAGCGTCCCGGGAGCTGACGGTCGACCAGCTCACCGTCGCCGAACGCGAGGCGCCCGAGCCGATCGCCGCCGTGCTCGGCCTCAAGCCCGGCGAGGGCGCCTGCGTCCGCAGTCGCCGCTTCGTGCTGGACGGCAAGCCGGTGCTGCTCGCCGAGTCCTACCTCCCCGCCGCGCTGGTCGCCGGCAGCCGGATCACCGCCCCCGACACCGGCCCCGGCGGCACCTACGCCCGGCTCGCCGAACTCGGCTGCAAGCCCGTCCACTTCCAGGAGCACATCCGGGCCCGGATGCCCTCCGCCGACGAGGCCGAGCGCCTCGCACTCCTGCCCGGCACCCCGGTCTTCCTGGTCCACCGCACCGCCTTCGCCGAGGACGGCCAGGCCGTGGAGGTCAACGAGATGGTGCTCGACTCGGCGTCCTACGTGCTCGAGTACGACTTCGACGCCTGAGCCCCGGGCGGGTCGGGACGCGGGCAGCTCGTCCACAGCCTGTGGACGAGCGACACACCGGGACCTCACCGGTTCGGCGCAGCCCGCCGGGCTCGGGCGCGGCCCGGCGACGGAGGGTGGGGAGCGGGTCTGCCCGCGAGCGGCGCGGTGCGGCCCGCGACCAGGGAGGCCACGGTGACCCGCTCCGACCAGGACCTGCTGGACTACTCCGACCGCACCGACTTCGAGGACGCCGACCGCGGCCTGCTCGCCCGTCCGACCGGCGACACCATCACCACCGCCGAGGGCGCCGTCGCCTGGGACTTCCGTGCGACCGACTTCCTGGCCGGCGAGTGCCCGGACACCGTCCACCCCAGCCTCTGGCGGCAGTCCCAACTCACCTCGCGCGCCGGACTGTTCGAGGTCACCGAGGGCGTCTACCAGATCCGCGGCTTCGACCTCTCCAACATGACCCTGATCGAGGGCGAGCGCGGCGTGGTGGTGGTCGACCCGCTGGTGTCCGCAGAGTGCGCCGCGGCCGGCCTGGCCCTCTACCGCTCGGTGCGCGGCGAGCGCCCGGTGACGGCGGTGCTGGTCACCCACTCGCACGCCGACCACTTCGGCGGCATCCTCGGCGTGCTCGACCAGGGAGCGGACGTCCCGATCGTCGCGCCGGCCGGCTTCATGGAGCACGCGGTCGCCGAGAACGTCTACGCCGGCACCGCGATGCTCCGGCGCGGCAACTACTACTCCGGCGGCGACCTGCCGCCCGGTCCCACCGGGCTGGTCGGCATGGGCCTCGGCCACGCCGCCTCGCACGGCAACCCGAGCCTGCTGCCCGCCACCCTGGACGTCACCCGCACCGGGCAGGAGGAGCGCCTGGACGGGGTGCTGTTCCGCTTCCAGCTCACCCCGGACACCGAGGCCCCGTCCGAGCTCAACTTCTTCCTGCCCGAACGCCGGGCCCTGTGCATGGCCGAGAACGCCACCCACAACCTGCACAACATCCTGACCCTGCGCGGCGCCCTGGTCCGCGACACCCGGATCTGGTCGCGCTACCTCACCGAGGCGATCGACCTGTTCGCCGGGGACGCCGACGTGGTCTTCGCCTCCCACCACTGGCCGACCTGGGGCACCGAGCGGCTCATCCGCTTCCTGTCCGAACAGCGCGACCTCTACGGCTACCTGCACGACCAGACGCTGCGCCTGCTCAACCAGGGGTACACCGGCCCGGAGATCGCCGAGCTGATCGAACTCCCCCCGGCCCTCGCCTCCGCCTGGCACGCCCGCGGCTACTACGGCTCGGTCAGCCACAACGTGAAGGCGATCTACCAGCGCTACATGGGCTGGTACGACGGCAACCCGGCCTCGCTCTGGGAGCACCCGCCGACCGAGTCCGCCACCCGCTACGTCGACTGCATGGGCGGGCTGGACGCGGTCCTCGCCAAGGCCCGGGAGTACCTGGACGGCGACGACGCCCGGTTCGCCGCGCAGCTGCTCAAGCACGCGGTGTTCGCCGCCCCGGACAACGCCGAGGCCAAGGAGCTGCTGGCGCGGACCTTCGAGCGGCTCGGCTACGGCGCGGAGTGCGCGACCTGGCGCAACTGCTACCTGATGGGCGCTCAGGAACTCCGCCAGGGCCGCAAGGCGCTGGCGTTCGGCGCGAGCAGCATGGCCGGCGCGCTCTCCGTCGACCAGGTCTTCGACGCGCTAGCGATCCGGGTCGACGGGCCCAAGGCATGGGACCTGGACTTCACCGTGGTGTGGCGCTTCACCAACCTGCACGCCACCCACCGGATGACGCTGCGCAACGGCGTCCTGGTGCACGCCCCCGTCACCGGCGACCCGGGCCCGGCCGATCTGACCGTCACGCTCGCCGTGCAGCACCTGATCCCGGTGCTCGGTGGCGCCGTCCTCGACAGCCCGCTGCTGGTCGGCGACTCCACCGTGCTGGATCGCCTGCGCGGCGTCCTGGACGACTCCGACCCGGCGTTCGCGATCGTCACGCCCTGATCCGCGGGCCGTGCGCCGCGTGGGCCGGTCCGGCGGATCGCGCCGGACCGGCCCACGGGCGGTGGTCAGCTCTCGTGCTCGGCCACGATCACGGCCCGCGCCAGCGCGTGGAAGCCGAGCGTCCCGCTGATCGCCGCCGCCGAGGTGTCCGCGGGCAGGCCCAGCTGCTCGACGCCCAGCGCGTGCACCGTGAAGACGTACCGGTGCGGGCCGTGCCCGGGCGGCGGCGCGGCGCCGCCGAAGTCGTGGGTGCCGTAGTCGTTGCGGCCGTGCACCGCGCCGACGGGCAGCCCCGGGAAGACACCGCTGCCCGCGCCGGCCGCCAACTCCGTGGTCTCCACCGGCAGATCGAACAGCAGCCAGTGCCACCACCCGGACCCGGTCGGCGCATCCGGATCGAAGCAGGTCACCGCGAAGCTCCGGGTCTCCGCGGGAAAGCCCTCCCAACTCAACTGCGGCGACAGGTTCCCGCCCTCGTACACCTGCGCCGGCGCCAGCCGCCCGCCGTCCGGGACGTCGGTGCTGCGGAGCGTGAACTGCGGTACGGGGCGCAGGAACTGATGTGGCAGAGGCGGCCTGGTGGGCGCGGACATGGGTGTCTCCCCCGAGGAAGGTGGTGGGTGTGCCTGCGGACGTTAGCACCGCTCCCCGCCCCGGCGCGCGGCAATGTTCGTCCACAGCCTGTGGACGGCGTCGGTCGCTCAGCCGAGGACGACGGGGTAGCGGCGCTCGGTGACGGTCCGGGCGTGCGGGGAGAGGGCGATGGTGAAGCCGGCGCGGTCGGCGGCCTCGCGGAGGTCGGGGAGCGGGAGGGAGCCCTGGCGTTCGACGGTGAGCCGGGGGCGACCGGAGGAGGCGGGGGCGGTGTAGTGGAAGGCCAGCACGGTGGTGGACATCGGCCGGTGGCGGGGGTGGGCGCGGCGGGCGGCGGGTTCGTCCTGGTGGGGGAGGAAGACCATCTCCGGGTGGGAGTCGAACTCGGCGCGCAGCGGGGCCAGTTGCCAGTGGGCGGGCTCCTCCGCGGTGCCGGTCATCCGGCGTGAGCGGTTGGCCGAGGTGATCGCCAGGAAGTCGCCGCCGGTCGCGGCCAGCGCTTCGGCGAGGAAGCCGTTGGACGGGCAGGCGTAGCCCGGGGCGATCAGCTGGACGGTGCGCACGCCGTCCTGAACGGTCGTCAGGTGGTCGGGCAGACCGGTGGCGGCGGGCCCGCGCAGGCCGAACGGGCCGATGCCGTACAGCAGATCGGCCAGCGAGAGCAACTGCTGCCGGGTGACGCCGTCCGGCAACCGGGTCCAGTCGAAGAGCGCGGCGATCCGCGAGGGCGGGGCGGTGATGCTGCCCACCTGGTCCTCGGGACGGCCCTTCAGTCGGTTCATCGCCCGGACCGCGGGGCCGTCGGGGCGGCAGCTCAACGCGTAGAAGTTGCCGAACCCGTGGGCCACCACCCGTCCGGCGACCACCGCCGCCACCGCATCGCGCACCGCATGCGTGTCACCCAGCACCGTCGTACTCCCTCACCCTCGCCGCCCCGCGGAACTCCCGACAACGGGTGCAACGCCCGGGGGCGCACGGAGTCACCGCCCGGCGCGAAGGGGATCGCGCGCCGATCAGCGGGCGTTGATCGTTCGTTGATCGCCGTCGGGCAGGCTGGGGCCACACCGATCGACCCCGGGGGATCCATGTCGAAGATCATCGTCGCCGCCACACCCGTGACGGGCCACACCCATCCGCTGCTGCGGATCGCCACGCACCTGGCCGAGCAGGGCCACGAGGTGGCGTTCCTCGGCGGCGCGAGGTACCGCGCGGCGGCGGAGGAGTGCGGGCTGGCGTTCGCGCCCCTGCCGGCCGAAGCCGACTACGACGACCGGGACTTCGCGGCCTCCTTCCCCGAACGCGCGGCCGTCCCGGCCGGACCGGCCCAGCTGCTGTGGGACGTGATGCACGTCTTCGGCGACCCGCTGCCGGCCCAGCACCGGGCGCTGCGCGCGCTGCTCGCCGAGTTCCCGGCCGTCGCGGTGCTGCACGACAGCCTGTTCCTCGGCGCGGTGGCACTGGCGATGGCCCACCCGCGGGCCGAACGCCCGGCGGTGCTCGCGGTCGGCATCTCCCCGCTCGCGTTGGTCAGCAAGGACACCGCGCCGCCGCTGCTCGGCCTGCTCCCGCCCGTCGACGAGCAGCAGCGCGCCGAGTACGCCGCACTCGGACGGGAGTCGGCGCGGCGGATGCGGCCCGCGATGGAGTACGTCAACGCGCGGTTCGCCGAGACCGGCCTCCAGGTACCGGAGGGGACCCACCTGTTCGGGCGCGTCGAGTCCGTCGACGCGCTGCTCCAACTCACCGTCCCCGCCTTCGAGTACCCGCGCAGCGACCTGCCCGCGAACGTCGCCTTCGTCGGCCCGCTGCCGATCCCCGCCGCGCCGGGCGGCCTGCGACCCGACTGGTGGCCGCGGCTGGCCGAGGCCCGCGAGGCCGGCCGCCGGGTGGTCGTGGTCACCCAGGGCACCATCGCCAACGCCGACCCGCAGGCGCTGCTCGCGCCCGCCGTCCGCGCGCTGGCGGACCGTCAGGACCTACTGGTGATCGTCGCCACCGGCCGGGTGGACGGCCCCGACCTGCTCCGCGGCGCGCTGCCCGCGGTGCCCGCCAACACCGTGCTCGCCGGCTTCGTCCCGTTCGACGCGCTGCTGCCGCACGCGGACGCCCTGGTCACCAACGGGGGCTACGGCGGGGTGCAGGCCGCGCTCGGGCACGCGGTCCCGGTGGTGGTGGCCGGCGACAGCGAGGACAAGCCCGAGGTCGCCGCCCGCGTCGAGTGGACCGGCACCGGCGTCAACCTGCGCACCGGACGCCCGACGGAGCGTCAACTCGCCACCGCCGTCGACACGGTGCTCACCGACCCGGAGCTCCGCGACCGCGCGGCGGCGCTGGCCAAGGAGTTCGCCGGCTACGACGCGCTGCGCCGGATCACCGAGCTGCTGCCCCGCGTCGCGGCTCCCCGGCGGTAGCCGCCGCGGGGCCGCCCGGCTGCGGCGGGAGCGACAGGCTGCCGTAGCGCTGCATGCGCTGCCAGCGCAGCCGCGTCCCGGCCAGCGCGGTGCAGACGGACTGGATGACGACCAGGTACATCAGCTGCCGGTAGACCACCTGCTGGAGCGGCAGGGTCCACAGCGGGCCCAGCCGCTCGCCGTCCAGGCGGAAGGCGTAGGCCCCCATCGCCACCTGCATCAGCAGGAAGGCGAGCCACAGGCCGATGATCCGGACCGGGTCCAGGAAGACCAGGCCGTACACCGCGAAGACGTCCACCACCGGGGCGAGCAGCGGCAGCAGGACCTGGAACATCAGCAGGTAGAGCAGGCCGCGGCGGCCGAGCTTGCCGGCCTGGCCGCGCTGGCCGAGCGCGCCGCGGTGCTTCCACATCGCCTGCAGGGTGCCGTAGCACCAGCGGTAGCGCTGGCGCCACAGGGCGCCGAGGGTCGCGGGCGCCTCGGTCCAGGCCCTGGCGCGCTCCTCGTAGACGACCCGCCAACCCGCCCGGCACAGCGCCATGGTGAGGTCGGTGTCCTCGGCCAGCGTCTCCTCGGCGACGCCGCCGATCCGCAGCAGGGCGGACCGGCGGAAGGCGCCGACCGCGCCGGGCACGGTGGGCATGCACTGGGCGAGGTCGAACAGCCGGCGGTCGAGGTTGAAGCCGACCACGTACTCGATGTGCTGCCAACGCCCCAGCAGCCCGCCGCGGTTGACGACCTTGGCATTGCCCGAGACGGCGCCGACCCGGCGGTCGGCGAACGGCTGGACGAGCATCCGGACCGCGTCGGGTTCGAAGACGGTGTCGCCGTCGACCATCACCACCAGCTCGGCGCGGGCGTGCCGCAGGCCGTTGTTGAGGGCGGCGGGCTTGCCCGCGTTGGCCTGCCGGACCACCCGGACGCACGGCAGCCGGAGCGACTCCACCAGGTCGGCGGTCCCGTCGGTGGAGCCGTCGTCGACCACGATCACCTCGACCGGATGGTCGGAGGCGAGCAGCGAGCGGACCGCAGCCTCGATGCCCGCGCTCTCGTTGAACGCCGGGACGATGACCGAGACCGGATCGGTGACCGGCGGCCCCCAACCCCGGCGGCGCAGCCGCTTGTGGCGCCGCGCGGCGACGATCAGCGCGAGGGCGCGCAGCGCCCCGATCGCACCCGCCGCCCAGAGCAGCCAGCCCAGCAGGTCGAGCACCCGGGAGCTGGCGGCGAGGACGGCGATCAGGGCGAGCCCCTGCCAGTGCTCGGCGGTGCTCGCCGGACGGACCGGGTCGGTCAGGCCGACGGCCGCCGAGACCGTCGCGAAGTGCCAGCCAGCGTCCGTGAGTTGCGGCAGCAGCCGGTCGAGGGCGGCGACCGTCTGCGCGCGGTCGCCACCCGCGTCGTGCATCAGCAGGATGCGGCCGTCGTGGTCCTTCGGGGTGGCGTTCGCGACGATCGCGTCGACACCGGGGCGGCGCCAGTCCTCGCTGTCCTGGTCGGTCAGCACGGTGAGGTACCCGGCCCGGCCGGCCTGCCGGACGGCGTCCCAACCCGCGTCGGTGAGTGCGTCGTTCTCGGACGAGTACGGCGGGCGGAACAGCGAACTGGTCACTCCGGCGGCGCCCGCCAGGGTCAGCTGCGACTCGCGCAGCTCCAGGGTGCGCCGCCAGGGGGAGGCGGTGGACAGGTCGGCGTGGGTGAAGGTGTGGATGCCGATCTGGTGGCCCTCGGCGACGATCCGGCGGGCCAGTTCGGGCTCGGCGGCGACCTGGGTGCCGACGGTGAAGAAGGTGGCGTGCACGCCGTGGCGCCGCAGCACGTCGAGGATCCGCGGCGTCCAGACCGGGTCCGGGCCGTCGTCGAAGGTCAGGGCGATCGTCCCCGCCGCGGGACGCGCGGTGCGGGCGCCGTCGGCGGAGATCACCGGGCCGCCGGTGCGCACCTGCGCGGGAACGGTCGCGTTGCCGCCCCGGTCCGGCACGGCGCCGTCGGCCGCGCTGCCGTACATGTGCCGGGTGTAGCCCTGCAGCAGCAACGCGGCGGCGAGGGTGAGGACCAGCGTGCTGAGCAGCAGCCAGTGGGTGCGCAGGGGGACTTGGCGCACGACCCCGCGGCGGCCGCGCCGCCGGGGGGCGCGGCGGTCGCGGCGTCGGGAGGTGGGGGTGGTCACGGCGGGGCCCTCCGGGGCTGGGGTCGGTGCTGCGGGGGGACCGTCAGGGGGTCTTGGTCGGCCGGTGGCTGGGCGGCGCGGTGGGCTTGCCGTGGCCGGGTGCCGCGGTGGCCGTCGGCGGCGGTGTCGTCGTCGGGACGGCGGTGGTGCCGGAGGCGGCCGGCGTCGGCTCGCCGCTGCCGTGCGCGGCGGTGGCGGTGGGCCTGGCGGCCGGGCCGACCGCCGCCGACCGGCCCGGGGCAGGCCCACCGGTGGTGACCGCGGGGGCGGACGCGGAGGCCTCGGGCACCGGGGCGGTGGAGACGGCGTGCGCGGGCCCCTGCGGCAGGAACGGCGCGCTGATGCTGGGCCCGCCGAGCATCGAGCTCACCAGCAGCGCGAGGTAGCCGACCGCCGGCACGGCGAGCAGTCGGCCGACGCGGCGCACGCGCCGCTGGCGCTGGCCGCTGCCGTCGACGAACACCGGGGGCGGCGCCACGGCCGGGTCGCGGTCGGCGCTGAGGCTGGTGTCGATCACTGGTGTGCTCCGGGTGGAGACGGGCGCAGCGCGCCGTCGCGGCGCGAGGTCCTCGAAGCGTCCGCGGCGAGGCCCCGCCGGAGGGGTCGGCCAGTACCCCTTCCAGCAGGCTCAGCGCTGCGGCCCGCCGGGGTGTCACACCCAGGCCGCGACTTCCCCGGCCGGACGCCGGCGGCCCCCGCCGGGTCGGACCGGCCCGGCGCGGGCGGAGTACGGTGGAACAGCCGGGGCAGCCCGAGCTGCCGCTCCCCAGGGGTCGGCGCACACGCAGCGGGCCGGGTCTGTGCCGGTGGACAGGTGGCGAGCCATGTCGGACAGCACCGCATCGCCCCAGCGCGGGCTCCTGCCCGACCGGTTCGAGCAAGCGGCGAAGCCCGGGACGATGCTGTTGCGGCTGAAGACCACGCAGTCACGCGAGGGCACGCTCGACGGCGCGTGGTGGCCGCGTTCCCGCGACGTCGCCGCGGAGCTGCCCGGCCTGGTCAGAGCCCTGACGGAACACCTCGGCCCGGTCGCGAGCATCGGTCTCGACGCTGACGCCTGGGACGACATCCCGCCCCGGCTGGTCGTCGACGGGCGGCCGGTGCACATCGACCGGTACCCGGTCGGCGACGACACCGTGATCATCACCCGGGGCGACCGCGATCACTTCAGCCTGCTCGTCGTCCCGCCGCAGGCAAGCCAGGAGGCGGCGCTGGCCGCGATGGCACGTGCCGTCCTGGCCGGCGGAACCGACTCGGCGCAACAGATCCTGGTCACCACCGGGATCGGTTCCGCGCCACCGGCGGACGCGACCTGAGACCAGGTCACACGGGTCGGGCACCCCGGGCAGACAGGAAAGGCGGGACGAGGAGATGTCCGTCTACGTGAAGCTCTCAGCCGAGGCCCGGGCGCCGGCGGAGCCGTCGAAGGGGCCGTTGGACCTGCAGTTCGAGGACGGCGCGGACGACGGCGTCACCTTCGAGTACGACCTCCACCCGAGCGGCGCGCTGCGCATCCTGCGGGTCTTCGAGGACACCCCGCACCGGATCGAGACGTGCTTCGGCCGCGGAGCCTGGCTGCAGGTCGCCGGTACCTACCTGCGAAGCGGCTCCGAGTACTGACGGCGATCCGCCGCCGAGCCAGGGGTCGGACGGACCGTCAGCGGCGGTGGGCCGGGTCCGTGTCGGCGGGCCCGGGCGGGAAGGACGGGTCGCACCAACGGGCGGAGCCCCAGGTCGAGGCCGAGGGGTCGCGGACCGGCCAGGCGATTCCGCGCCGGTCGGGCGCGCCGGCGCTCGCCCCAACGGCGAGCAGCTCGCTCGCGGTCCGGGTGTTCGCGGGATCGGCGGCCTCGGCCATCAGCCGGGCGGCCTCGACGGCACCCGTCCGCGGCGGGACGACCAGCAGGGTCAGCCGGTGGGGAAGGTGCGTGCGGACCGAGATCGTGTGCTGGTCCTGCACGGTGGTGAGCCGGCCCGCGTGGACGGTGTGGTTCGCGTGGACGGTGTGGCCGGCGACGGGGATGCGGCGGGGGACGGCGGACCACTGGGCGGGGTTCACGGTGATCCGGGCGACCCGGCCCCATCGCTTGCCCAGTTCGGCGGCCAGGGAAGGGAGTTCGAGCGGAAGGTCGCACGATCGGGGCCACCAGGCTCCGTCCAGCGCACCGGACCGGGTGCCGTCCGGTGCCAGGGAGAGCCGCAGCCGACACTCAGGGGCGGCAGGCGTCGTCGCCCGGTCGATCACAGTCATGGTCAACGACCTGTCTCCGAACCCGACCGCAACCGGGTCCGGGATCGCCGTACGCCGGAGACGACGCCAGTGTCCGGTGCCGGCATGCGAAGCGCCTTCGGTGAGGTCCAGGCTACTCTCGGCCGGGCTCGCAAACCCGGCAGGGCATTCAGCGGTCCGCGGATCGGCCGCCGCGCCGGAACCGGACGGCGGCGAGCGCCAGCGCGACGATCAGTACGGCGATACCGATGAACAGCAGGTAGGTCAGACCGTCGGCGGCGACACCCACCAGTCCGAGCACGATCGCCACGATGACGAGGAACAGCACCAGTGCCATCGTCGGCCTCCCTCCACCCCTCCCTTCCATCGTGACACCGCCGCCGCCCGACGTCCCCGGTCGCTGTCCGCCCGCCCGCCTCGTACGGTCGTGGTCGAGGCAGGACCGTCGTCCCAGGAGGCCACGATGCGGCGCTACCGGTGGATTCTGGAGACCCAGGACGACGACGGCCGCTGGTCCCGGCAGGACGAGACGCAGGTGTCGAACCCGCTGGACTACGACGGTCCGCCGCAGCGCGCGGCCAACCACCTCCGGGACGTCTTCGTCCGCACCCTCTCCCGACCCGCGCCCGGCCCCCGCGCCGTCAGGGTCCGCCTCTGGGAAGGGACCGGTGCCGACGGCGAGCCGCAGGCCGAGACCGAGTGGTCACGCGAACGCGAATGACCTGGACCCGGCACGGCGTTGATCGCGCCGAAGGTCAGGGCCAGACCAGGCAGTACAGCTGGTGGCCGGCGTCGTGCAGGCGGTTCGCGAAGTCCTGCCACTCGTGGAGCATCTGGTAGATGACGAAGGCGTCGCGCGGGCCCCGGCGGTCGGGGACGGTGGACCAGATGAAGGCGGCGGCGCCGAGCTCGGTCTCGTCGGCCTTGCGGAGGGGCTCGACGACGGTGTGCGGGAGCTGGACGACGGCGTAGTCCGGGTGCAGCACGACCAGTTCGAGCGGCGGCACCTGGTGCAGCGCGACGCCCTGGATGCCGGTGAGGACCATCGCGCTCATGGTCTCCGGCTTGATCTTGGTGGAGAGGTGCCCGTTGAGGGAGCCGCTGGTCTCCATCAGGTCGCCGAGCCGTCCCAGGGCTCCGAGTTCGCCGGCCTCCAGGCCGAGGCCGCCGGGACCGAGGGCGGTGGGGACTCTGGCGGCGGTGGCCCGGTCGGGTGCGCCGAAGTACTTGTAGGTGACCCCCACTCTGCCCTCGCCCCTCCTTCCCCTGCCCGTTCCCGTACCCCCGCCGGCTTCGCCGGGCCTGCGGGAGCGACCCGCGGCCTCGTCGAAACCGTCCTGCGTCTCGGACACTCGGACCATCCTCACCGGAATTCGCCGGAATCGACAGACCCCCCGCATGTCCGGTGCCCTCCGAACATGCCCCTTACCCGTCTGCTGTCGTGCTACACGAGCCGACCTCCACCGACCTTACCTTCGACACAGCCAGTGAGGGGAGCAGCACACGGATCATCGTTCCAGATGATCGGGCCCGAGATGCAATAAGCAAGGACACGATTTGAGAGCATGTCCGGGTAAGCCACCCCGCGGACCCTCCGGATGAGCGAGCAGATGAGCTACCCGTACGAAGCCCCCCAGTCCCAGTCGCTGTTCGAGCGCGCCTTGGCGGTCACCCCCGGCGGCGTCAACTCTCCGGTGCGGGCCTTCCGCGCGGTCGGCGGCACGCCCCGTTTCATGGTGTCCGGCACCGGCCCCTACCTGACCGACGCCGACGGCCGCGAGTACGTCGACCTGGTCTGTTCCTGGGGCCCGATGCTGCTCGGGCACGCCCACCCGGCGGTGATCGAGGCGGTGCAGCAGGCGGTCGCCCGCGGCACCTCGTTCGGCACGCCCGGCCAGGGCGAGGTCGAGCTGGGCGAGGAGATCGTCGACCGGATTGCCCCGGTCGAGCAGGTCCGGCTGGTCTCCTCCGGTACCGAGGCCACCATGTCGGCGATCCGGCTGGCCCGCGGCTTCACCGGCCGCGCCAAGGTGGTGAAGTTCGCCGGCTGTTACCACGGTCACGTGGACGCGCTGCTCGTCGCGGCCGGCTCCGGCGTCGCCACCTTCGGCCTGCCGGACACCCCGGGCGTCACCGGTGCGCAGGCCGGCGACACCATCGTGCTCCCCTACAACGACCTGGACGCGGTGCGCGCCGCCTTCGCCGCGAACCCCGGCGAGATCGCCTGCGTGATCACCGAGGCCTCGCCCGGCAACATGGGCGTGGTCCCGCCGCTGCCCGGCTTCAACCGCGGCCTGTCCGAACTCTGCCGCGAGAACGGCGCGTTGTTCATCTCCGACGAGGTGATGACCGGCTTCCGGGTGTCCCGGTCCGGCTGGTACGGCCTGGAGGCCGCGCACGAGGGCTGGGCTCCGGACCTGCTCACCTTCGGCAAGGTGATGGGCGGCGGCTTCCCCGCCGCGGCCTTCGGCGGCCGCGCCGACGTGATGGCCCACCTCGCCCCGGCCGGCCCGGTCTACCAGGCCGGCACGCTGTCCGGTAACCCGGTGGCCACCGCCGCGGGCCTGGCCCAGCTGCGGCACTGCACCGACGAGGTGTACGCCACCGTCGACCGGGTCGCCGCCGAGGTCTCCGGCCTGGTGACCGAGGCGCTCACCAAGGAGGGCGTGGCGCACCGGCTGCAGACCGCGGGCAGCATGTTCTCGGTGTTCTTCACCGACCAGGCCGTCACCAACTACGACGAGGCGCGCACCCAGCAGGCGTTCCGCTTCAACGGCTTCTTCCACTCGATGCTCAGCCAGGGCGTCTACCTGCCGCCGTCGGCCTTCGAGTCCTGGTTCGTCTCGGCCGCGCACGACGAGCGCGCGGTCGAGCGGATCGCCGCCGCCCTGCCCGCCGCCGCCCGCGCCGCCGCCGAGGCCACCGAGGAGTCCAAGTGAGCGAGCAGGGCCAGGACAAGGACATCACCGTCGTCCACCTGATGCGGCACGGCGAGGTGCACAACCCGGAGGGCATCCTGTACGGGCGCCTGCCGGGCTATCACCTCTCCGAGCTGGGGCGGCAGATGGCGGACCGGGTGGCCGAGCACCTCGCCGACCGGGACATCACCCACGTGGTGGCCTCCCCGCTGGAGCGCGCCCAGGAGACCGCCGAGCCGATCGCCAAGGTGCACGGCCTGGAGGTGGCCGCCGACCCGCGGCTGCTGGAGGCGGAGAACATCTTCGAGGGCAAGACCTTCGGCGTCGGCGACGGCTCGCTGCGCAACCCCGCGTACTGGCGGTACCTCACCAACCCGTTCAAGCCGTCCTGGGGCGAGCCGTACATCGACCAGGCGGTGCGGATGATGCGCGGCCTGGCCGCCGCCCGGGACGCCGCGCGCGGGCACGAGGCGGTGGTGGTCAGCCACCAGCTGCCGATCTGGACCGTCCGCTCGTTCGCCGAGCGCCGCCGGCTGTGGCACGACCCGCGCCGCCGGCAGTGCTCGCTGGCCTCGCTGACCAGCTTCACCTACGAGGGTGACCGGATCGTCTCGATCGGCTACCGCGAGCCGGCCCGGGACCTGCTGCCGGCCCACCTGATCGGCAAGGGGAAGAAGGGCGACAAGCCGGTCGGCAAGAGCTTCGGGGCGTAGCTCACACCGGGCCGCCGCGGGTAAGCGCCGGGCGCGGTGAAATGTCCGGAATAAGACGATCATAAGCGGAGAAGCCGCAGGTCACGGGGGGTCCGGTCGACAAGGCCGGACCCCCCGGAAACGGCCTGGAGAGCCATGCGAAACTTTTCACATGTCTCGGACGTCCAGCCGTCGTATCGCCCTCGCCGCCACGCTCCTCGCGGCCCTCGCCCTCGCCGGGTGCTCCAGTTCGGGGTCCGTGAGCGGCGACGGTTCGACGGGTTTCGTCACCGGCAAGGGCGGCATCGACACCGCCGCCACCGGCAAGCGCGCCGCCGCCCCGGACGTCACCGGGACCGGGCTGGACGGCACCGGCTCGCTCAAGCTCTCCGACTACCGCGGCAAGGTGGTCGTGCTCAACATCTGGGGCTCCTGGTGCAGCCCCTGCCGGGCCGAGGCCAAGGGCCTGCAGGAGGTCTCGCAGAAGTACGCCGACCAGGACGTGCAGTTCCTCGGCATCAACACCCGCGACACCGACCCGGCCAACGCGGTCGCCTTCGAGCGGAACTTCGGCGTGACCTACCCGAGCATCTACGACCCGGACGGCACCCAGATCCTCAAGTTCCCCAAGGGCAGCCTCAACCCGCAGTCCATCCCGACCACCATCGTGGTCGACCGGGACGGCAGGCTCGCCGCCCGGGCCATGCACGCACTCTCCGCCGAGGATCTGGAGACGATGCTGAAGCCGGTCCTCGCGGAGTCCAAGTGACCGCCACGGCCGTCCAGTTGGCCGCCGCCGTCGGATACAACGAGACCGTCGGCAGCGGCGCCCTGCTGCTCGCGCTGCCGATCGCGCTGGCCGCCGGACTGGTCTCCTTCTTCTCGCCCTGCGTCCTCCCGCTGGTCCCGGGCTACCTCAGCTACGTCACCGGATTCTCCGCCGCCGACCTGGCCGACGCCCGCGGCTCCCGGCGCGGCCGGATGCTGCTCGGCTCGGCGCTGTTCATCCTCGGCTTCGGCGCGGTCTTCGTCTCCGAGGGCGCCCTGTTCGGCTCCTTCGGGCAGACCCTGCTGGCCCACCGGCGCACCATCTCGGTCGTGATGGGCGTCTTCACGGTGCTGATGGGCCTGGCCTTCATGGGCCTGCTGCCCGGCTTCACCATGCGCGAGCTCCGCACCCACCGCCGCCCGGCGGTCGGCCTGGTCGGCGCCCCGCTGCTCGGCCTGGTGTTCGGCGTCGGCTGGACCCCGTGCATCGGACCGACCATGGCGGCGATCAACTCACTCTCCATCAACCAGGCCAGTGCCGCGCGTGGCGCACTGCTGATGGCCGTCTACTGCCTGGGCCTCGGCGTACCGTTCATCCTGGCCGCCCTGGCCTTCCGCAAGGCGCTGGGCGCCTTCGGCTGGATCAAGCAGCACTACCAGTGGGTGATGCGGATCGGCGGCGGCATGCTCGTCGCGGTCGGCCTGCTGCTGGTGACCGGGGCCTGGGACTCGATGGTCAACCAGCTCCAGTACCTCACCGAAGACTTCTCGATCGGAATCTGACCCGTGAGCGACACCAAGACCACCCCGCAGGCGCCCGACGACGCCGCCGAGGCGGAACGGCTCAGCACGGCGCCCGAGGAGACGGACGCCCCGGTCGGCATAGGCGTGTTCGGCTGGCTGCGCTGGACCTGGCGCCAGCTCACCTCGATGCGGGTCGCGCTGATCCTGCTCTTCCTGCTCTCGCTGGCGGCCATCCCCGGCTCGCTGATCCCGCAGAACGGCCCCAACCAGCTCAAGGTCATCGACTGGAAGAACGCCCACAAGGGCATCACGCCGTTCTTCGAGAAGATCCAACTCTTCGACGTCTACAGCTCGGTGTGGTTCTCCGCGATCTACATCCTGCTGTTCGTCTCGCTGGCCGGCTGCATCGTCCCGCGCACCTGGCAGTTCGTCGGCGTGCTGCGCGCCCAGCCCCCGACCGCGCCCCGCAACCTGGCCCGGATGCCGGTCTACGCCGCCTGGCACACCGACGCCGACGCGGAGACGGTCAACGCCGCCGCCCACCGCCTGCTGAAGAAGCGCGGCTTCCGGGCCGCCGCCGACACCGGCTCGGTCGCCGCCGAGAAGGGCTACCTGCGCGAGGTCGGCAACCTGCTCTTCCACTTCGCGCTGTTCGCCCTGCTGATCGGCTTCGGCTGGGCCAGCCTGGCCAGCGGCCAGGGCGGCAAGCTGGTGCTGGAGGGCCAGGGCTACTCCAACACCACCACCCAGCTCGACGACTTCTCCGGCTCCGCCTTCTACGGCGTGGACGACCTCGACCCGTTCGGCTTCAAGCTGGACGGCTTCACCGCCCGCTACCAGACCAGCGGCGACCAGGCCGGCAGCGCCCGCGAGTTCACCGCGCACATCCGGTACTGGACCGGCGAGGACGCCAGCAAGCTGAAGAACGCCGAGATCCAGGTCAACCACCCGCTGGAGATCGGCGGTTCCAAGGTCTTCCTGATCGGCCACGGCTACGCCCCGGTGGTCACCGTCCGGAACGCGAAGAACGAGATCGTCTACCGCGGCCCGACGCCGTTCCTGCCGCGCGACGCCAACCTCACCTCGCCCGGCGTGATCAAGGTCAACGACTACGGGGCCGACGCCAACGGCACCAAGACCCAACTCGCCTTCCAGGGCTTCTTCCTGCCGACCGCGCCGCCGGACTTCGAGAAGACCGGTCCGATCTCGCTGTTCCCCGGCGCCGCCGACCCGATGCTGGTGATCACCGCCTACGCCGGCGACCTGCGCACCGACAGCGGCCTGCCGCAGAACGTGTACCAGCTCGACACCAAGGCGATGACCCAGCTCCAGGTCAACGGCGAACCCGCCAAGGCCCGGCTCAGGGTCGGCCAGGGCTGGGAGCTGCCGAACGGCTACGGCACCGTCACCTTCGACGGCTACCAGCAGTGGGCCAGCTTCACCGTGTCCCACCGCCCCGGCAACGCCGTCGCCCTGATCGGCGCGATCGCCGCGATCCTCGGCCTGGCCGGCTCGCTCTTCGTCCAGCGCCGCCGGATCTGGGTCCGCGCCACCGCCACCCCCGACGGCCGGACCCTGGTCGAGGTGGCCGGCCTGGCCCGCAGCGAGTCCGCCCGGACCGCCGAGGAACTCGCCGAACTCGCCGTCGACCTGCAGGACGACGCCCCGGCCACCGAGGAACCACCGGCCGACCCCGACGCCCTGCCGACCGTCCCCGACCAACCGACCGCAGCCGACTCCCCGGCCGCCGTCGCCCCCGCCGATCCGGAAACCAAGGAGTAGACGGTGCTGCTCGCGCAGGTCAACACCCAGTTGGCCGATACCTCCAACAAGCTGATCTACTCGGCGATGGCCGTCTACACCCTGGCCATGTTCGCCCAGATGTTCGAGTGGACCTTCGGCTCCAAGGGCGGCGTCGCCGTCCGCTCCGCGCAGCAGGCCACCCTCGCCGAGACGGTCAGCGACTCCGCCGACGCGGCCAAGGGCGTCCGCAAGGTCACCGTCACGGTGGCCGCTGCGAACGGTGGCACCACCACCCTGACCCGCACCGCCCTCGCCGACGCCGGGGCCACCACGGTCACCAGCGGCCGCGGCGACGGCGGCCCCACCGACGGCCCCGGCCCGGCCGGCACCAACGAGAAGGCCGACACGGCCGGCCGGATCGCGGTCTCGCTCACCGTCCTCGGCCTGCTGCTGCACGTCGGCGGCGTGCTCACCCGCGGCCTGTCGGTGATGCGCTGGCCGTGGGGCAACATGTACGAGTTCTCCTGCGCCTTCGCCATGATGATGGTCGGCGCCTACGTCGTCCTGCTGGCCACCCGGAAGAACGTCCGCTGGCTCGGCCTGCCCGTGGTGATCGCCGCGCTGCTCATCCTCGGCATCGCCGTCAGCGTCCTCTACACCGACTCCGAGCAGCTCGTCCCCGCCCTGCACTCCTACTGGCTGGGCATCCACGTCTCCACCGCCACCATCTGCGGCGGCGCCTTCTTCGCCGCGTTCGTCGCCACCGCCGCGTACCTGCTCAAGGACCGCTACGAGCACCGCGTCGCCGCCGGACTCACCGTCCGCGCCGCCAACCTGATGGAGCGCCTGCCCGCCGCCGGCACCCTGGACAAGCTCTCCTACCGGATCAACGCGCTGATCTTCCCGCTCTGGACCTTCACCATCATCGCGGGCGCGATCTGGGCCGAGGCCGCCTGGGGCAAGTACTGGGAGTGGGACCCCAAGGAGACCTGGTCCTTCATCACCTGGGTCGTCTACGCCGCCTACCTGCACGCCCGGGCCACCGCCGGCTGGCGCGGCCGCAAGGCCGCCTACCTGGCGCTGCTCGCCTTCGCCTGCTGGCTGTTCAACTTCTACGGCGTCAACATCTTCATCACCGGCAAGCACTCGTACGCCGGCATCTGACGCCACGTCACTCACACGTCTGCGAGGAGGGCAGCACAATGGAGTGCGACGAAGTCATCATGACCGTCCGAATCACCGCCGCCGAGCGAACCCTGCTGCGACGGCTCGCCCAGGGCCACCACAGCGACGTCTCCGAGGTCGTCGCCGACGGGCTGCTGGACGTCTTGCCCACTCTCCACTGCACGGCCGACGACTACCGCCTGCTCGCCGCCATCACCGACCCCGCGCCCTGCGCGCTCACGGTCTGGCTCCCCACCGAACTCGCGGACCTGCTCAACCTCGCCACCGCGCGGATCGCCCACAACACCGGCGTCCGCCTCGGCTCCTCCTGCATCATGCTCGGCGCCGCGGTCCGCCTCTGGCTCGCCCAGGACCCCCAACGCCTCGCCGCCAACCTGACCACCATGCACGCAGGCCGGCCTGCGGCCTTGGCTGCGGCTTAACCAGGCACGTCTTTAAAGGGGCTCGGGGAACGGCGAGGCGAGTGCCTGGCGGTCTCAACCTGGCTGAAGGTCTTCAAGACCCCCAGCCAAGCTCAGACCGTCCGACACTCGCCTCGCAGTTCCGCCCCCAGCCCCAAGGGGGGCCGGGAGGTACCCCCAGAGCCCCTGAAAAACTACGCCGCTTGCTGCCAGCTGACCGGCGAGAAGTACGCCGGGCGGCGCTCCAGGCGGGACCAGGTGGCGATGGGCTCCGCGGCCTGGACGGCGGTGGCCGCGGCGGCGGCAGCCTGCCTCGCGGCGAGGACGGCGGTCAGGGCGGCCAGTTCCTCGGTGGTCAGCGAGCCGCGGACGATGCGGACGAGTGGTTCGCTCATGGTTCCCGTTCTCCCCCAGTCTGAAGTCTGAATGGTTTCGGCGCGCTTGAGGCTGCGTTACATCGGCGGGTTGCCGTGCTTGCGGCTCGGCAGGTCGGCGTGCTTGGTGCGCAGCATGGCCAGCGAGGAGGCGAGGACGGCGCGGGTCTCGGCGGGGTCGATGACGTCGTCGACGAGGCCGCGTTCGGCCGCGTAGTACGGGTGCATCAGTTCCGTCTTGTATTCCTTGATCTTCTGGGCGCGCATCGACTCGGGGTCGTCGGCCCCGTTGATGTCGCGGCGGAAGATGACGTTGGCGGCGCCCTCGGCGCCCATCACGGCGATCTCGTTGGTGGGCCAGGCGAACGACAGGTCCGCGCCGATCGACCGGGAGTCCATCACGATGTATGCGCCGCCGTAGGCCTTGCGCAGGATCAGCTGGATGCGCGGGACGGTGGCGTTGCAGTAGGCGTACAGCAGCTTCGCGCCGTGCCGGATGATGCCGTCGTGCTCCTGGTCGACGCCGGGCAGGAAGCCGGGGACGTCGAGCATGGTGACCAGCGGGATGTTGAAGGCGTCGCACATCTGCACGAAGCGCGCGGACTTCTCGCTGGCGTTGATGTCGAGGACGCCGGCCAGCGACTGCGGCTGGTTGGCGATGATGCCGACCACGTGGCCGTCGACCCGGGCGAGGGCGCAGATCACGTTGGTGGCCCAGCGCTCGTGCACCTCGAGGTACTCGCCGTGGTCGACGATCTCCTCGATCACCTTGCGCATGTCGTAGGGCCGGTTGCCGTCGGCGGGCACCAGGTCCAGCAGGGAGTCGTTGCGGCGCTCGACCGGGTCGTCGTTGGGGACGGACGGCGGCATCTCGCGGTTGTTCTGCGGGAGCAGCGAGAGCAGGTAGCGGACCTCTTCGATGCAGGACTGCTCGTCGTCGTAGACGAAGTGCGAGACGCCCGACACCGAGGAGTGGACGTCCGCGCCGCCGAGGCCGTTCTGCGAGATCTTCTCGCCGGTCACGGCCTGGACGACGTCCGGGCCGGTGATGAACATCTGCGAGGTCTCGCGGACCATGAAGACGAAGTCGGTCAGCGCGGGGGAGTACGCCGCGCCGCCGGCGCACGGGCCGAGCATCACGGAGATCTGCGGGATCACACCGGAGGCGCGGGTGTTGCGCTGGAAGATGCCGCCGTAGCCGGCCAGGGCGGTGACGCCCTCCTGGATGCGGGCGCCGGCGCCGTCGTTGAGCGACACCAGCGGGGCGCCGGCCGCGATGGCCATGTCCATGATCTTGTGGATCTTCTGCGCGTGGGCCTCGCCCAGCGCGCCGCCGAAGATCCGGAAGTCGTGCGCGTAGGTGAAGACGGTGCGGCCGTGCACGGTGCCCCAGCCGACGATGACGCCGTCGGTGTGCGGCTTCTTCGCCTCCAGGCCGAAGCCCTGGGCGCGGTGCCGGCGCAGCGGCTCGACCTCGTGGAAGGAGCCCTCGTCGAGCAGCAGCTCGATGCGCTCGCGGGCGGTCAGCTTGCCCTTGGCGTGCTGTGCCTCGGTGGCCTTCTCGCTGGGGCCGCGGCGGACCTGCTCGCGCAGTTCGTGCAGCTCCGCCACCCGACTGCGGGCGTCGGCCGGGGTCTCGCCGCCGACCGGCGCATCGTGCAGGACCGTCATTTCGAACCACTCCAAGGTCGCGTAAGGCTGCGAACACCTCTCCTGCTACGACACTACGAGTCCCGGCCGTCCCGTTTCGGCGTCGGTTCCGTACAAGGTCGGAAGCCGTTCGCTGTACAGGCCCCACAGAAGGGGGCGCACGGGGCTACTCGTGGGTCGCCGGAGGCGGGTGCCGGACGGTGGGGGTCGCGGGCACCCCTGGAGGGGTCGATTTGGCAGGTCAGCGCCATGAGCGGGGCGTCGGAGCGGGCGTCGCCGGGCCCGCGCCGCGGGTGGGCGCACGGGGGCCGGCGGCGAGGTGCGGAGGGTACGTACGGCGTTCGGATCGTAGGGATGCGCCAAAAGGGCGTGATCAGCCCTTGGGGTGGTCCTCGCCGCCCTCGGACTCGCTCCCACGACGCAGTTCGTCCTCGCGGCGGCGGAGATCGGCCTCCCACTGCCGGAGCATCTCGCGGTGCTGCCGGTCCCCGGTGTTGTCGCGGTTCAACGAGGCCAGGAACTCCGGGTCGTCGTCGGGGGCGACCGGCCGGGTCGGCGGCTGCGCGGGGCGGGCCGTCGCGGCGCGGCGGGCGGTGGCGCGGTCCTTGCCCACCAGCAGCCAGGCGATCGAGCCGACCAGCGGGAAGAGCAGGACGACGATCGCCCACACCACCTTGGGCAGGTGGCGCACCTCGTCGTCGGGCGTGGTCAGGCAGTCGATGAACGCCCAGACCCACAGGGCCAGCAGCGCCACCACGGGCACGATCCTCAGCACAGCGGCAAGCTCCGAAACTTCACTCAGGTGGGACCCTTGGCGGGCTCAGGGTAGCCCGTGTCGGATACTGACACCTATGGCATACGACGATCTCCGTTCCTTCCTCCGGGCGCTGGAACGGGAGGGCGACCTGAAGCGGATCAAGGTGGAGGTCGACCCCTATCTGGAGGTCGGCGAGATCGTCGACCGGGTGCAGAAGGCCAAGGGCCCCGCGCTGCTCTTCGAGAACGTCAAGGGCTCGGCGATGCCGCTGGCCATGAACGTGTTCGGCACCGAGCGGCGGCTGTCCAAGGCGCTCGGCCTGAAGTCCCCGGACGACATCGCGGAGAAGATCGCCGGCCTGCTCAAGCCGGAGCTGCCGCAGGGCTTCACCGGTTTCCGCGAGGCCTTCGGCAAGCTCGCCTCGATGGCGCACGTCCCGCCGAAGAACGTCAAGGACGCCCCGGTGCACGAGGTCGTGCTCACCGGTGAGGACGTCGACCTGGACCAGTTGCCCGCGCTGTTCACCTGGCCGCAGGACGGCGGCTCGTTCTTCAACCTGGGCCTGACCCACACCAAGGACCCGGACTCCGGTGTCCGCAACCTCGGCCTGTACCGGCTGCAGCGGCACGACAGCCGCACCATCGGCATGCACTGGCAGATCCACAAGGACAGCCGCAACCACGCCGCCGTCGCCGCCAAGCGCGGCGAGCGCCTGCCGGTCGCCATCGCCTTCGGCTGCCCGCCCGCGGTGACCTACGCGGCCACCGCGCCGCTGCCGGGCGACATCGACGAGTACCTGTTCGCCGGCTTCGTGGCGGGGGAGCGGGTCCGGATGGTCGACTGCAAGACGGTGCCGCTGCAGGTCCCGGCCGACGCCGAGGTGGTGCTGGAGGGCTGGCTGGAGCCCGGGAAGATGCTGCCCGAGGGCCCGTTCGGCGACCACACCGGCTTCTACACGCCGCAGGAGCCGTTCCCCGCGCTCACCATCGACTGCGTCACGATGCGCCGCCGCCCGCTCCTGCAGTCCATCGTGGTCGGCCGCCCGCCGACCGAGGACGGCCCGCTGGGCAAGTTCACCGAGCGCTTCTTCCTGCCGCTGCTCAAGGTGATCATCCCGGACATCGTCGACTACGACCTGCCCGAGGCCGGCGGCTTCCACAACTGCGTGATCGTCTCGATCGACAAGAAGTACCCCAAGCACGCGCAGAAGGTGATGCACGCGATCTGGGGCGCCCACATGATGTCGCTCACCAAGCTGATCATCGTGGTGGACGCGGACTGCGACGTGCACGACTACCAGGAAGTCGCCTGGCGGGCGCTGGGCAACGTCGACTACAGCCGCGACCTCTCCGTCGTCGAGGGCCCGGTGGATCACCTGGACCACGCCTCCTACCAGCAGTTCTGGGGCGGCAAGGCCGGCATCGACGCCACCCGCAAGCTCCCCGAGGAGGGCTACACCCGCGACGGCGGCTGGCCCGAGATGGTCGCCTCCGACCCCGCGACCGCCGCCCGGGTCACCAGCCGCTGGAAGGAATACGGACTGTGACCACCGCCGACGCGTTCGAGGCCCCGCCGAGCAGGACCCGCGCCTTCCTGCGCCTGGTCGCGATCGAGCACTCGATCTTCGCGCTGCCCTTCGCCTACATCGCCGCGCTGACCGCGATGTTCCTCGCCGACCGGCACGTGCACTGGGGCGAACTGCTCCTGGTCACCGTCTGCATGATCGGCCTGCGGACCTTCGCGATGGCCGCCAACCGGATCATCGACCGCGAGATCGACGCCCGGAACCCGCGCACCGCGCAGCGTGAACTCGTCACCGGCGCGGTGTCGCTCCGCACCGCCTACCTCGGCTCCGCGGTCGCCCTGGTGGTCTTCCTCGGCGCCGCCGCGATGCTGAACACGCTCTGCCTGCTGCTCGCCCCGGTCGCCGTCGTGCCGATGGTGGTCTACCCGTACGGCAAGCGGTTCACCGACTTCCCGCAGGCGATCCTGGGGCTGGCCCAGGCGATGGGCCCGATCGGCGCCTGGCTGGCCGTCACCGGCACCTGGTCCTGGGACGCCGTGGTGCTCGGCCTCGCGGTCGGCATCTGGATCGGCGGCTTCGACCTGATCTACGCCTGCCAGGACGTCGCCGCCGACCGCGGCCAGGGGGTCCGCTCCGTCCCCGCCCGGTTCGGCGTCGCCGCCGCGATCACCGGCGCCCGGGTCTGCCACCTGCTCACCACGGTGCTGCTGGTCTGGTTCGCGCTGCTCACCGACGCCGGTCCGGCGTTCTGGCTGGGGCTCCTGGTGGTCGCCGGGGCCTTCGTCTACGAGCACACCATCGTCAAGCCGAACGACCTGTCCCGGCTCAACCGGGCGTTCTTCTCCACCAACGGCTTCGTCGGCATCTCGCTGTTCGGCTTCGCCCTGATCGACCTGATCAGCCGGGGCCTGTCGATCTGATCCGCCGTCGTCGAACCGAGGGGCCGTCGCTGACGGCCCCTCAGTCGTTCCCGCCCTCCCCGCCCGGCGCGGGCCCGGCGGAGAGCACCTCGCGGGCCTGTTCGGCGGCGCGGGTGATGCTCTCGGAGATGAAGTCCAGGAACCGGGCGATGTTCTCCAGCCGGGCGGCCGCCGGGGTGTCGGGTCCGAGCACGGCGACGCCTTGCCGGGCGGTCTCCACCAGCCGGGCGTTGGCCCGGGCGCTGGCCATCGTGGCCTGGTAGAACACGTCGTCGTCCACCACGTACCGCTCCCGCCGCCGCTCGTCCCGCTCCCGGCGGACCAGCCCCTGCTCCTCCAGGAAGGCGATCGCCTTGGAGACCGACGCCGGGCTGACCTGCAGCCGCTCCACCAGCTCGGCGGCGGTGAGGCTGCCGGTGTCGGTGGTGTAGAGGGCGACCTGAACCCGCGCCATCATCCGCGGCACGCCCGACTGCACCAGCACGGCGGTGAACGCCTCCTCGTACGCCCGCAGGGCCGCGGCGTCGCGTCCCGCGCCGTACGGGGCGGTCTCGGGCGGTGCCGACTGCCCACGCCGGGCCCGCCGTTCGGTGGCGTCGTGGGCGAGTTCGGCGCGGTAGGCGGTCGGGCCGCCGTTGCGGGTCACCTCGCGGGTGACGGTCGAGGTGGGGCGGTCGAGCCGCCGGGCGATCTCCGCGTAGGCGTGGCCGTCGGCCAGCCCCAGCGCGATCTGCCGGCGTTCCTGCTGGGTGAGCCTGCCTCCCGGCATCGCGGGGGTCTCCTTCCTGGGTCCGAACTGCCCCCAGCATAGCGTTCACCTTCAGGCCATTGCAACGAACGCACTGCCCGTGTTGCATTCAGCTTCAGGGGCATTGCAATGATTTCCCCAGTTTGACCTGCGGTGATGGGAGTTGGATGCAACAAGGGCGTTGCCGAGTTCATGAACGCAACGTAGCGTTTGCGAAGTCGGAAACGAGAGAAGCGAAACCAAGGAGCACACCATGCAGAAGTTCGACACCCCCGCGCCGATCACCGTCGTGCTGGACGTCCCGGCCGGGCTGGTCCGGTTCATCGCCGCCGACCGCGCGGACAGCGTGGTCGACGTGCGGCCCGCGGACCCGTCGAAGAGCCGGGACGTGAAGGCCGCCGAGCAGGTCGAGATCGGCTACCGCGACGGTCTGCTGCGGGTGACCGCGGCCGAGCCGGCGAACCGGCTGCTGGGCTCGTCCGGGTCGGTCGAGGTGACCGTCCAGCTGCCCGCCGGCTCCCGGGTGGAGGCGAAGGCGGCGGCCGGCGAGATCCGCGGCGTCGGACGCCTGGGCGACGTCGCCGTCGAGGTGGCGCTGGGCCCGGTCAAGCTCGACGAGGCGGCGGGCGGCCGGGTGGTCCTGCAGTCCGGCGACGTGGAGATCGGCCGGCTGACCGGCCCGGCCGAGGTCAGCACCCGCAAGGGCGGCATCCGGATCGCCGAGGCGGTGCGCGGAAGCCTGGTGCTGCGCACCGACCTGGGCGCCATCGAGGTCGGCGCGGCCGCCGGGGTGTCGGCGTCGCTGGACGCGGGCACCGGCCACGGCCGGATCCACAACGCGCTGGCGAACGCCGGCGAGACCGCACTGCACATCCAGGCGACCACCGCCCAGGGCGACATCACCGCCCGCAGCCTCTGACCCCTCGTCAGTCCCGCGTGCCACGGGCCCGGCGCACCGCCGGGGCCCCCCCCCCCCCCCCCCCCCCAAAAAAAAAAAAAAAACCCCAAAGAAAAAAAACCACAACAAACACACGGGGCATCCCAACAACAAAAACACCAAAAAATAAAAAACCTAAAAATAGGGAAGAT